>NZ_CP071246.1:306638-613277 GCF_021496665.1 Corynebacterium sp. CNCTC7651 | reverse complement strand
TCGCCCTGGACACCTTCCTCGCGCACCTCTTCGGCACCGGCGTCCAAGTTCGGGTCCTCGACGTACATCGGGGTGACCTCCACGGCCACGACCTCGGAGGAGCGCTTGACCTCCACGCGGTCAATCACAATCTCCATGTTCGCGGTGACTGGCGCGTCCAGCGGGTGGTTCACGCGGTCATCCGAATCCACCGCCACGCCCAGGGCGGAAAGTAGCGCGCCAACGGTCTTGGCCGGGGCGGTGGTGAAGGTGGTGTTGCCGCCGTCGGTTATAGCCACCACCTTGGGCGTGGTCACGTCCACGCTCAGGCCCTCGGTGACCGGCGCGGTGCGGTCGACGTCGGTGGCAGCATCCGCGTGGATGCCGGCTTCCTCCATGAGGTCGCCCACGGTTGCCGCGGTGGAGGTGAGGCGCTGCGCAACGCCGTCGACCACAACGGCGACTGGCTTTGCGGTGCGGACGGTGACGGTATCGCCGTTTGCCAGCGCGTCGCCCGGAGCCGGGTAAACCAGATCCTGGGCACCCACCTGCACGCCGGCGGCCTGCAGCGCGCCCTCAACGTTGCCGGAGAAGGTCTTGATCTGGGTGGCCTCGCCGTTGACGTCGATGGTGACGTTCTTCTGCGCGGCGAGCGCGGTGCCGGCACCGCCGACAATCACGGCGCCGGCAACGACGCCGGCGGCGACGCGGGAGGTGGTGGACGGGCCGGACGGGTTCAGACGCTTAGCGGTGGCGGCAGACATGCGGGTAACAATACGGTAACGGCCGTATCGCTTTCAAGTAATCGAACGATTTTTGTGGCCGGTCACACGCCGTAGACCTGCGAAAATGTCTCTCCTACCTCACGAGCAACATCGGCCACTTCCATACCGCGGGCTTCGGCGATGACCTTCGCCGTGTGCCCGATGAACGCCGGCTCGTTGCGCGCACCGCGGAACGGCTCCGGCGTCATGTACGGAGCATCCGTCTCAATGAGGTACTGCCCAGCGGGAGCCAGAGCCGCCGCCTCACGCAGCTCCTCGTTGCGCTTGAACGTCACGTTGCCGGCGAAGCTGAGCACGTAGCCCCGGTCCAGCGCCTCGCGCGCGACGTCCAGCGGGGAGGAGAAGCAGTGCAAAATCACGTGCTCCGGGCGCGGCGCGTCGGCGAGGATGCGCATGATCTCTGCGTCCCCCTCACGGTTGTGAATCATCAGCGCCTTGCCGGATGCAACAGCCAGATGGATGTGCCACCGGAACGCCTCCTCCTGCACCTCCAGCGGTGCGGTGCCTTCCGCGTCGTGCTGCAGCCAGTAGGTGTCGATGCCGGTTTCCCCCACCGCCACGCAACGCGGGTCGCCCGCCATCTCGGTAAGGCGCGCGCGGGTGGCGTCGTCAAGCTCGAGCGCCCGCGTGGGGTGGATAGCGCACGCCGCGTAGACCCGCTCGTTGCAGTGCGCGGCGGCGAGCGCGAGTTCCGCCTCCGCCAAGCCGTCGCCGACGGTGCAGATCCGCGCCACTCCCGCATCCGCCGCGCGCGCGACAATGGCGTCCACATCCTCGCATGTGCGGGCCTTGCAGGAGGCCAGGTGCGTGTGGGCATCGACCAATCCGTCGACGCGTTCAGCGGGCACGGGCGTGGGGCGCGACTTTTTGCTCATAGGATCAACCCTATGACATTCACAGATCTCGACTCCGCCACCCGCCGCCAGCTCGAGGCAAACCTCGCCGAAGCCGCCGGCCGCGGCATCGGCGGCGCAATCCAAGACGTTGTCGGCCAATTCGAGGCAGAACTCACCGACTACCTCGCGCTGCCCGCCGACGTCCGCCGCAGCTACCCCCGCGGGGAGACGGCGCGCATCTACGGCACCGCGCTCGGCCAAGCCCTAGTCCGCGAGGGTTTTTCCTGGCAGCTGCTGATCGACGATTACGGCACCGACCTCGTCGTTGTCGGTGCTGAGCAGAAATACGCGGCACCGATTGTGGTCGTGGATCAACGCTTCGAGGACGAGGAGCCCGGCAAACTCACGGCCTTCATCGGGCAGTTCTTGTAACTATTGCGGCTTAGCCCTCGAGCGTTTCGCCGACGAGACCGAGCACCGAGTGCCGCCAGGTTGCGCTGCGTTCCCCGCGCTCGGAGTGGAGCGCCTCGACGAGCTGCTCGGTGAGGACCATCAACGCCGCTCGAGACGTATGGACCAATTCCGCCTGGAACGTCGGATTGACCGGCGGGATAAGCAGCACGGTGTCTGTGATGTCGATTAGCGGCGAGGGCGCGAAGCACGTCGCGGCGATGACCGTGGCGCCACTTTCCCGCGCCTGGGCCACGACCTCGAGGGTCGTGCGGTTCGCCCCGGATCCGGAGAACACGAAGCACACCGACGCTTGGCTGAGCGAGTGCGCGGCAATGCGTTGCGTCATCGCGTCTGCGTGAAACTCAGCTGGGCGGCCAGCCGAGATCAAGCGCTGCGTCAGGTCGAGTCCGAGCGGAACAGACAAACCGTTGGCCACCACCAACACGCGGTCAGCGGTGTCGAGAAGCTGCACCGCGCGGGTGAGCGACGTTTCGTCGAGAGCGGCGAAGGAGGCGTCCAGACGCCTGGAAAACTCGGCAACGCCCTGGCGCACGGTGTCGAGGAGCGAACCACTTTCGGAGGATGCCGCCTCGTGCGGCGCCCCCGCGACTTGCTGGGCGAGCGCCACCCGCAATTGCGGAAAACCGGTGTAGCCAAGGCTTTGAGCGGTGCGGACAACACTGGCGCGGCTGACACCGACGAGGTCGGCCAGCTGCTGCGCCGTCATCTCGACAGCTGCGGCGGGATCTGCGGTGATTGCCTCAGCGACCGCCCGTTCCTTCGGCTGCAATGAGGACATCGCGGCGGCGATCCTCACGCTCGGAATCGTTTCCGGGTTCGGCGGCTGCGGCACGGACGGTGTCTCCTCTCATGATCCGGCGACGAATGGCGCCGGAGATCGCGTCGACAATCATGGTCGCGACGATGATGACGATGAGCGTCATGCCCACCACGTCCCATTGACGGTAGTTGGTGTAATTCGACAGCATGTCACCGATGCCGCCCGCACCCACCATGCCCAGCACGGCGGAGGTGCGGATATTGATCTCGAAACGGTACAGCGCGAAAGAGATCAATGCGGGTGCGGCTTGCGGCCACAACGCCCAGCGCACCGTCTCCGCCGTGGTGCCGCCCGCGGCTCGCACGGCCTCGGCGGGCCCCGGCGGCAGGGACTCGATCGTCTCGTACGCCCACTTCGATTGCTGGCCGATGCCGCAGAGTGCCAGGGCCAGCGCGCCGGTGAACGGGGTCAGTCCAGTTACGGTGAGCAGGATGATCGCTACGACCGCTTCGGGGAATGCGCGGATCACAGCAAACAGTCCCCGCAGAAGAGCGCGAAGCCACGCCGGGCCGACGCCGCGGGCAGCGAGCATACCCAGCGGAATTGCGAGAATCACCGTGCCGATCATGCCGATCCACGCCATCGAGATGGAGCGCCACATCTCCATGAGTGCGCGTGGCAGTCGCGACCAGTCCGGATCTTCGAACATCAACTTTAGGTAATGCCACACCTGGGCGGGCACCTGCGGCAAATCACTCCAGGTGATGCGCAGCGAGGCGAACGAGGCCAGGATGACGAGGCCGATGATGATCGACACCACCGTCTCGTGAGTCTTTCGCGGTTTTTTCGGCAAGCTCATGTCCATCTATACCAGCCTCTTTCGTAGCCAGTTCGACAGCATCTCCACGAGCACCACGACGACGAGGATTTCGAGGATGATGATCGAGACGTCGTCGTAGGCGAAGAAGGAGCGTCGCTCCTCCAAAAGCCTGCCAATGCCGCCCGCGCCGACCAGGCCCAGAATTGCCGATACACGCACGTTGAGCTCGAGCGTGTACAGCCATTGGTTCATGAACAACGGCATGACCTCGGGCAGCGCCATGGTGCGGTTGATTTGGAATTGCGTGCCGCCAGCGGCGCGCCCAGCCTCGATGTAGGCGTGGTCTTCCGAGTCGATTGCTTCAGAGACCAGCTTGACCACAATGCCGAGGTCGAAGAGGAATAGCGTGATAACACCCGGCAGAGCACCGACACCCACCATTGCCACGAGGATGGAGGCGTAGACCAGGTCCGGCACGGAGCGCATGATGTTGATCAGCGTGCGGACAATCGCTCGGCCCACGCTATTCGGGTTCGTCGGGGCCGCCGCCCACAGCGTGAGCGGCACCGAGATGATGACGGAGAGTACGGCACCGACCACGGCCATCTGCACAGTCTCGAGCATCGGGCGCGCGGTGCGCGGCAAGAAAGCGAAGTTCGGCTGCAGCATCTGCAGCAATTTCTCCGCACCGTTGCGCCAGTTTTGCGCGATCGATGCCAAATCGACGTTGATGCCGCCGATCTGCGGGGTCATCGTCAGGGCCGTAAACGCGACAACAGCTGCGACGATCAGCAGCGTGCGTCCCCGATTCGTCGGCTTCTCCGGCAGCGCCGGCCGCGTGGTTGGGGCCGTCATCAGTGCTTCCCCACCGCATCGCCGGGCAGCACGCGGCGCCCATAGATTTGCTCGAAGTCGGCGTCGGTGGCCTCGGCGGTCGGGCCGTCGTAAACAAGCTCGCCTTGGCGTAAGCCGATCAAGCGCGTCGTGTACTGGCGCGCGAGGTCGATGACGTGCAAGTTAACCAGCACAGTCAACCCTTGTTCCTGGTTGATCCTCATCAGATCGGCCATCACCGAGTGCGCGGTCGGCGGGTCAAGGGAGGCCACGGGCTCATCCGCCAGCATCACTGCCGGCTGCTGGGTGAGCGCCCGGGCGATCGCAACGCGCTGCTTCTGGCCGCCGGACAACGCCCCGGCTCGGGCCCACACCTTTTCCAACATGCCCACGGACTCCAGCGAGCGCAGAGCAAGCTCCTGGTCCTCCGGTGTCGGGCGGTCGAGGAGGGTGCGCCACCACGGGTTGCGGGCGAAGCTTCCGACGAGGACGTTGTGGTAGACGTCAGTACGCTCCGCCAAGTTGAATTGCTGGAAGATCATGCCGATCTGCCCCCGCGCTTCACGAAGCTGCTTGCCCTTAAGCTCATTGATCACGTAAGGGCCAGCGCTCACGCGGCCGGCGGTCGGCTCCGCGAGGCCATTGATGGAGCGGATCAGCGTGGACTTGCCCGACCCGGACAGGCCCACAACTGCGACCATCTCCCCTGGTTCAATCGTCAGCGACACATCTTTGAGCGCTTGCGTGCCGTTTGGATAGGTAACTGACACGTGGTCGAGCACGATGGGCCAAGGCTCATGCGCCAAGGCACCGCTCGTGCGACCGGCATGATCTTGCTGCATGGTGTTTTACCTGCTTAGGACTTGAAGCGGGTGTAGATCTCGCCGTAGCGTTCGATCTCTGCCTTGTTGGTCACCTTGGTCCAGTCGGTCAGACCGACCAGATCCTGCATGACCTGCTTCGCCTCCTCGGAGGAGTCTACGTAGGTGTCCATCAGGTCGGCCAGCTTGGCCTTCAGATCGGCGGGCAGGTCCTTAGTGACAACGACGCCACCGTTCGGGATCATCTCGGTGTAGGCGAATGCGACCATGTCAGTTGCAGCCTCCGGGGCCTCCTTGATGATGGATGCGCGCGCATCCCAGTAGCCGAAACCGACCTCAGCGTCGCCCTTAAGCACTGCAAGCATGGCGTTGTTGTTGCCCTGTACAGGCACCTGGGTGAGCTTGTCCACGTCAACGCCCTCGTCCTCGAGGGTGACAACCGGGTACTGGTAGCCAGCCGGGGACGTCGCCGCCTGCATTGCGACCTTGGTGCCCGGCTCAATCTTCTTCAGCGCGTCGGTCGCTGCCGGGCCCTGGCCGGACGCCGTCTCGCCGGCCTTCTCAATGCCGTTGCAGTACTTGAACTCAGTCTTGGAGGCCTCATAGGTCGCCATGACCGGCTCGTCCTTGCAGTACTTGTCCGGGTTGTTGGTGTATGCCACGGACGCGTAGGAGGTGGCGCCGAAACGAACGTCGCGAAGCAGCAGCTCAGCGTCGTACTGCTTCATTGCGTTATACAGAGAGCCGGCGTCGGTAATTGCAACCTGCGCCTGGTTTGCGCCGATGGCCTCCACGGTGGCGGCGTAGTCGTTGGCCACCACACCGTTGACCTCGATGCCGAGGTTGTCGGAGAGGTAAGTGGTCAGTGGCTTGAGGGCCTCTGCGAGGTTCTCGCCCTCGGTCGCCGGGACAAGGGAGATGGTGATGGACTTCGGCCAGTTGGCCCCATCGGCGGCTGCACTGGTGGCGTTCGTCGCGTTGGTGTTGCCGTTGGAATCGGAGGAGCAGCCGGTGAGGGAAAGCGCCGCGGTGGTGAGCAGCGCACCGAAGGCGAGGACAGACTTGCGCATGGGAATGACCTTTCGGGGTGGGCGTGGTCTAGGAGGGTTCCTGGGTTGGTGGTTGGGTGGCCCAACTGACAAGCTCGCCGCGAAGGTCGTTGAGGGTTTGCCCGCGCATTGTCACGGCGACATCCGACCCCGCCGCAGTCGCCCCGACCAGCGCGGTATCCGCGCCGAGGTCGATAGCGGGCTGCAGGTCGAACTCGACAATGTCGCCCACTGCGAGCACGCGGCCGCGCTCTAGCGCCTGGCACAGGATTGGGTAGAGCCCATCCGGCTTGCCGACGCTAAAGTGCAGGTGGTCGAAGTACGGGCGCACGCCCCAGGAGTCAAGGACCTGTTCGACCCCTGTTCCCGGTGCGTTTGTAGCGAGATGCAGCTCCGCGTGCTGGCTGAGCTCGGCCAAGAGGTCGGCGAGCCCAACGGGAGCGTTTACGGGTGCTGCATTCGTTCCCAAGATCTCACGGCTGGCCTGGTAGGCCTGGTTCATCGTCCCGGAAGAAACCCCGTCCTGCGCCGCCAACTCCCCGACGACGTGGTAGCCGTCGCGGTAGGTGGAGTCGCCGGCGTCGAAAGTGCGCAGCGCTTCCTCAACTCGCGCGACGTAGTGCTCGCCTGCGTACGGGGCGACGGCGTTGGCGTACGCCAACACCGGCCCGTGCCCGATGGCGAGCGTCCCGTCGAAGTCGAAGATCACACTGCAAGCCACTATCACGGTCTCCCTCAAAAATGGACGATGCGTTCACCGTATCCAGGAAAGGTGAACACATCGTCCATTCGATGTGAACTTTGCGTGAAATGAGGCTACTGCACCGGCGCCCACTCCGGGCCGGTCTCGCCCAGCTCCGGATCCAGCTTGGCAATCAGCGGCTGAGGCTTGGACAGCTCAGTGCCGGGGACAACGTCCACGCGGCCCCAGGTTGCCTGCTCCGCACCGTAGTCGCCGGTGATGGTCAGGTAGGTCTGCCCCTGCTCCGGCAGGCCCACGCCCACGAGGTCGAAGTCCGCGTCATCCACTACCTCCTCAACGCGCGGCTCTGCAGCCCATACGCCGGTGCGGCCCAATGTCTCGTGGACGCGCTGCGCGGTGTGCGGGAGGAACGGGGTGAGCATGGTGTTGCAGTCGGAGACCACCTGCAGCGCCGTCCACAGCACGGTGGCCAAGCGTTCGCGCTGGGAGTCGTCCTTCGCCAGCTTCCACGGCTCCATCTCCGCGATGTAGGCGTTGGCTTCGCCGACAACGTGCATGATTTTGGTGATGGCATTCTTAAAGTGCGCGGCGGCCAACTCCGCACCAGCGGAGGCAAAGGTCTCTTCCGCCAGGGCGAGGATGCGGGTATCCGCTTCCTCCAGCGGACCCGGTGCAGGGACCTGGCCGAAGTTCTTGTGGGCCATAGAAACCGTGCGGTTGACCAGGTTGCCCCAGCCGTTCGCCAGCTCATTGTTCACGCGGCGGACAAATTCGTCCCACGTAAAGTCGGTGTCGTTGTTCTCCGGTCCGGCCACGGCGATGAAGTAGCGCAGCGGATCCGGGCCGAACTCCGCCAGGAAGTCCTTGACGTAGATCACCACACCCTTGGAGGAGGAGAACTTGGAGCCGGACATGGTGAGAAACTCGCTGGAA
Source organism: Corynebacterium sp. CNCTC7651 (assembly GCF_021496665.1). Lineage (NCBI taxonomy): Bacteria > Bacillati > Actinomycetota > Actinomycetes > Mycobacteriales > Corynebacteriaceae > Corynebacterium > Corynebacterium sp. CNCTC7651. Next base: position 605,283 of record NZ_CP071246.1, on the reverse strand, counting down.
ACAACCTCCGTCGGCAGGTTCAGGCGCCCAAGGGAGCCCTCTTCCCCGCCCTTGGAGCCGAGGCCTGCGTAGCCCAGCAGCTCAGCGGGCCAGATCTGGGAGTGGAACGTGATGTTGTCCTTGCCCATGAAGTAGTAGCCCTCAGTGGCCGGGTCCTGCCAGAAATCCTTCCACGCGTCCGGGTTGCCGGAGCGCTGCGCCCACTCGATGGAGGCAGACAGGTAACCCACCACGGCATCGAACCAGACGTAGAGCTTCTTGCCCGGGTTGTCTTCCCAGCCCTCGACCGGAACCGGAATGCCCCAGTCGATGTCGCGCGTCATGGCGCGCGGGCGCATGTCCTCCAGCAGGTTGAGGGAGAACTTCAGCACGTTCGGGCGCCAGTCCTCGCGGCCGCGCAGCCACTCCTCCAACGCATCGTGCAGCGCGGGCAGGTCAAGGAGGAAGTGCTCCGTCTCCACGAACTTCGGCGTCTCACCGTTAATCTTGCTCACCGGGTTGATCAGGTCGGCCGGGTCGAGCTGGTTGCCGCAGGTGTCGCACTGGTCACCACGGGCATCGGTGGCGCCGCAGATCGGGCAGGTACCCTCGATGTAGCGGTCCGGAAGAGTGCGGCCGGTGGACGGCGAAATGGCACCCTGCGTGGTCTCTTTCACCATGTAGCCGTTGGCGTAAAGGCCCCGGAAGAGTTCCTGCACCACGGCGTAGTGGTTGCGGGTGGTGGTGCGGGTGAACAGGTCGTAGCTCAGGCCCAAGCCGGCGAGGTCCTGCACGATCTGGGCGTTGTAGCGGTCCGCCAACTCCTTGACGGTCACACCTTCTTTATCCGCCTGCACCAGAAGCGGCGTGCCGTGCTCATCGGTACCGGACACCATGAGCACATTCTTGCCGCTCATCCGCTGGTAACGGGCGAACACATCGGACGGGACACCGAAGCCGGCGACGTGACCGATGTGGCGCGGGCCGTTCGCATACGGCCACGCGACGCAGACAAGAACGTTTTGGGATGCACTCATGGCATCCAGCATAAGTTATCGGGGCTCTGGCGCTTATCGACGCCTAAGACCGGCCCCGCGGCTTCAGCATCCGCGCCATCTGCTTGCGGCGTGCATCGAACTCAAGCTGGTCGCGGTGCGCGCGGCGTTCGATGGCCAGCTGGCGCGCGAAGCGCTCCTGCTCCTTCTGCGCCAGGTACAGCGAGTCGTTGGACACGTCCCTGACAATCGCGAACATCAGCGCGACCAGGATGATCAGGAACGGCGACGCTGCCACGATGGTCACGTTCTGCAGCGCGTTCAGGCTGTCAGCGCCACCCATGAGCAGCATGGTCAGGCCGACGGCGGCGGTGGCGATGCCCCAGATGGCAGCGAGCCACGGCTTCGCGCTGGTCTGGCCGTTCTGGGACATAGAAGCCATCACGGTGGACGCGGAGTCTGCTGAGGTGATGAAAAACGTGCCCAGGAGGATCACGGCGAAGATACCCATGAAGTAGCCGCCCGGCATGGTGTGCAGCAGGTTGAACAGCTGCTCCTCATTGCTTGCGCCGGCGATGGAGCTGCCCTCCTGCTCCAGCTTGATGGCGGTGCCGCCGAAGATTGCGAACCACACGGTGGACAGGCCGGACGGGACAAGCAGCACTCCGAGGCAGAACTCACGGATGGTGCGGCCGCGGGAGATGCGGGCGAGGAAGGTGCCCACGAACGGGGACCAGGATGCCCACCACGCCCAGTAGAAGATGGTCCAGCCGGAGAGGAAGCCGCCGGCCTCGCCGTCGGCTGACTCGGCGGTGCGGCCCGCCATCTCGAAGAACTGCTGCAGGTACATACCGATGGAGGTGGGCAGCAGGTTGAGGATGGACACGGTGGGGCCGAGCACGAAGACGAATATCGCCAGCAGGGCTGCGACCACCATGTTGAAGTTGGATAGCCACTGGATGCCCTTGCCCACGCCGGACATGGCCGAGAGCAGGAACGCGAGGGTGAGCACGGTGACGATGCCGATGATCAGCTTGTCCGAGGGGTTATCCACAAACCCGCTGGCCTCCAGACCCGAGGAGATCTGGATGGCACCGAGGCCCAGGGAGCAGGCGGTGCCGAAGATCGTGGCAAAGATGGCGAAGCCGTCGATGAGCTTGCCCAACCAGCCGTCGGCACGCTCTTGCCCGATAAGCGGGACGAACGCGGAGGAAAGCAGCTGCTTGCGGCCGAGGCGGAAGGTGGAGTACGCGATTGCGAGGCCGACGATGGCGTAGAGCGCCCACGGGTGCAGTGTCCAGTGGAACATGGTCTGCGCCATGGCGGTGCCCACCTCGTTGGGCTCGTGGCCGGGCACGCCGTCGGTGTAGAAGGCCAGCGGCTCGGATGCGCCGAAGAACATCAGGCCGATGCCCATGCCGGCGGCGAACATCATGGCGATCCATGAGGAGGTGCGGAATTCCGGCTGCTCATCGTTCGCGCCGAGGCGGATGGTTCCGAACTTGGAGAACGCGACCACCAGCACGAAGATCACGAACGCGGTGCCGAAGAAGATGAAGGCCCAGCCGACGTTTTCCATCACCCAGGTGAAGGCGTCGCTGGCGAAGTCGGTGAAGCCGGATGGGGAGGCAAGGGCCCACCCGACCACTGCGATGACCACGGCGACAAGTGGAAGGACGATGGCGAGGTCAATCGGCGCGTTGTCCGCCTCCGACTGCATTTCCACGTTGTCTTCAGGCAACGTGGCTTCAGCAAGGTCGCCGCGCTGGTCGGCGGCGATGAGCGAGGCAAGCTCTCCAGTTGCGGATTGGTCCGGGGTTACCGGCTGGTCAGACGCTATCGGTTTTTCGGTTGCATCACGTTGGGACATGAAGTTTCCTCGAAACATATAGGGATGATCAATGACCCCCGCAGGGTACCTGACTTGATACGCCCCCACGAATCGAGGAAAAGTGTGCTACCCGCGCTGCGCCAGCACCGCGTCGTACAATTCCCCGCCCTTCACGCCGTGTTCCTTCGCCACTTCCTTGGCGGCATCCTTCATCCGCTGGCCCGCGTCGACGCGGCGCAGCACCTCCGCGACCAAGTCTTCCGGATCCGCCGCTTCCGCTTCCCCACCTTCGATGACCACGGTGATTTCCCCGCGTACCCCACCAGCTGCCCACTCGGCTAACTCGCCCAGCGGGGCGCGCTTGACCTCTTCATACGTCTTGGTCAGCTCACGGCACACCGCGGCGCGGCGGCCGTCGCCGAGCACCCGCGCCGCGTCTAACAATGTCGCCTCGATGCGGTGGGGCGACTCAAAGAAGCACACCGCCCGCCGCTCTCCTTTGAGTGACTCCAGCCACGCCTCGCGGGCACCGGCTTTGCGCGGGGCGAAACCGTCGAAAATAAAGTGCCCCACGTTCAACCCGGAGAGCGCAAGCGCAGTGGTCACCGCGGATGGGCCGGGGATGCACGTGACCGGCACGCCCGCGTCGTGCGCGGCGGCTACCAGCGCCAGCCCCGGGTCGGAGACGATGGGCATGCCGGCATCCGTCACCACCAGCACTATCCCGTTACGCGCTTCCCGCAGCAGCTCCTCGCGCCGCTGCTCTTCGTTGTGGTCGAAGTTGGAGACCACCCTGCCCTTGGGCTCCACGCCCAACGCGGCGGCGAGGGCGCGCGCACGTCGGGTGTCCTCCGCAGCAATCACGTCCGCGTGCTCCAGCGCGGCGCGGAGACGGTCCGACGCGTCCCCGATGTTGCCCAGTGGCGTAGCCGCCAACACCACGCCGGTGGTGGGCAGCGCGGTGGTCGCATCGGCATCGTGTGCTGGGGAGGCCATAGGCCGAAAGTGTACGCGGGGGCAGCTACTATTCATCTGCGTGAGTACCGTCGCCCCCGCGTCCGCCCAGCCCACCGCCCCTGCACGGCGCCCGAAGCGTCCAGCTCCCGGCGCGCCCGTGACCGTGCCGTGGACGCGGCGCGACACCACCGCCGCAGCCGTCATCGGCGCGCTGGCGCTGTTTACCCGCTTCTTGGGCCTGACGCAGCCCACCAGCTCCGGCACCCCGGTGTTCGATGAGAAGCACTATGTGCCGCAGGGCTGGGACATGGTGCGCTCCTCCTTCAACCCGATCTTGGGCGGCATCGAATCCAACCCGGGCTACGGCCTTGTGGTGCACCCGCCGTTGGGTAAGCAGCTGCTTGCGGCGGGCGAGACCATCTTCGGCTACACCCCGCTGGGCTGGCGCATTATGACGGCGCTGTTCGGCGCGGCCGTCGTGGTCTTTGTGTTCCTCCTGGCCCGGCGCGTGAGCCAGTCCACCACCATCGGCATCTTCGCTGGCACGATTGCGCTTTTCGACGGCGTCCTGCTCGTCGCCGCCAAGTTCGGCATGCTCGACATTTTCCAGGTGCTGTTCATCGTAATCGCGGCGTGGACCCTGGCCGGCGATATGCGCCAAATCCACCACCGCTGGCATGAGGCGTGGCTGAACGGCGACGTGGCCGCCGCAGGTCCCCTCGGCCCGCGCATGGGTTTCCGCTGGTGGCGCTTTGCCACCGGCGTGCTGCTGGGTCTTGCCATGAGCGTGAAGTGGTCCGGCCTGTATTACATCGCGTTCTTCGGCCTCCTCGGCTCCTTCTGGGACTTGTGGCTGCGCAAGCGCTACGGCGTGCAGAAGCCGCTGGCTGGCGCGCTGCTACGGGACGTCCCGCCGGCGCTGGCTTCCATCGTGCTCGTGCCGGCGCTGCTCTACATCTGGTCCTGGCGCGCCTGGTTCGCCTCCGAGACCTCGGTGTACAGGCACTCGCTGTCGGACGGCACTATCGCCGGGTCTGACTGGCCGTGGCTGACCAACCTGCCGGAGCCGGTTGCCGGCTGGCTGTACTACCACTTCTCCGTCCTGGAGTTCCACGGCTCCCTCACCAGCTCTTCCGGCCATTCCCACCCGTGGGATTCCAAGCCGTGGGCCTGGTTGGTCGGCGCCCGCCCGATCCTCTACTACTCCGCCACCGACATTTCGTGCGGCAACGGCGGCACCTGCCGGGAGATGATCTACCTCTTTGGCACCCCGGCTATCTGGTGGCTGACCGTGCCGGTGCTGCTCTGGGCGCTCTGGGTGTGGGTCACGCGGCGGGATGCCCGTGTGATTGTCCCGTTCATCGCCTGGATGGCTGGCTTCCTGCCCTGGCTGATCGCGTTTGATCGCCAGATGTACTTCTTCTACGCCACCGCCCTGGTGCCGTTCACCGCTGTCCTGATTGCGTTAGCCCTTGGCAACATCGCCCAGAAGGGCAAGCCCGTGACGTGGCCGTTGGTACAAAAGCTCGCGGGCGAGCAGGTCACCTCCGGACAGCTCGCGGCGCTCGGCTACCTGGCCATAGTTGCGGCTTCCTTCATTTACTGGGGCCCGATCCTGTACGGGCTGATGGTGCCGGAGAGTTACTACCAGTCCATCATGTGGCTGCCCAGCTGGCGCTAGCTAGCTCGCCGGGTCGGCGCTCAACAGCGACCACGCTCGGCGGACCTCTATGCCGCGGTCCGCAACCCAGGTCCACACAAGGGCCACCAGTGTGAGCAGCGGGACAATCACCAGCCCCATGGGGTACTCACCCGCGCTCAAGACAGCGTCCCGCAGCGCAAAACCCGCCGTGAAGGTGAACATCGTGCCCACCACCAGCAGCACGCCCGGAATCTGGCGGGGCCGCCACGCGCACAGCCCAAGGGCCAATGCCACGCCGAAGCGCACAGCAGCGAACGATGTTGCGGCCGGCTCCGCCGCCGCAGGGCCGACCAAGAGCCGCACCGCCCATACGGCCCACACCACAGCCATGGCTACAAGGGCCACTTGGCCCACCGCCAACGTCACCATCCGGCGCTGCGCCATCTTGCGCCACGGGTCGCTCACGCCCGCCAGGATCACCTCGGACAGGTCCGGCGGCACCAGTTCGCCGCCGCCTTCCGCGCGTTTAAGCTGCTGCGACAGCGCCACGGAGCGCTCCCAGAAACGGCGGCATTCGTCGCACTCGGCGACGTGGGCGTCCACCACGGCATCGTCAAGCAAGCCCTGCTCCCCGTCAAGCCGCGCGGAGAGTGCGGCCTGGATCTGCTCGTGCTCAATCACGCGTGAGCACTCCGTCCAAGCTCGCGCGGCCGGTGCCAAACACCACGATCATGAACAGCGCGGCCGCCAGCACCAGCGGGTACTCCACTCCCCCGTTTTCCGCGAAGAAGCCGTGCTCAATGTGCACGAAATACCCCGCCGCAAGTGTGAGCAGCAGAAGCAGGGAGGCTGCGATAGTGGTCAGCAGCCCGATGATTAAGAAGGTGCCCGCCAAAAGCTCCACCGTGCCGGCGAGGTACGCACTCAGCTGCGGCTGGGGCACGCCGGCCGCGGCAAGCTCTTGGCCGGAGGCGCGCATGCCCACCCCAAACCAGTGCTGGTAGCCTCGCGCCACAAACACCACACCGAGCACAACGCGCAACAGCAGGAGTGCGAAGTCGCGCACGGCGGGCCTATTCATGCGACTAAGACTACTCATGGAACCAAACCGCCTCGAGCGGAGTCCAATACTTATGACTACACCGCAACCCTCATCCCAACGTTCATCCCAGTACCCCATCACCGGACCGGACGGCCTCGCGCGGCCGCCCTGGGCCGCCACCGACCCGCTATTGCGCGACTATTACGACACCGAATGGGGCATGCCCGTACGCGACGAAGCCGGCATGTTCGAGCGCCTCTGCCTCGAGGGCTTCCAGGTCGGCCTGTCCTGGCGCCTCATCCTGACCAAACGCGACGCACTGCGCACCGCGTTCCACGGCTTCGACCCGGACAAGGTCGCCGCCATGGAGGGCATTGAGCACTTGCTTGACGACGATTCTTTGATACGCAACCGCAGAAAACTCGCCGCCCCGCTGATCAACGCCAAAGCCACCCTGGCCTTGCGCGAAGAAGGTACCGACCTCGCGGAATTCATCTGGTCCTACCAGCCCGACGCCACCCCTGTGCCTGCGAGCATGGAGGACGTACCCAGCCAGTCCCCGGAGTCTGTCGCGTTGGCGAAAGACCTCAAAACCCGTGGTTTTACGTTCGTCGGACCCGTGACCATGTATGCGCTGATGGAGTCCACCGGCATTGTGGATACCAACCTGGTGGGAACGTGGCGCCGCGGGGCATCCGGGGTGTGGGTGTAGCGAGCTTGCCGTTTCATCTGCATCCTGGGTGCCATGACCTCACAGCAGATGCATGTCGGCGAAGCCATTGTGAAAACCCTGGAGACCCACGGCGTGGACCACGCTTTCTTAGTCCCCGGCGAGAGCTTCCTCGCCGTGTTGGATGGGCTGCACGATTCTCCCGTTAAGGCCATTGTGTGCCGCCACGAAGGCGGCGCGTCCTTCGCCGCGGAGGCCCACGGCAAGGCCACTGGCCAGGCTGGGGTGTGCATGGTGACCCGCGGTCCCGGCGCGGCGAACGCCAAAATCGGCCTTTACACAGCGTGGCAGGACGAGACGCCGATGGTGCTGTTCATCGGCCTGGTGCCTACCGAGGACCGGTACCGCGAATCCTTCCAGGAGTTCGACGCGAACGCATGGTTCGGGGACATCACCAAAGGCGTGTACGTGATTGACGCACCGGAGCGCGCCTCCCGGATTGTCGCCGCCGCGTTCCACCTCGCCATGTCCGGCCGCCGCGGGCCGGTGGTGGTGGGCCTTCCGGAGGACATTATTGAGGAGCCGTTTGCAGGCACCATCGCGCAGCCGCACACGCGGGCGGCAGGCGCGGTGTCGCCAGCAGATCTCGAAGCCGTCGGGGCTGCGTTGCGCACCGCGAAGCGGCCCCTGATCTTTGAGGGCGGCCAGGGCTGGACCCAAGACGCGGCGGATGCGTGGCAGCGTTTCGCGGAAGAGCACCAGATCCCCGTGCTCAACGACATGCGATCCAGCGACAAGATCCACTTCGACTCCCCGCGAACGCGGGCTGGCTGGGCACTGCCCGCAACGAGGACACGGCGGCGCTGCTTGAGCAGGCGGACGTGCTGATCCAGGTCGGCGCCAAGCTGTGGGATAAGCCCAGCGACAACTTCTCGCTGCGCCAGGAGCTGGACCGCGTGAATGTGGTGATTAGCGCGGACCCGGACCAGATTGCCAACAGCGGCGCCATCACCCACCACGTGTTGGCGGACCCGGCGACGTTCGCGGAGGCGCTGGGCAGCGTCAACCTGGACGGCAAGCCAGACACCGCCGAGTGGTTCGCAGAGGCTCGCGAGATCCACGAGGCATTCAGCACCATCCCGCCGGCCGGGGAGCGGTTCCCGAACTTGCCGGAGGGCGCGGTGGATATGTACGGGGTGATGGAAGCGATCGTCGAAAAGCTGGATGCGCGAGCGCTGTGCACCTACGGTGCCGGGAACCACTGCTTCTGGCCGCAGCGCTTCTTCCCCACCAGGGCCTACCCTTCGATGCTGGCGACGCGGCTGGGCGCGATGGGGTATTCGGTGGCGTCCGCGATGGCGGCGAAACTGGCGGATCCGGAGCGCACCGTGGTGGCGTTTACTGGCGACGGCGAGTTGATGATGAACGGCCAAGAGCTGATCACCGCGGTGCGGTATGAGACCCCGATGCTGGTGGTTGTGGTGGATAACCAGCAGTACGGCACAATCCGGGCGAACCAGGAGAAGCACTACCCTGGACGTGTGGAGGGGACGCAGCTGGTCAACCCGGAGTTCACGCTGTGGGCGCAGTCCATGGGCGCGTGGGCCGAAAAGGTTGAGGTGGACGACGAGGTCCGGGGTGCCGTCGACCGCGCTTTCGAGCAGGTCGAGGCAGGCCGCGTAGCGCTATTGCACGTGGTGGTGGACCAGGATCACGCCACGCCGGAGGGCAGCGCGGAGGCGTAGCTATAGTCCTTAGCCCCTAGTCGCAGTCCATTTCGGCGAAGGCTTCCTCCAGGGAGTCGTGTTCCTCGCGGGACTCCTCCCACACCTCCTGGAAGGCGAAGAGGTTCACCGCGCCGATGATCAGGCCGGCGATGATGTCGAACCACGCGGTGGCCCACACAAAGGTGAGCAGGCCGGCGACGATGATGAGGATATTGGCCAAAGCATCGTTGCGGGCGGCGAGCCACGCGCCGGTGGTCAGGGAGGAGCCGGCGTCGCGCACCCGCAGCAGGATCACGGCGCAGATGAGGTTCACCACCAGCGCACCAACCGCCGTGGCAGTCAACCCCTCGGGCGACGGTGCAACCGGGTTGAGCAGCTTGTGCACCACCATGGCGAAGGCCGCGATGGCGGGGATGAGGATAAGGAACGCGAGGACGCCGCCAACCGCACGACGCGGAGCCGATGTTCACCGCCACCGCGAACTCGACAAAGAAGTAGGCCAAGTTGAGCAGGGCCACAACGAGAACGGCCCGCCGGATCCGTTGGGGAGACATAAACGGGGACGCTACCCCTTTCGTGAGGCAGGCACTATTGCGTCATACCCCCTGGGGGTATATCGTCGACACTATGAGCCACCACGACACCCACGAACACCACCACGAACACCACCACGACCACGGCGGGCACGGGGACCACGGCGGGCACGGGGACCACGGCGGGCACGGGGACCACGGCGGGCACGGGGACCACGGCGGGCACGGGGACCACGGCGGGCACGGGGACCACGTTGCCCAGTTCCGCCGCCTCTTCTGGATCATGCTCGCCCTGTCCATTCCGGTCGTCGGCTTCAACGCGATGTTCGCCGACTTGATCGGCTACTCCCTCCCTGACATCTCCTGGGTGCCGTGGGTTTCCCCGGTGTTGGGCACGGTTATTTACTTCTGGGGCGGGTGGCCATTCCTCACAGGAGCGGTGGCTGAGATCCGCCAGCGTCAACCCGGCATGATGCTTTTGATCGGGCTCGCCATCACCGTCGCGTTTGTTGCGTCATGGCTCTCCAGCCTCGGGGTGCTGCCGCACACCTTGAACTTCTGGTGGGAGCTCGCCCTGCTTGTGGTGATCATGCTGCTGGGGCACTGGATTGAGATGCGCTCGCTGGCGCAGACCACCTCGGCATTGGACTCGCTCGCCGCGCTCCTTCCGGACGAAGCGGAAAAGGTCGACGGCGACGATGTCATCAAGGTCGCGCCGGCAGAACTTGAAGTTGGCGACGTGGTCATCGTGCGTCCCGGTTCGTCGGTGCCGGCCGATGGCGAGATTATCGACGGCAGCGCCGCAATGGACGAGTCCATGGTCACCGGCGAGTCGAAAACGGTGCGCCGCGAGACCGGTGAGCACGTTGTGGCTGGCACGATCGCGACCGATTCTGGCCTCCGGGTGAAGGTCACCGCGACTGGCAAAGACACCGCACTCGCTGGAATTCAGCAGCTGGTCGCGGATGCGCAGGCATCGTCGTCACGCGCTCAGCGCGTCGCCGACACCGCCGCAGGCTGGCTGTTCTGGTTCACTATCGGTGCCGCGGTGATTACGGCGGTGGTGTGGAGCTTCCTCGGCCAGCCTGACTCGGCGGTGGAGCGCACCATTACCGTCTTGGTCATTGCCTGCCCGCACGCGCTTGGCCTCGCCATTCCGCTCGTGGTTTCGATAGCCACGGAGCCCGCTGCTCGCGCTGGTGTCCTAATCAAGGACCGCCTCGCGCTGGAATCGATGCGCAACGTCGACGCGGTGCTGTTTGACAAGACCGGCACTCTTACTCAGGGTGAACCAACTGTCACAGGTGTGGAGGCCGTCGAGGGTTACAGCAAAAACGAGCTGCTGGCGCTCGCCGCCGCGGCAGAGTCGGACAGTGAGCACCCCCTAGCTCGCGCAATCGTCGGCGCCGCGGAGGAACAGCAGCTTGAGATTCCCCGCGCCAGCGACTTCTCTTCCTCCCCGGCGGTCGGCGTTAAGGCCACGGTAGACGGCACCGTCATCGAGGTAGGCGGCCCCTATCTTCTCGACGAGCACGGTGCTGACGAGCTCGACGTGGCCGACACCTGGCGCAAGGAGGGGGCAATTATCCTGCACGTGCTTGCGGGCGGCCGCGTCATCGGTGCCCTCCGCCTCGCCGACAAGATCCGCGACGAATCCTTCGACGCGGTCAAGGCGCTCCACGCAGCGGATGTGCAGGTTGTGATGATCACCGGCGATGCCGAAGCCGTTGCCCAGAGCGTCGCGGAAGAGCTAGGCATCGACCGCGTCTACGCGGGTGTGCGCCCGGAGGACAAGGCCGCGAAGGTGAAAGAGCTGCAGCACGAGGGACGAACGGTAGCCATGGTTGGTGATGGCGTGAACGACGCACCGTCCCTGGCGCAAGCCGATGTTGGCATCGCGATCGGCGCGGGCACCGATGTGGCCATCGGATCCGCTGGCGTCATCCTGGCATCATCCGACCCGCGCTCGGTGCTTTCAATCATCGATCTATCGCGCGAGGCTTACAAGAAAATGCGGCAGAACTTGTGGTGGGCGGCAGGTTACAACTTGGCCGCCGTGCCGCTCGCGGCCGGCGTGCTCGCACCCATTGGGTTTATCATGCCGATGAGCGTGGGGGCCATCCTCATGTCGGCTTCTACCGTAATTGTGGCCCTGAACGCCCAGCTGCTGCGCCGCCTCGATCTCACTTCAGAAGCCAGCACTGCCCGACTTCTCGATTCCGCACAGTAAAGGCACCCCACCATGTCATCTGAACCCACCCACTGCGCCTACATGAGCGACAAAGACCGCTACATAGCCAGACTCAAGCGCATCGAGGGGCAGACACGGGGCCTCCAGCGCATGATCGAGGAGGAAAAGTACTGCATCGACATTCTCACTCAGATCAGCGCGGTCAACTCAGCCCTGGAAACGGTCGCGGTGTCGCTGCTCCGAGACCACCTCAGGCATTGCGTCACCGAGGCAGTGAAAAATGACGAAGGCATCGAGGAGAAAATTGCCGAAGCGACCGCGGCCATCACCAGGATGCTTAAATCCTAAAGCGCGCGGACGAGGGACTTTGTGGAGCTAAGGGGAATCGAACCCCTGACCTTCGCATTGCGAACGCGACGCTCTACCAACTGAGCTATAGCCCCGCACAGCGAGCAAGGTTACTCCCCACGTTTCGGGAACCGAAATCGCCTGCGTGTGCGGGTTCAAGTCCGAAATTCAGGTTAGGCCACGCGCTCGTCGCGGAAGTGGCCGCGCTCCGGCTCCGGCTGGCGGTAACGCGGCAGGTGGTCGAAATCCGGGCTCTCATCGTCCAAGTTCAGGATGACGGATCCCGCGCGGCGACGCTCCCCCGCGGCCGGCGCAGGGCGCTCCACCGTATCCACCCCCAAGCGTGCGCGGCGCAGCTGGCGCATCCGGCGTGCGCGGAGTGCCCGCTCCTGCTTGACCACGCGACGCAGCGCAACCATGAACCACACTGTGAGCGCGACAGAGATCGCAGGCAGCACCCACACCCAGCCGCCGGCAACAACGGCCGCGACAAGGGTGATGACGCAGGCGATGATCAAGCCGAGCAACGTGCGCTGGCGGCGCTTCAGGCGGTCCGCGCGAATGCGCTCGTCCCGCTTCGGGTCCCAGCCGCCGCGGCCCTTGTGCGCCTCCGCGTAGGCAATGTCATCCTCGTTGGCTTCAACGGGTGCATCGGCCCCATCGGCTGCCTCGATATCTTCAGCGTTAACGGTGTCGTCCGCGGCATCGGCCTCGGTGTCCTCGTTGCCCGCGGCTGCCTGCTCGTCCGCGTAACCGAAATCGGACGGCGCAAGGTAGGTCTCGTCGAGCTCGTAGATGGAGGAGCCAGCCTCTGCATCCTCGTCGTCCTCGTGGTCCGCCGCTTTGATCACGGAGTACGCGGTGGAGCCGCCAGCAGGGGTCTCCTCGGTCTCGGCATCCGCCGCCTCGGTCTCCTCAACCTGCTCGGTCTCCGCAACCTCAGCCTCAGCAATGGGCTCGATCACGGCTACGCGCGAGCTGCCTGCGCGCTTGGGAAAGAGGGGGCGCAGTGCTCCCTTGGTGTCGTCGATAAGCACCTGCTCCTCATCGGCCACGGCCTCTACGACCTCGTAGTCGTCGGAGGACGTGTCGTGGCGGTGCACGTCAGCGGCGGTGAGCTTGGGGCGGCGGCGGGTGGCGACGGGCGCGGTGCCGCCTTCCAGCAGCACGCGAGTTTCCTCGTAGCCCTCGCCGGAGCGGCGAATCGGCTTGTTGTTTCCCAGCGCCAGTGGCGCCAAGACGATCACCCACACGACAATGATCAGCACAATGATCAGGCTCGGGCTGCCCATGCGGCGTGCCACCTTTCGTTCACGTCACCCACGATTGCTTCCCTCCCAAGCTATCGGCGGAACCCGCCGATACTCCCCCGGCGCGCCGAAGAACCGCCACCCAATTCGGGCTAACGGATGCGCCCGGCATCCCGCAGCCGGCGCACTGCTGTTGTTGGGTAGTCCTCCACGTTCAAAGCGACGAAGTGGTGGTCGCGCCACTGGCCGTCGATGTGCAGGTTGCGGCGCATGAACCCCTCCTCACGGTAGCCGCACGCTTTGAGCACTCGGCCAGACGCCGGGTTGTACGGCAGGTAGGTCGCCGTCACGCGGTGCATGCCCACGCGGCCGAACGCGTGGTCCGTGCCCAACGCGCACGCGGCCGTAGCCACCCCGCGGCCCATGTAGGGGGAAAAGACCCAGTAGCCAATCCAGCACTCGCTTACCGCCCCGTGCTGGATGTTGCCCAGAGTGACTTGGCCGGCGAACTGGCCGTCCACCTCAATGACAAATGGGACCACCACGCCATCGCCCGCCAGGCGCCTCAGGTTCAGGTAGGTGTTGCGCCAGGCGGCGGCGGAGTGGGCCTCCCGCCACGTCCCGTGGGTGGTGGGCTCGACGGGTTTCAGCCAGTCTTCGTCGTGGGTTCGCATGTGCATCCACGCTTCGCCGTCGCGTGAGGTCAAGGGCCTGAGGGCGAGGGAGGAGCCGTCGTTAAGCGTGAGCCCCGGAGTGCGCTCGGGCCAGCCTGGAGTGGGGGCGCGGAAGGGCGCCAGCATGCGGTCGAACACTAGGACCGCTGCTGGAGGAACTCGACGTCGACGATGTCGCCCGGGCGGACATAAGTCACGCCCTCCGGGAGGCAGATCATGGCGTTGGCCTCGGCGAAACCGGCCAGCAGGTGCGCGGCACCCCCGCTCGGCTTGCCCAGGCTCTCCACCAGGTAATCGCCCGTATCGGCATCGCGCATCAGGCGGGCGCGGATGTAGCCGCGGCGGCCACCGACGGACTCGATGGCGCGCAGGGAACGCGCGCGGACCGGGCGGCGCGCCGTGGATGTCTTGCCTAGGGAGGTACGAATCACCGGACGGATGATCGTCTCCGCGATGATCAGTGCGCTGACCGGGTTGGACGGCAGCAAGAAGGTGGGAATGCGCTCCTCCCCCAGGAGCCCGAAGCCCTGCACGGAACCCGGGTGCATGGCCACGCGAGTGGTGTCAACCTCCCCCAGCTCGCGCACAATGTCCTGCACCGCGCCTGCGCCGGAGCCGCCGACCGCACCACAGATAATCACCAGCTCGCTGCGTGCCACGTGGCCCGCAATCACCTCGCGCAGCTGGCGCGGCTCTGCGTTGATAATGCCGGCGCGGTGCACATCCGCCCCAGCTTCTTCCGCGGCAGCCGCCACCACGTAGGAGGCGACGTCAAACACCTGGCCCAGACCAGGATCGCGGTCCACGTCCACAAGTTCCAGGCCGTAGCTCATCACCGTCACCCGCGGGCGCGGATACACCAGCACTTTGTCGCGCCCCGCGGCAGCGACAAGGCCGATCTGCGCTGGCCCCAGCACTGCACCTTGGCGCACTGCGACGTCGCCGGGCTGAATGTCGTCGCCAGGGCGGCGCACGAAGTCCCCGCTACCGACGGGGCGCTCCGGGGATACGCGCTTCGTGCCACGGTCGGTCCACTCCAGCGGCAGAACGGCATCTGCAAGCGTGGGCAGCGGGGCGCCGGTGGCCACCCGCACCGCCTGGCGCGGCTGCAAGCGCAGCGGTTTTTGGGATCCCGCAGCAACCTCACCCACTACGGGGAGGGCGGCCTCGCGGGGCTGGTCACTGGCGGCACCCAGACCAACTGCGCCGCCCACGTCCACCGCGCGGACCGCGTAGCCGTCCACGGCTGCTTGGCTAAACCCCGGCAGTGGTTTCGTGGCGCTGACCTCTTCGGCGCACATTAACCCGAGCGCATCCGCGATGCTCACACGCACCGGTTCCGGTTTCACCGCTGCGTCGACCACCATTGCCAGCTGGTCTTCAACACTGCGCATAGGGTTTGCCCTCGCTTTACCTAAGCCTGCTCAGCGCGGCGCACCACCTCAGGGTGTTCCGCTTCAAAGTCGGCGATGATCTGGGTGATCGCGGTGTAGAGCGCCGGGCCGTACTTCGGGTCCCGCAGGCCGAAGTCCACATTCGCCGGGATGTAGCCGCCCGGGTTACCCAGGTCGTGGCGCTTCCCGTCGTGCACCACCACATGCACCGGGTGGCCTTCCTGGATCATGAGTTCAATCGCATCCGTGAGCTGCAACTCGCCGCCTTTACCCGGGGTAATCCGACGAAGCGCGTCAAACACCGCACGATCCAACAAGTAGCGCCCAGTAGCCACCAGCGTCGACGGGGCTTCCTCCTTCGCAGGCTTTTCCACCATGCCGCGCACCTTGAGCACTTCAACGCCGTCAACGGTGCTGTCAGCGGGTTCCACATCGAACACGCCGTAGTTGAACACCTCATCCGGCGTCACATTGAACGCGCACAACACAGACCCACCGAACGCTTCGCGCGCGGCGACCATCTTCTCCATCACGCCGGTGGGCAGCACCAGGTCATCCGGCAGCATAACTGCCACCACGTCTTCTTCCGCATCCAGCGCGGTCTCAGCGCACCCCACAGCGTGACCAAGCCCCAAAGGCTCATCCTGCGTCACTGCAACAGCGTGGATCAGCCCGTTGGCGCGGGAAACCTTCTCCGCCTGCTCGTCCTTGCCCCGCTCCAGCAGGCGGTTGCGCAGGGTGGAGAATTCGCCGAAGTGGCGCATGATCTCCTGCTTGTCCGGGGCAACCACAATGGCCAGACGCTCGGCGCCGAGTGCCGCGGCTTCTTCGGCGATGAGTTCAATACCTGGGGTGTCGACTACCGGCAGGAGTTCCTTCGGCACCGTTTTGGTGGCCGGGAGGAACCTCGTGCCCATCCCCGCCGCCGGCACAACCACCGTGCGCACCGCCGCGCGGGAAGGATCCTGAACCTGACCGATAGACTTCTGCATAAAGAGGAAGCTTACCCGCCGCAACGGGCGAAATTGTGTCCGACCCGGCGAGGAAAGGATGCTGATGCAGGAGCTGAAGAGCGACGTTGCCGCGCAAAAACAGCGCCTCCGCAAGACCGCGCAGGAGCACCGAGCCCAACTGCGCCGCGACCCGGACCGCAAGGCAGCGCTCGACCACGCGTGCGTGGAGAACATCCTTGCCTACATCGAGCATTTGGGCGCGGCGGGCCGCCCCATCACGGCCTACGCGCCGCTGCCGTCTGAGCCCGGGCCCGCCGACCTCGCCTCCCGCCTTGCCGCTGCCGGCCACCCCGTATGGCTCCCGATCTCTCTGCCGGACGGCGTGCTCGCATGGGCGCGCGCAGACGCAGGCACTCGCCCCGGAGCGCTGGGCATCGCGGAACCGGCAGGGCCGCGGTTCAATTCGAATGTCCTGCGCTCCTGCGCGCTTGTCATCGCGCCGGCGCTTGCCGTGGACGCTAGCGGCATGCGCCTGGGCAAAGGCGCGGGGTACTACGACAGAGCACTGGCTGGGCTGCACGTCCCCGTCGCTGCGCTGATCTACGACGGAGAGCTCACCGCCGCCGTCCCCCACAGCCCCCACGACATGCCCGTCAACGCCGTGATCACCCCCTCCGGCTTCCGCGAATTCGCGCCCGATGGAACCGGGGACGCCCGGCACACGTCTAATACGAATGGAGACATTCACTGACCGCTTGCACACACTCGCGCTCCCAGGGCATCACCGCAGCACCGCGATCCGCCGGGCGCTCGCCGCTGGCTTGGTGCTGGCCGCCGTGTGCAGTTTGCTTTTCGACGTTCAATCGACCGACCCCACAGTCACCACCTTTGCCAGGCACGTTCCCGCGGGCGCGGTGTTGATCGCGGATGATCTGGCACGGATACGCCTACCTGCCGAGGTCGTGCCTGAAGGCGCGCTGGCAGACCCTGATGAGGCAGTGGGGGCCATCCTCGCCGCGGGTGCAGCACCCGGCGAGGTGGTGACAAAAACGCGGCTGGTGGGCCCCGACTTGGTCAGCGCGTTGGTGGCGGATGAGCCGCCGGGCGAGGACTTCACCATGGTGCCCCTCCCGCTGGCGGAGCCGGACATTATCCCGATGTTGCACCACGGCGCGCGGGTGGATGTGATCGGCCAAGGCCCCCGCGTGATCGCTACCGGCGGGCGCATTGTCACCGTCGGTGAAGAAGGTACCGTCTTGGTGCTACTGCGACGCTCCCAGGCGGCAGAAGTAGCGGCGGCATCGCTCAGCGACCCGCTGACGGTGGTGCTCGCCAGCTCCTAGCCGTGGTGCGGCGGGCGCTCGTTCTCGTAGAAGTCCTTGCCGCTCAGCTCTTCGGAGGCGAACTCATCCAGCTGCACGACGCGTTCTGCGTCACCCTCGTGCTCCGCACCGAAGGCGCTTGCGCCGGGGCGGTCCGCCGTGCGGTCATATTCAACGTCTGCCTTACGCCGCGCGCGGCGGCGCTGACGGGGTTCACTCCCCCGGGGTTCACTCGCCATATGTTCTCGGGGTCCTAGTAGGCGCTGTGCTCGTTGAGCTCTGCAATGAGGTGGTGCACCAGCGGGCCGATCGTAGCCACGCCGTCGCGGATTGCCTGGCGGCTGGGGGCCAAGTTCACCACCACGGTGGAACCGGAAACACCGCAGATGCCGCGGGACGTGCAAGCATCTACCGCGCCGCACGCCTGGCCGGAGGATCGAATGGCTTGGCCAACGCCGGGCACCATCTTGTCAATCACCGCGCGGGTGGCCTCAGGGGTCTTGTCGCGCGCACCCACGCCGGTGCCGCCGATGGTGAGGACCAGGTCCACACCGCCTACCACACCGGTTTCGATGACCTTGCGGATCTCAGACTTCTTGGACTTCGCGCGCACCACAGCGTCCACCTGGAACCCCATTTCGGTGAGCAGTTCGGAGACAAGCTTGTGCGTGTCATCTCCCGGTCCCTCGAAGCGGCGGTCCCCCACCAGGACAATCAGGGCGCAAGGTGTGCCCGGAGCGTTGTTCTCCAACTCTGCTGCGCGCAGGAAATCCTCGTCCGGCTCGAGGAAGTCGAGCGAATCCTGGGAGGTAGCCATGCGTGGGATGTTACTCGGTACTCAGTGTCACATCTACCGTTCTCGGTGGAGTTATCCGGAGAGCGCACTTCAAGCTTCACCGTCTCCCCAAATTCTCGGGAGCGGGTGGCGGCAATCAGGGCGTCCGCGGAGTCAATCACCCGGTCGTTGAGACGGGTGACTGTCTCCCCCGCCTTGAGCCCGGCCGCCTCGGCTGGGCTATCTGGCTGCACCTCTGCGATCAGCGCGCCGTCCGTCCCGCTTTCGTACACACTCACCTGCACGCCAAGCATGGGCTGCTTCGCTTCGCCGGTATCAATGAGCTGTTGCGCAACCCGCTTTGCAAAGTTGGAGGGGATGGCAAAGCCCAAGCCAATCGACCCGCCGGAGCCGGAGCCGCCGAACCCTCCCGACGACAGGGACGCGATCACGGAGTTCATGCCGATCAGCCGTCCCTCCATATCCACCAGCGGGCCGCCGGAGTTGCCGGGGTTGATCGCCGCGTCGGTCTGAATGCCGTCCATGAGGGAGCTTTCTCCCCCGCCCTGCCCAGCGCGCACCGGGCGGTTGAGTGCGGAGACAATGCCGCTGGTCACCGTCGCGGAAAGCCCCAGTGGAGACCCCACAGCCACTACCTCTTGGCCCACGCGCAGCGCGTCCGAGTCACCGAACTGGATGACGGGAAGGTCCTGCACGCCCTCGATCTTCAGTACGCCGATGTCCGTGTTCACATCCGAGGCCACGAACGTTGCGGGGTGCCTACTGCCGTCGTTCAGCGTCACGGTGATCTTGGATCCTGCCGCCGCTGCCCCCTCGATCACGTGGTGGTTTGTCAGCACATACCCGTCGGAGGAGATGATGGAGCCGGACCCTTCGGCGAGGCTTCGCGTGCCCTGCACCTCGATAGACACCACCGCCGGCAACACCGTGGCCGCGACCTTCTCCACCGAACCCGCCGGTGCATGTTCAATGCTCTCCCGCACCGGCTCCTCCAAAGCGTTCTGCGTCACAGACGTGCTCTTGCCCGCCGATCCCGCCACGTACCCCGCGCCGCCTCCCACTAGCAGCGACGTGACAACTGCCGCGGCCACCGCGGGCCACACGCTCGGACGCTGCCGCTTTTCGACGATCGCCTGCGGCGCCGGCGCCCATACTTGCTGATCAACCATGCGCGACATTGTGCCGTAGTGCGCTGAACCTACGCTGTGCGTTTACTGACGGTTGTCCGGCTTGTGCCCGGGAAAAATCACCCTGAAGCGCGCACCGCCCTGGTCTGACTCTTCGACGAACACTCGAGCGTCGTGACGCTCCAGCACCTGCTTTGTAATCGCAAGCCCCAGCCCGGAGCCGGGAGTGGAACGAGTCTCAGTTGCCCGGTAGAAGCGCTCGAACACGCGCTCGCGCTGGTCCGGAGGAATGCCGGGGCCGGCGTCATCCACAGTGAGGATGGCGCGGCCGGGTTTGGCGACAAGTCTGACCTTTACCTCGCCGTTGGGCGGCGACCACTTCGCGGCGTTGTCCATGATGTTCACGGGTGCGCGCAGCATCGCTTCGGGGTCCCCGGTCATCACCCAGGGATCAAAGTGGGTGGCAAACACCACGTCGGCGCGGCGGCGCTCGCTCCGGCTCACCGCCTCGCGCAGCAGCTCGTCCAGGCGGAACTCCTCCTCGGGAGCCCCCGGGGCATCCTCCCGCGCGAGATCCACAAGGTCGCTGATCAGGGCGGTCACCGCATCCATCTGATCGATGACGTCCCTGCCCAGCTCCTTAAGATCCAGCTCCGTCTCGCGCCCCGTTTCGCGGGCCATGATCAGCAGCTCGATATTGGTACGCAGCGAGGTGAGCGGTGTTTTCAACTCGTGCCCGGCATCTGCCACCACCTGGGACTGCCGCGCGCGCGAGTCCATGAGTGTTTGCACCATCTTGTTGAAGGAGCGGTTGACTTCTGCCATCTCATCTTCGCCCTCAACCGGAACCGCATGCGCCTGCTCCGTGCGCGACACGTCCTCCGACGCACGCTGCAAAATACGCAGAGGGCGCACGGCGACTGCTGGAACCGCGCTGGCCACCACCAGCGTGAGCAACCCGCCGAGAATAAGAATCATCAGCAACGTGCCGCCGAAACTGCCGGCAATTCTCCCCTCCGGATCCACCACCTGCGCAAGCGCAACGACATCGCCCTCCACAGTGCGGAGGGCAACAACGCGCTCGCCTTGGATCGTGCGCCCCGAACCATCGCCGGGGCCGCCGACGGGCACCGGATCTCCAAACCACGCATCCGACCAGGCCGGGGTAACAGCGACGCGCACATGCGGGTTGTTCACCTTGAACGAATCCACGATCTGCCGCACCTGGTCCTGCCCCGCCGCGGCGGAGCAATCCTCCAGCTGCTGGGCCAGCGCGTCCGCCCGGGCGACAAGTTCCGCATCCAGCGTCCCGATCCTTGTCGCAGTAGCAGCTCTGTACCCCACCCCGCCGGCAACTACAACAGTGATCACCACCATCGCCCCGGTGATCAGGGCGAGCTTGCGTTTGAGGGACAGCCCTCTGGCAGCAACCTCGGAGGCGCGAAATACAGGAGCGTTCCGACGTGCGCGCGGCAGCGCGGATCCCGTGACACCGCGAGCGTAGACCTCGGCCGACTGCCGCAGAATCACTCGGCGTTCTCCCGCAGCACGTACCCAATGCCCCGCACCGTCTGAATCAAGCGCGGCTCGCCCCCTGCCTCCGTCTTCTTTCGCAGGTAGCCGATGTAGACCTCGAGGGCGTTGCCGGACGTCGGAAAATCGTAGCCCCAGACCTCCGCCAAGATCTGCTGGCGCGCAAGCACCTTCCGCGCGTTGCGCATAAGGAGCTCCAGCAGCGAGAATTCCGTGCGGGTGAGGCCGATCTGTCGATCGCCGCGGCGGACCTCGCGGGTCTCGGTGTTCAGCGAAAGGTCCTGGAACCGGAGCGTTGAGGCGTGCAACGCGCCCTGATCGCCCGCATCCTGCAAACGGCGCTGCAGCGAACGCAACCTGGCCAACAGCTCCGCCGTTGCAAACGGCTTCGGCAAATAGTCATCCGCCCCCGCGTCAAGGCCCAGTACCCGGTACGACACTTCCGAGCGCGCCGTGAGCATCAGCACCGGCGTGGCATCGCCCTCTTCGCGCAGGATACGGCACACATCCATCCCGTCGAGCTTGGGCAGCATGACATCCAGGATGATGAGATCCGGGCGCTGCGCGCGGACTACCTCCAGCGCTTCTTTACCATCCAGCGCTTCTATCACCTCATAGCCGTGGAAGTGCAGGAGGCGCCTGAGGGAATCGCGCACGTCCTGATCATCTTCGACGACAAGGATTTTCATACCGCCGATCTTAAAGGCAAGCGCGAACCTGTACCCGCTACGCGCAAAGCAAAAACCGGACCCCTGGTCGAGGGATCCGGTTACAGCGATTCGTCGAAAAGCTTAGAACTGCTGAACGTCGATGAGGCCAGCCTGAGCGGCCTTCACCAGGCGACGCGGAATGCGAACCTCCTGGCCGTCAATCTTGACGGTCTGCAGGTCCGGGTTATCAGCCTTCCACTGCGCGCGACGCATGCGGGTGTTCGCGCGGGACATCCTGAACTTCGGGGTTGCCATGTCTGTTGCTCCTTTCCGGTCTTAGTTCGCGGTCTTCTTCTTGCGGCGAGCCATGCCGCCGAAGCGCTGGTTGAACTTCTCGACGCGGCCAGCGGTGTCCATGAGACGCTGCGCGCCGGTCCAGAACGGGTGCGACTCAGCCGTGACATCGACGACGACGAGCGGGTACTCGTTGCCGTCCTCCCACTGCTCAGTACGGTCGGACTTCAGGGTGGAGCGCGTCAGGAACTTGTGGCCCGTGTTCGCGTCCTGGAAGATCACCGGGTGGTAATCCGGGTGAATATCGTTCCTCATTGAAAGTGTCTCCCTCAGGATTGATACTTCAGGTCGGTTCCTGCCCTTGGATGTACCGGGCGGGATCGTGCCTGAGTTGGGTGCGACATATGGTCTTTTCGCCCGACGGTAGCCGGACAACCCGCAACATATTACTGATCAGGGGCCGGTTTTCCTAATCGCCCGCGCCTCGAGCTGCGCGGTACCGGGATATGTGTTGTAGATTGTGCAGCCGGCAATCATCTGACCATATATAAGGGAGTAACTATGCTTCAGGGTTTCAAAGATTTCATCATGCGCGGCAACGTCATCGACCTGGCAGTCGGTGTTGTGATCGGTGCTGCGTTTACCGCAGTTGTGACCGCATTCTCGGACAACATCATCAACCCGCTGATCGCTTCCCTGGGCGGCGCGGACTTCTCCCCCCTCGGCGTGCACATCATCCCGGGCAACGAGGCCACCTTCGTTGACTTCGGCGCGCTGATCACGGCCGTGATCAACTTCCTGCTCATCGCCGCTGTGATCTACTTCATCTTCGTTGCGCCGATGAACAAGCTGGACGAGATTCAGAAGCGCCACAAGGGCATCGACCCGGAGGCTGAAGCCCCGACCGAGACCGAGCTGCTCACCGAGATTCGCGACCTGCTCTCTGCCCAGCGCGGGCAGGCACCTCGTACGCCCAATGCATAACTAGCTCCACGGGCCCCCGCGGGAAGAAGCGCAGCCAGACGATGCTGAACGCGATGAGCACCGCGCACAACCCGAGGTAGATCAGCGTGACCCAGAGGCTCTGCCATGCACCGGCGGTTGCCCGGGCCGCGCCGAGGCCGAAGTCGTAGAACACGATCGAGGCCAAGATGTTCTGCAGGAGATAGCACGTCAGTGCCATCCTGCCCACAGCCGCCAACGCGCTCCCCACAGCGCCGAGGCGGTTTTCATGTCGGACGTAAAAGCCGGCGATGAGGGCGAGGACGCCGAAGGCGACAACGGTGGAGCTGACGTAGCGGGTGAACGAGGCCGCCGCGCCGGTGGCGAAGAGTCGCAGGCCCCAGTCGAGAGGAAGGCCGATGCCGAGGCAGATGAGCATGACGTTCCGTCGTAAAGCATGAGCCCCGGGTTGGAAAATGCCGGCGCGGTAGAGGCGGGCGGCGAGGATGAACACGCCCAAGCCCATGAGCACCATGATGGGAATCTCGAAGCGGCCGCTGAAGAAGAACTCCAAGCGGGTGCGCACCATGTCGAGGTAGCTGTCCGTCTGGGTGTAGAGGGCGAGGCCAAGGGCATCTTCCTCCGCCTCTTCGACGGTGAGTTCAGCTTCGGCCCATTGCTCATCCACCCAGTTGGCCAACCAGAGGGAGCCCGCCGAGATGACTGCCATGAAGAGGACGTGGAGCGAAAGGCCGATCCACATCCAGATCTTCTGCACCTTCTCTGTGCGCGCCAAGATTGGGGCGACGGCGAGCGCGGTGAGGCCGTAGCCCATCAGCACGTCGAACTCGAAGATGAAAATGTAATTGAGTAGGCCCTCTATGACCAGGATGGTCGCGCGCCAGTAGTAGCGCCCGGGCCAACGCTGCCCGCGTTTTATGGCGGATTGCCGCTGAATCTCTAGACCTATACCGAACATGATGGTGAGCAGGCCCAAGAATTTGCCGTCTGTTATGAGGTAGAGCAGGGCGTTGTAGAGGGCGTCGGCTGCCGCGAGGGAGGAGCCACTGCTCATTGCCGCCCCGACCTCGCTTGCCACTGCGTAGTTCGGGTCCAGGGCCGCCTCAAAGGCCTCATCCCCCATGTGCCACGACGCGAAGATCCAGATGTTTGTGGCAAGCGTGCCTAGAATGGCAAGACCGCGCGCCACGTCGAGTGCGACGATGCGCTTGTAGGTGGTGAATTCCGCCCGCTCGCGGACCGTCTGCTGCATGGCCCGGATGGTAACAAAAGCGATTAGGAATCCGCCCGGCCAGCATGTAGAGTTGTCTCTCGCTGTTGTCGAAGTACACGTTTACGCCTGCGTCAACCGATTGCACCTGCACCGACGTCGTGGCCGCGGACCCTCACTCTGCGCGCTCGTACCGGTGCTTTCCTCACTTGCGATCAGTGCGTGGGCGGCAGAAGTAAAGGAAGTCAACCCATGTCGGCACATTGCCAGGTCACGGGACGGAAGCCGCAGTTCGGCAAGACCGTCTCGCACTCGCACCGCCGCCACTCGCGCCGTTGGAACCCCAACGTGCAGAAGCGGAAGTTTTACCTGCCCTCCGAGGGCCGTACCATCACGCTGAACGTCTCTACCAAGGGTCTGAAGATCATCGACCGCGACGGCATCGAGTCCGTGGTCGCACAGATCCGTGCACGAGGTGAGAAGATCTAATGGCACGTAACGATATTCGCCCGATTATCAAGCTCAAGAGCACCGCGGGCACTGGTTTTACCTACGTCACCCGCAAGAACAAGCGCAACAACCCGGACCGCATCACGCTGAAGAAGTACGACCCGGTTGTGCGCAAGCACGTCGAATTCCGCGAGGAGCGATAATCAATGGCAAAGAAGTCCAAGATCGCTAAGAACGAGCAGCGCAAGGAGATCGTGGCACGTTACGCAGAGCGCCGTAACGAGCTGAAGGCGATCATCCGCAACCCGGAGACGTCCGACGAGGACCGTCTCGAGGCTCAGTTTGAGCTCAACCGCCAGCCGCGCGACGCCTCCCCGGTTCGCGTGCGCAACCGCGACTCGCGCGACGGCCGCCCCCGCGGCTACCTGCGCAAGTTCGGTGTTTCCCGTGTCCGTATGCGCGAGATGGCTCACCGCGGTGAGCTGCCTGGCGTCCGTAAGTCTTCGTGGTAAGGAGGAACGCACACTATGAAGCGCAATAACTCCCGCAAGCCGCGCATGGAGCAGTCCCGCCGCCCGAAGAAGAACCCGCTGAAGGCAAAGGGCATCGAGACCGTGGACTACAAGGATGTTGAGACCCTGCGTCTTTTCATCTCTGACCGCCACAAGATCCGCTCCCGCCGCGTCACCGGCCTGACCCCGCAGCAGCAGCGTCAGGTTGCCACCGCCGTGAAGAACGCGCGCGAGATGGCTCTTCTGCCGTTCACCAGCCGCTAAGCCTTAGCGGTTTCGACGTCAGCAGCGTAGCCTTCGGCTAAACCAACACCCGCTCTCCCCCAGTTCGTTGGGGTTGAGAGCGGGTGTTGTTGTTTTCGGGTTCTTGGTGTCAGCACCTCGCCCGCGGCAGGTCCCCGCTCTGGCGCGCGATGCCGTCTGCGAGCTCGTTGAGCGTGGCGACGCTCGCTTGATACCCACCGCGATTCACGGCGGTGATTGCCACCGCCACATCACCGTGCGGCCCCGGGATCAGGCCGAATTGGCGGGCAACGAAACCGTCGGGTGAATCGGCCCAGCCGCCCTTGAACCGCGCGCCCGGGATGCGCCCGAGACCCCACCGCTGGTCCGGCACAATCTCACCCATCATGGCAAGCACCGGTTCGTGCCCCGGAACGCAACGCACACCAGAGGCGAACTGCGCCTGGTCGGCGGTGGTCCACAGCGTGTCCATGCGCCACCCGGCGCTATTGGTGGTCCGGGACCCAGCTTGCGCAATCACATCGGCAAGGTCGCGCCCGCTCACCACGTTGTTGAGGCGGTGCGCGGCATCGTTATCTGAACGCGTTACGGCAGCGCGCGCATCCGGGTACGTCCCGGGATCCTTGCGCAACGCCGCGATGGCGCTTGGCACCTTCATGGTGGAGTACGCGCCCACCGGCCGGTTGTCGCCGGCAGTCAGGTGCCCCTCCACACCTGCGACCGAGATGGAAGCCCGGCCGCCGTGGCGTGCCTCAACCGCGCGGACGAGTTGGTCGAGTTCCGCCTGGCTGATCAGCTGACGCGCAGCAGGATCACCACCAGCCTGCTCCTGCTGGTGCGGTCTTGGCGGGGCCGGCAGGCGGTGGCGCAGTTGCTCCGGCGCGCCGTGGTACGCCTGGACAAGGACAGGGCCGACCACCGGCAGCTCATACACCGTCGGAATGCCGGGAAACGAGATGCCGAAAGCCAGCAGCGCGGCAGTGATCCGGCTAGACAGGGCCATCTGTGCGCCCGGGTCTAGTGCGCGAAGTGGCGGGTGCCGGTGGGTACATGGTCACGCCAGCCTCGTTGGCCGCGGCGATGACCTCCTCATCGCGGATGGAGCCGCCCGGCTGCACCACGGCCTTGACGCCGGAATCCGCAAGGATTTGGAACCCATCGGCGAACGGGAAGAATGCATCGGAGGCCGCCACTGCCCCATTGGTGCGATTCTTGCCGTCGTCAAGCGTGTTTGCCCTGTCCACCGCAAGCTTCGCGGAGTCGACGCGGTTGACCTGGCCCATGCCAATGCCCACGGAAGCGCCGTCGGCGGCGATGAGGATGGCGTTGGACTTCACGCAGCGCACGGCGCGCCACGCGAACTCCAGATCCGCCAGCGTCGCCGCATCCGCGGCCTCGCCTGCAGCCAGGGTCCAGTTCTCCGCGCGGTCTCCATCAGCCTGGTAGGTATCGCGCTCCTGGACCAGCCAGCCGCCGGCGATCTGGTGGCGCTCCTCATCAGCGCTGCCCGGCTCGACCTCGAGGATGCGCAGGTTCTTCTTCTCCTGCAGCTTCTCCAAAGCATCGGGCGCGTAGGACGGGGCGATGATCACTTCGGTGAAGATCGGCGCGACCTGCTCAGCCAGCTTCAGGGTGACCTCGCGGTTGCAGGCAATCACGCCGCCGTACGCGGAAACCGGGTCGCACGCGTGCGCCTTGGCGTGCGCATCCGCGATCGAGGTCTCCGAGACGGCCAAGCCGCAGGGGTTCGCGTGCTTGATGATGGCGACGCACGGCTTCTTGTGATCCCACGCCGCGCGCCCACGCTGCGTCCGCGTCCTGGTAGTTGTTGTAGCTCATCTCCTTGCCGCCGTGCTGCTTTGCGGCCGCAAGGCCCCAGCCCTCAGATTCCAGTCGGGCGGCCTGGTGCGGGTTCTCGCCGTAACGCAGGTGGCCGGCATCGCTTCCGTCGGCACCCTCTGCCGGCACTGCTCCCGCTGCGTCCGCCTCGGACACTGCATCCTCGAGCTCCGCCGCCAGCTGGCCGGCGAGCCAGGTGGACACGGCTGCGTCATACTGTGCCGTGTGGGTGAACGCCTCGAGCGCGAGGGACTTGCGCTGGTCCAGGGAGAAGCCGCCACCCTTGACGGCCTCGATCACGTCGGCGTACCGGTCAGGCGAGGTCACCACAGCCACGGACGGGTGGTTCTTCGCGGCCGCGCGCACCATGGACGGGCCGCCGATGTCGATCTGCTCCACGCACTCGTCGTACCCAGCGCCGGAAGCAACCGTCTCCTCGAACGGGTAGAGGTTCACCACCACCAGCTGGAACGGCTCGATACCCAGCTCAGTCAACTGGTCCACGTGGGAGTCCTTGCGCAAGTCCGCGAGGATGCCGGAGTGCACGCGCGGGTGCAGGGTTTTCACGCGGCCGTCCAGAACCTCGGGGAAGCCAGTGAGCTCTGCAACCTCGGTGACGGCTACGCCAGCGTCCGCAATGCGCTGTGCCGTGGAGCCGGTGGAGACGATCTCAACGCCCGCCTCACCCAACGCGCGGGCCAGGTCCTCCAGGCCCGTCTTGTCGTACACGCTGATGAGCGCACGCTTGATCTCAATACCCATTTAGAAGGTCACCTTTCCGTTCTGTTCAGTCTTCGCCTGGTTGAGCAACGCCACGATTTGCTCGCGCTCCGCCTGCTTGATGCGTTCGTGGAGGTCATCCTGAGTCTCACCGGGACGCACCTCAACGGCACGCTGGGAGATGATCTCCCCGGTGTCCATGCCCGCGTCCACGTAATGCACCGTGCAGCCGGTTACCTTAACGCCATATGCCAACGCGTCCGCCACCGCGTGCGCCCCAGGGAATGCGGGCAGCAGCGAGGGGTGAGTATTAATGGTGCGACCCACAAACGCGTCCAGGAATTCTGCGCCGAGGATGCGCATGAATCCTGCAGACACCACCAGCTCCGGCTCCCCGCCGGCCACCACGCGGGCAAGCTCTGCGTTCCACGCCGCGCGGTCCGCCTGCATGGGAACTACTTGGGTAGGTACGCCAGCGCGCTCTGCCCGTTTAATGGCGGGGCATTCCTTATCCGCCGCCACGAGGGTGACGCGATAGTTGTCGCTTTGGTTATCAAGGATCGCCTGCAGCAGCGTGCCCGAACCGGACACGAGCACGACGACTGGCATCGCAGCTTTACAACTCACGCTTCCGCAGTCTAGTCCGCTGGTCGCGGTTCGCCGTCTTGGCCGTTCTCACCGTCGGCGCTGTCCACTTCCGCGTCATTCACTTCCGCGTCATCCACTGCCGGATCATCCACTGCCGCGCCGTCCTTTGCATCGTCGGCAAGCTCGGGCTCCGGCTCCGGAGCATCCTCAGGCTCGGCCTCGGCTTCTGCCTCAGCCTCAGCGCGCTCTCCCATGCCGCGCGCCATCGCCACCAGCCACGCAATCAATCCGCATCCGGCGGCCCAGGCGAAGAGGAGGGCGGCCAGCACCCACGGCCACGGCCCGATGTCCCCGTATGCGCCCGCGGTGCGCGTCACGTACGCCCCGAGGACCAGGCCGATGATGGCGGACCATGTGGCGGTTAGGGCGGCGTCGGCAAGCGTGAAGCTCCTGCTGATGATGAAGCAGACGGCCACGGCCGCCGGAACCAGCATGAGTACAGGCGCCCAGGCGGGCACGGTGGACGGAACCGCGGCGAAGACGGGCAGCGGGGGAAGTGCGACGGCGGTGGCGTCGAAAAGGGAGAGCGACGCGCCCGCGTAGTTGAAGCTGCCGCCCAAAAGCACCGTGAGCGTGGCCACCGCGGCGTTGGGCAGGTACGCAATGGTCAGGGCCGCGAGCGCAAGCGCGCCGGACCAGCCGTACGGCGGGTAGGCCGCTGCGATCTCCGCCACTCGCCCGTGGCCCAAAACCAGCAGCACCACGTACACCGCCAGCGCCGCCCAGAGCAGGTCCCGGGTGAACTCCCACGCCGCGCGCAGCGTATCGACGATCACCGGAGGCGCACCAACTCGACGCGCCAGCGCGCGCCAGATCACGGGCCTGACACCGAAGATGAACCCGGCGAGGTGCAGGCCAAGCGGTGCGAGCAGCGCGATTGCGGGGCGCGGGGGCGCGATGGCGAAGACGTGCGACGCGTCCGAGACCATGAACAATGCAATGCCGCTGAGCGTGAGCGAGGTGAGCACCGTAAGCGCCAGGATCGCCGCGAGGTCGAGCACGCTGACTCGCATGCGCGTCGCCGCGCGGACTCGGGAGGCGATCAGTGCCACGATGCCCACCGCGGGGAGCAGCGGCACGGCGCCGAGATGCACGCCATCAATAGTTAATGGTGCCGCGTTGAGCGTGAGCCACGTCTGGCCGATGGCCGCCGGCAGGTACGCAAGCCGCCACCCGCCGATCAAGATTGTGCCGAAGCACACAGCAATAACCGCCAGCGCAAGCACGGCGAGCGGCCCGACGGCGGCAGGCGCGTAGTAGCGGAAGCGCTGCGCCCACGTCTGCGGCGGCGCGGCCTCAGGTTTCGCGCGCTTTGCTCCAGGCACGTTGCCGCGTACCGGGCGACGGCGGGCGCCGGGCGCGGAGGTGCCGGATTCGGCGCGGCGCGAGGCGGCGGGGCGGGGTGCGGGGGTGTTGCTCATCGCCGATTACTCTGCCACCCGCCACCCCAAATTCGTCCCAAGGACACTCAGCTGTCACACGAATCCCTCTACGTGGGTCATGTAACATACCGGGCCGAAAGAGCGAATAACTTAAGGTCCAAAGCGGGTTGCCGAGTCGAAACCAATTCGTTACAGTTACACCGTCTGAATAACGAGATGGTTACGAAGAGGGCATATGTTTACTTCGACTCGCAGTGGCGGCAAGCACCGCAAGCAGACCCCGAACAAGGGTCGCGTCGCAATGGTTGCCGTTACCACCGGTGCCGTCTCTACCGCCGGCTTCACAGGCGCAGCCGCAGCTGAGCTGACTGCGAACAAGAGCGAGAACCAGCACACCCAGCGCGGTGAGCTGAACGGCATCGCCCTCGCCGCGAACACCAACCCGCTCGAGGCCATCTCCACCCCTGAGGTTGATGCGGCACCGCAGATCCTCGCCATCGCCGAGTACAAGCCGGTGGAGAACCTGGCGGAGCAGCTGACCAAGGCCGTGCAGCACTCCGTAGAGGTTGCCGCAGCGGACCTGGCCGCCCGCCTCCCCGAGGTGGTCAAGCCGGCAGAGGGCGCGTACACCTCCGGCTTTGGCCCGCGCTGGGGCACGTTCCACTACGGCATCGACATCGCGAACGCACCAGGCACCCCGATCCTGGCCGTCGAGGACGGCACCGTGATCGACTCCGGCCCGGCGCAGGGCTACGGCAACTGGATCCGCATCCTCCACGACGATGGCGCGGTTTCCCTGTACGGCCACATGCAGTCCCTGGATGTTGTTGTGGGCCAGCGCGTCTCTGCAGGCCAGAGGATCGCCGGCATGGGCAGCATGGGCTTCTCAACCGGTTCCCACCTGCACTTTGAAATTCACCCGGACGGCAACACGCCGGCCGATCCGGCTTCCTGGCTGGCTGCCCGGGGCATCTTCCTCTAGGCCGCGCCCCTTCCGCCGCTACCCCGCCACGGGGTGGCGGCTTTTTGCTTTGCGACGTTCATTTACCCCCGCCCGTCCCCCTCCCCACCAATCACTTTCGTCACAATTTTCACATCCGTAACATGGTGTTGTGCTGCGAAAACACCGGATTTTGGCGCGGCACGGGGCGGAAACTGCACGTCAGAGCGTTGCTTGCGGGGGTCTGGGCGGATAGATTCAACGGCGGTATTGCCCTTGCCCTGCCGTCTCCCGCACGAAAAGGTTGCTCCGTTGATGAATCGCCGTCTGCTTACCGCCGCTGCCGTCGCCGCCGCCCTTGTTGGTGGCGCGCTCGCCGTCCCGTCCGCGACCGCCGCGCCGGCAGTTCCTGCGATCAACGTCGAGCTCAACGGCGCCCAGATTGAGTCCGCGAAGGAAGCCCTGACGGCGCTTGCGGGTGTTGCAGCCGCTGTCGCGGGTGAAAACGGCGCCGCCTCCAGCGTGGGCGACTACACCATCGTGCTGGACCCGCGTTCCCTCGGCGAAGAAATTGCTACCGCATTCGCGCCGGTGATCACCCAGAGCACGGACCCGAATCGCGTGGTATACCAGCGCGGCCGCACCGCTGATGGCCGCGTGGTGGTCACCCCGTCCGTGGGCCGCTTCACCTCCGGCTTCGGCCCGCGTTGGGGCCGCATGCACCAGGGCATCGACATTGCCAACGACATTGGCACCCCGATCTACGCCGTGATGGACGGCACCGTGATCAAGGCCGGCCCGGCGCAGGGCTTTGGCAACTGGGTGGTTATCCAGCACGACCGCGGCGAGGTCTCCGTCTACGGCCACATGCGCGACTACAACGTTTCGGTGGGCCAGCGTGTGACCGCCGGCCAGCAGATTGCCAAGATTGGCAATGAGGGCCAGTCCACCGGCCCGCACCTCCACTTCGAGATCAAGCCGGACGGCACCAACCAGGTGGATCCGCGCCCCTGGTTCGCCCAGCAAGGCATCACCATCTAGCGAACTGCTAGAGCTTCTCCATCGGCACGCCGCCGATGAGCATGAGGCGCACGGTGCCGGAGGAACCGAAATCCACAGTGACGGTCTCGCGCACGCCAGTGCCTTCCACGGTGAGCACCTTGCCCAGGCCGTACTTGGCATGATTCACCCGGTCCCCCGGTGCAAGGTTGAGTTCCTTGTTCACCGGCACGGAGCTCTGCTGGCCCCGTCCGCGACGCGGGCGCATGGCGCGCTGCGGCACCGGCGCGGGCGAACCCCACGCGCTTGAGGTCATGGAGGGCTCCGGCGCGGTGCGGCGCCAATCCACCAGATCATCCGGCACTTCCGCCAGGAAACGGCTTGCCGGGTTGGTCACCGGCGCGCCCCAGGAGGCTCGGAGCATTGCGCGGGTGAGGTACAGCCGCTCCTTCGCGCGGGTGATGCCCACGTACGCCAGACGACGTTCCTCCGCGAGCTCGGCCGGGTCCCCCAGCGACCGCAGGTGCGGGAACTGCCCGTCCTCCCATCCCGTGACAAACACGGTGGGAAACTCCAGGCCCTTCGCCGTGTGCAGCGTCATCATTGTGACCACGCCCTGGGTGTTATCCGGCAGCTGGTCCGCGTCCGCCACCAGCGAGACCTTCTCCAAAAACGCCTGCAAGCTGCCCGGCGCGGGTTCGCCCTCCTGCATGACCTCGTCCAGCTCCTCCTGGCTCATGTACGCCACCTGGTTGGCAGCCTCCGAGGAGAATTCGCGGGCCACCGACACAAGCTCGTTGAGGTTGTCCAGCCGCGCGGCATCTTGCGGATCGTTGGACGCCTCCAGTTCGGCCTTGTAACCGGTGACCTCCAGTACCCGCGCGACAAGTTGCCCCAGGTCCGGCATGCCGGTGACCTCGTTGCGCATTGCAGGGATTTCGTCGCGCAAAGACTGCATCATGTCCACGAAGCCTTTGATAGCGTTGCGTGCGCGCGAGGCAATCATGTCGACGTTGCCCGAAGCGGCGTCCACAAGCGCCTGCCCAAAGCTCACCCCGGTGGTGTCCGCGTGGAGCGCAACCATGGCCTGCGCTTTGTCCCCGATGGCGCGTTTGGGCACGTTCACGATGCGGCGCAGGCTCACCGTGTCATCCGGGTTCTCCAGGACCTTGAGGTAAGCGACGATGTCGCGGATCTCGCGGCGCTCATAGAAGCGCGTGCCGCCGACCACCTTGTAGGGGATGCCGGAGCGGATGAAGATGTCCTCCATCGCGCGGGAGGCGTTGTTGGTGCGGTACATGATGGCCATGTCGCTGTACGGCACACCGGCGTCCGAGAGGGCATCGATTTCCGACGCAATAAAGCGGGCCTCATCATGCTCGTTATCCGCCACGTAGCCCACGATCTTCTCGCCCGCGCCGTGGTCCGTCCAAAGCTTCTTGGGGCGGCGGTCCGCGTTCTGCGCGATCACGGCATTCGCCGCGCTGAGGATGTTCTGCGTGGAGCGGTAGTTCTGCTCCAGCACGATGGTGGTGGCATCCGGGTAGTCGCGCTCAAACTCCTCGATGCTGCGGATCGTCGCGCCGCGGAAGGCGTAAATGGACTGGTCGCTATCGCCCACCACGGCCAGCTCCGGCGCGTCCGGCCCGTCGCCCACAAGGGTGTGGATGAGCTCGTACTGCGCGTGGTTGGTGTCCTGATACTCATCCACCAGCACGTGGCGGAAACGGCGGCGGTAGTACTCCGTGACCTGCGGGTGCTCCTTGAAAATGCGCACGACCTCGCCGATCAGGTCGTCGAAATCCAGCGAGTTGGCCATGCGAAGACGGCGCTGGTACTCCGCGTACACCTTGGCCACGGTGGTCTCGAACGGGTTGTGCGTGCGCTCCGCCTGGGCAAGTGCCTCCTGCGGGCCGATCAGCTCATTCTTCAGGTTGGAGATTGCGTTGGCCAGTGTGCGGGGCGTGAACTTCTTCAGATCCAGGTTGAAGTCCTTGGCAATCATGCCCAGGAGGCGGCGGGAGTCGTCCGAGTCGTAGATGGTGAAGTTAGTGTTCAGCCCCTCCACCAGTTGCGCCTGCTGGCGCAGGATGCGCACGCACACGGAGTGGAACGTGGCCACCCACATGCGCTCCGCTTGCTCCCCGACGAGCGCCGCCACGCGCTCCCGCATCTCCGCGGCCGCCTTGTTGGTGAACGTGATGGCCAGAATCTGCCACGGGGCCACGCCTCGATCCTGCATAAGGTGAGCGATGCGCCTGGTCAGCACCGCTGTTTTGCCCGACCCAGCGCCGGCCACGATCAGCAGCGGGCCACCCGTGTGCGTCACGGCGGCCTGCTGTTGCGGATTAAGCCCCAAAGTCAGATCTGTCATGTGTTGTAACCCTACAGATTGGCTCCCACACGTCCCGCGGGCGTTCGAACTGACGTGGCATAATCAACCCCCATGAGCGAGACCACGGGCGATTTCGAGATCCGCACCCCCTCCGGCACGGACGATCCTTTGTCGGACGCGGAGATCCGGGAGTACCGCAAAGAGATCGACCGGTTGGACCGCGCAATCCTCGACGCGGTGAAGCGCCGCACCGAGATCTCCCAGGCCATCGGCAAAACCCGCATGGGCTCGGGCGGCACCAAACTGGTGCACACCCGCGAGGTGGCAATTATCAACCAGTTCCGCGACGAACTCGGGGAGGAAGGCCCGGGCCTGGCCCAGATCCTCTTGCGCCTGGGCCGCGGGAAGCTGGGGTAACTAGTCCTGCGCTAGTCCTGCTCTAGGGAGTCGAGGACGACCTCGAACTCCAGCAGCTCCGCCTTCTCGGAGACCGGCGCGCGGCCCCCGGTGTGCTCGCCGCCGTGGCCGTGCTCGCCGCCGTGGCCGTGGCCCTCCACAGTGTCGCCGGACTTTGCGTGGCCTGACCGGCCCTCGCCCTCCCACCAGGCGTTGTAAGACTCTTCGTCGGCCCAGCGGGTGACCACAAAGTAGCGCTCCTCGCCCTTGACCGGGCGCAGCAGCTGGAAGCCCTCGAAACCCGGCTGCGCATCAATGGCGTGCTTGCGGGCGGCGAAGCGGCGCTCCAGCTCCTCGCCGGCGCCTTCCGGGACGGTGATGGCGTTGATCTTCACAATTGTCATGGCCGCCATTATGCATAGATCACGCAGCCGGCCGGGTGGTTTTTGGTTACCGTGGTGGTCAGAACCCTAATCAGCGATCACGGAGGACACCGGACACCATGGGCGACATCACCACTACCCAAGCATGGGGCAACCTGGAGAAGCTGCGCGCGGAGAAAGCCAAGACCACGCTGCGCGACCTCTTCGCGGCGGATGAGCACCGCGCCGAGACCTTTACCATCGACGCTGCTGGCCTCCACGTGGATCTGTCGAAGAATTTGGTGGACGCGGACGTCGTCAAGCAATTGCTCCAGCTCGCGGAGGAGACCGGCCTGCGCAGCAAGATCGACGCGATGTTCGGCGGCGAGCACATCAACAACACCGAGGACCGCGCCGTGCTGCACACCGCGCTGCGCATCCCCGCTGAGAAGAACCTCGAGGTGGACGGCCAGGACATCGCGGCGGACGTGCACGAGGTACTGGGCCGCATGCGCGATTTCGCGTCTGCGCTGCGCTCCGGCGAGTGGCAGGGCCACACTGGCCACACCATTAAGAAGGTTGTGAACATCGGCATCGGCGGCTCCGACCTCGGCCCGGCGATGGCCACGAAGGCGCTGCGCGCGTACGCCACCGCGGGCATCACCGCGGAGTTCGTCTCCAATGTGGACCCGGCAGACATGGCCGCGGTGCTGGACCGCTGCAACGCGGAGGAGACGCTGTTCATCATCGCGTCCAAGACCTTCACCACCCAGGAGACGCTGACCAACGCGCACGCCGCGAAGCGCTGGCTGCTGGAGCAGTTCGGCGGGGACGAGTCCGCGATTGCGAAGCACTTCGTGGCCGTGTCGACGAACGCGGAGAAGGTGGCCGAGTTCGGCATTGACACCGTCAACATGTTCGGCTTCTGGGACTGGGTCGGCGGGCGCTACTCCATGGACTCCGCAATCGGTCTGAGCCTGATGGCCGTGATCGGGCCGATGGACTTCATGCGCATGCTGGAGGGCTTCCACGAGATGGATGAGCACTTCCGCACCGCACCGTTCGAGCAGAACGTGCCAGCGCTGATGGGTCTGCTCAATGTCTGGTACCGCAACTTCCTGGGTGCCGCGACCCACGCGGTGCTCCCCTACTCAGAGGATCTGTCCCGCTTCCCGGCGTACCTGCAGCAGCTGACCATGGAGTCCAACGGCAAGTCCGTGTGCAAGGACGGCACCCGCGTCACGTACGACACGGGCGAGGTCTTCTGGGGCGAGCCGGGCACCAACGGCCAGCACGCGTTCTTCCAGCTCATCCACCAGGGCACCAGCCTGATTCCAGCGGACTTCATCGGTTTTGCCAAGCCGAAGGAGGACTTCCCCACCGCGGACGGCACCGGCAGCATGCACGACCTGCTGATGGGCAACTTCTTCGCGCAGACCAAGGTGCTGGCGTTCGGCAAGACCCAGGAGGAGATTGAGGCTGAGGGCGTTGCGCACGAGCTGGCCCCGCACAAGGTCATGCCGGGCAACCGCCCCACCACCACCATCCTGGCGGAGGAGCTCACCCCGCGTACCCTTGGCGCGCTGATTGCGCTGTACGAGCACATCACGTTCACCGAGGGCGCGATCTGGGACATCAACTCCTTCGACCAGTGGGGCGTGGAGCTGGGCAAGCAGCAGGCGAACGACCTCGCCGCGGCCGTGGCCGGCAAGGAGGAGCCCGCAACTGGCGACGGTTCCACGGACACGTTGATCGCCTGGTACCGCGCTAACCGCTAAAATTTCCGCCCATGGGCGAGCAAGTTTCTGCGCAGTCGTACACTCCCCGCCAGCGCACGGTGTACCGCCGTCAGCTGGAGGAGGAGCTGGAGGCCTTCGACCGCCATCTCCAGGAGGCGGAGTTCGTAGACCACGGCACGATCGGGCTCGAGCTGGAGCTCAACCTCGTGGACGATGCAATGCAGCCCCACGCCAACAACCAGGCTGTCCTTGCGAACTTGCCCGACGAGTACCAGTCCGAGGTGGGCCAGTTCAACGTGGAGCTGAACCACCCGCCGCTTGACATCCACGGCGACGGTCTGCGGCAGTTGGAGGCGGGGCTGCAGGAGAGGCTTGACGACGTTCGCCGGGCCGCTCGCGACGCTGGGTCCAGCGCGCTAATGATCGGCACCCTGCCGACCTTGTCCACCAGGTTCCTCGAGGACCCGAACTGGATGACCCCGGAAAACCGCTACGCGGGCCTGAACAAGTCCGTGATGGAATCCCGCGGCGAGCTGGTGCAGATGAGCTTGTGGCGGGAGGAGAACTACCACCACGATTTCGACAGCATCTCGCCCGAATCCGCCTGCACCTCGATGCAGCTGCACCTGCAGGTGGCGCCGAACATGTTCGCCAACGCCTGGAATGCGTCGCAGGCCATCGCTGGTGCCCAGGTGGCGTTGAGCGCGAACTCGCCGCTGTTTCTGGGTCACCGTCTTTGGCACGAGTCCCGCATCCCGGTGTTCAAGCAGGCGGTGGATACGCGCACGAAGGAGCTGATCAACCAGGGTGTCCGCCCGCGCGTGTGGTTCGGGGAGCGGTGGATCACCTCCGTCTTCGACCTGTTCGAGGAAAACGTGCGCTACTTCTCCCCGCTGCTGCCGGAGGGCCGCGCGGAGGCCGGCAAGCCGGAGATGCTGGGCGACAACCCCGGCCTGCACTACCTCAACCTGCAGAACGGCACGATTTGGCGGTGGAACCGCCCGATTTATGATCCGAACGGGGAGCTCTCCCACATCCGCGTTGAAAACCGCATCCTGCCCGCCGGCCCGACGGTGAAGGACATCATCGCGGACGCGGCCTTCTACTTCGGCTGCGTGAAAACCTTGGCGGACCAGACCCGTCCCGTCTGGTCCCGCCTGAATTTCGATGATGCGCGGGAGAACTTCCGCCAGGGTGCGCGCCACGGGCTCACCGCCAACCTGGAGTGGCCCACGCTCGGCTCCATCCCGGTGACCGAACTCGTCGGCGAGCACCTGCTCCCCTTGGCGCACAAGGGGCTGCGCGCCCTCAACGTGGCCGATGACTGCCGCGAGGAGTACCTGGGCATCATCGAAGGCCGCGTGCGCACCCGCCAGAACGGTGCGATGTGGCAGTTGGACGCGCTCAACCGGGTGGCGCCGATGTCGCGGCCGGATTCGAAGGAGCGTCGAGAAGCATTGGCCCGCGTCACCCGCCAGTACCTGAAGAATCAGCAGGGCGGCGCGCCGGTGCACACTTGGTCGCTGGAGGTTGAGTAGGGCACAATAGCCGGTTGTGCAAGGGATTATTGACTGGATTGTTGGCCTGATGGAGTTGCTCGGCGCCCCGGGCGTCGGCATCGCCATCCTGCTGGAGAACCTCTTTCCGCCCATCCCGTCAGAGGTGGTGCTGCCGCTGGCCGGCTTCACCGTCGCCCAGGGGTCGCTGAACTGGCTGGCCGTCTTCATCTGGTCCGTCGCTGGCTCTGTGATCGGCGCGTACATCCTCTACGGCGTTGGCGCGTGGCTGGGGCTCGAGCGGCTGCGCAAGATCGCGGACTGGATGTGGCTGGTCAAGGCGTCCGACGTGGATGCCGCGATGAACTTCTTCAACAAGTACGGCAAGCCCAGCATCTTCTTCGGCCGCCTGATCCCGGGCGTGCGCTCCCTGATCTCCATCCCCGCCGGCCTGGACCGGATGAACCTGATCACCTTCGGCCTGTGGACCACGTTGGGCTCCGGCATCTGGAACGCCATCCTGATCTACCTGGGCTACCTGCTCGGCGATAACTGGGAGGCCGCCACCGGCTACGTGGACACCTACTCCAACGTGATCTACGCGATCCTCGGGCTGATCATCCTCGGCTTCCTGGTGTTCTTCATCCGCCGCGCTGTGAAGGAGCGAGGCGCGAAGGCGTAGGCGCTATGAATGAGAACGCTACCTCCAATTCTCCACTACTAACGATGGGACTCGATTGAACTCGGCCTCGTTCGCGGTGACTAGAACTAGCTCATAGCGCAGCGCTTGGGCTGCGATCCAAAGATCGTTTGGCCCGATAATTAGCCCTTGGCCTTCCAGGTGGGCGCGAAGATGGCCGTAAGCAAGCGCGACATCTTCATCGACACCAACCGGTTTGATGCCTGTCACTAGCGTTTCTATCGAGCGATAAGCACGAACGGGGTCTGCTGAACGTTGCGCCCCTCCCAAAAGCTCTCCCAACACGATGGTCGAAAGTGCCACTTCGGCGCGGCTGCATGCTGAGGCCCGCTGCACAAGTCCAGCGTTCCTACCTCTTTCGAGGTCTATCCACACATTGGTGTCAAAGAGGTAGCGCATCTCGTTCAGTTTTCGTCGAAGCTTGGCAGCGACTCGGTGGGCAGCTCCTCAAGTTCCTCGATCAAGCCGCCCCCGATCCCCTCTGCCAGCTGGTATTCGCGCAACCTTGCTACAGCATCCCCGATTGTTGCTTCAATTGGGCGCAGCAAGATACCTTCCGGGACACGTTCAATTTCCACCTTGTCGGTGTCAAGTCGATGCGATACCGGAATTCGCACGGCTTGACTGTTACCGGATTTAAACACTGCAGCGACTGTTTTGCTCACAACGGCTCCTCCTAATCCAACGGGTATATACCAAAGGATATACGGGGAGTTTTGCGTAGGCGCAAGATTTGCTCCCTAGCTCGCAGGCTCCGGCTGGCACCGCGGGCACCACCAGATAACCCGCTCCAAGTCCCCCTCCCCGCCCAGGAGATCCTTCTTGATCAGCGTGGTGCACCGCCGGCACGGCTTGTTGTTGCGCCCGAACACGTAGCTGGTCTCCCCCGCGCGCTTCACACCGGTGCTCACCCGCACAGGCTCGTCCTTGTTCGCCCACATCAGGCGCCGCGCGATGAGCAAAAGCTTATCGACGTCCGCGTTCCCCACCTTCTCCCTCGGATGCACACCACCGAGGAAGCAGATCTCCGCGCGGTACTCGTTGCCGATGCCGGCTAGGCGGTACTGGTCCAGCAGCGCCCTACCGATTTCACGCTCCGGGTCCTCAAGGATGCGTCGTTTCGCCTCCCCGAAGTCGAACTCCTCCGCCAGCAGGTCCGGGCCGAGGTAGCCCATCCGCTCGTCGAACTCGCGGGCCGGGAATACCTCGACCAGGCCAAGCTCGTGCCCCACCAGCTCGATGTCAGCCTTGGGTTCGTCGGCAAGCCTTAAGACCACCCGCGCCGTGTAGCCCGGCTTGCGCCAACGCGTGCCGACGCGGTGCATCGCCCACGTGCCCTCCATCTTCAGGTGCGTGTGCAGCACTTGCGGCTCGTGCCCGCCCGCAGCGAACAGCATGAACAGGTGCTTGCCGTACGGCCACACCTCCTCGCACACCATGCCGGTGAAGTCCACCGTCGCGTAGCGGGGCGCACGTAGCGACGTATGCGTGACCTCCCGCCCCGCCATGAACTGCAGACGCTTGGAGAGCTGGTAAACCGAATCGCCTTCAGGCATGGGTGGGAGTGTAGTTGGACTTCCTAATCCCTCGCGGGATTGAACCACGTGACCTCGGGAAAGCGGGCGAAGTCGCTATCGAACGAACACACCGGAGTGCCGTACTCGATTGCTAGGGCTGCGATGTGAGCGTCAGTAACCAGATTCCCGGTAGCCGCAGAATCGACAAGTAAACGCCCTAGTATTTCGGAGTGACGAGGGCCCGGCTCAGGCACCCATACCGGCTCAGCGTCGAGCAGCATCGTCACGACACTCCAGGCTTGCCCCACAGAAAGTTGCCGCTTCATTATGCGCGGATTAGTGGTGATCCGTTGAAATGCGAGCAATGAAGCCCAAGGAATACCAACCCTCTGAGAACCATTCAACGCGCTCTCTAGCCACTGTCTTGCCTTTGATTTGTGCGGGGACGGCTCACCTAAGGCGTAGATCAGAACGTTCGCGTCAACGATCATTGAGCCATTCTTCCTCTTCGAGCATGCCCAACACTTCACCGATATTGGTGATATCGATCCGCGGGGCGTAACTGAAATCCGGAAGTTCAATCCGTTTCGTCGACACTGTAGAGCGGCGAAGCCCAGCTGAAGCTAGCTCATTCACGGCTTCCGACATAGAGATGTTCTTCTCTTCCTGGAGTCGGCGCGCTGCCGCCGCAACTTCGCGGTTCAGACTCACCGTGGTGCGGACCCGATTGTTGGTTGGAGAGCTCATACCCCGATACTACGACGACGGTTCATCTGACTCAATAGGTTTGCATCACTGATGCCACTGGTATGCCCGAGTACTGTAGCCCGCATGCGTATATTCACGGTCGGCCACTCCAACCTCGAGCTCGACGAGTTCATCCGAATGCTCGAGGCGGCCGGGGTGCAGTCGATCATCGACGTGCGCAAACTCACCGGCTCGAAGAAGTACCCCTGGTTCAACGACGACTCCCTCGCTGAGCACCTACCCGAGCGCGGCATCGCATACGGCAAGAACCCGGGCTTGGCTGGGCGGCGCAACGTGTCCAAGACCGTCCCCTTCGAGGTCAACGCCAACTGGCAAAACCGCAGCTTCCACAACTACGCCGACCACGCTCTTGGACAGGAGTTCGCCGACGCGCTGGCGGAGCTACGCCATCACGCCGCTGAGACCCCAACCGCGATCATGTGCTCCGAGGCAGTGTGGTGGCGCTGCCACCGTCG
Source organism: Corynebacterium sp. CNCTC7651 (assembly GCF_021496665.1). Classification (NCBI taxonomy): domain Bacteria; kingdom Bacillati; phylum Actinomycetota; class Actinomycetes; order Mycobacteriales; family Corynebacteriaceae; genus Corynebacterium; species Corynebacterium sp. CNCTC7651. The sequence goes on along the minus strand of NZ_CP071246.1, from coordinate 563,701 downwards.
CATCATCGCCGACCACCTACTCGCTCACCGCGATGACGTCGAGCACATCATGGGGTTGAAGGCCAACGGTGCGGCCCTAAGCGCAGCAAAGCTTAACGACGGCGCCGTGATCGGCGACGACCTCCTCGTGCGCTACCCGGCGCAGTAGGGGTCACCACTGAGATTCGGGCCATAGCCTAGTCGTCGAAGCTGAGCACCTCCTCTTCGTTCGCAGCCGGGAGCCGGGTATCTAGCTCCCCCATCTCTTCCAACGCCTCGGCCACGCTCCTGCCCCGCCGCTTCGGTGCCGCATGCACCTTCCCACCGATGCGCGCGCCCTTGTGGGTCACCGTCGCCCCAACCTCGCGAAGGCTGAACGCTGCTCCCCCGTTGAGCTTTTCGACGCTCAATGGAGACATGCGGCCGCGCCTCACGGCGTCGTCAAGCGCGTGCACCACCAGCGGCAGCGGATCACCTACCCCGTCGGGGAAGTGGTCGAAAAACGTCGTCATGGTCTTGCCACCGCGGGTGATGTGCGCGGCCAAGAGGCCGTCGACCAGCACCACCATCGCGCCCGCGGAGCGGGTCGGGCCCTGTTCCGGCCACGGCAGTGCGGCGCCGTAAGGGTTGGCGGGATCCGTCGCAGCGAGCACGTAAACCTGCGGCTCCCGGGCGCCGGATGGCCAGCCCACCACGTCATCGGAATCCTGGTAGCCGCGCAGCCGGTCAATCGTCGCCGGGGTGGAAAACTGGGACGCGCCGAGACCCTCGATGAGGTAGCCGCGCATGGCCTTGCCGCTTTCCTCGAACCCGGACAGCGTTTTGTACGCCAGCGCGAAGCCGCCCAGCACATCCTCCGCGACGATGCTGCCGCGGGTGACCACACCGTAGCGGTCCAGCCACGCCTCGCCGAACGCGAGCGAACGCCGCGTCGCGTCCGCGTCCGGCGCCGGCGTCGCTGCCCAGCGCCCGGCCATGTCCGGCGGCGTGAGGTTGGCAAAGGAGGTGCGTCCCGAGCGCACCCTGCTTCGCGACGGCCGCCGCTTCGCCCTATGCGCCGTCTTCCCGCCCGCAAGCCTTGCGCGGATCGGGGCAAACGAGTCGGGCGCGAGGAACCCGGCCTCCACAAGGTCCCACATCGCCTCGCGGAGCTCCTCCGTCGTGGCGCTGTGCACCCCGCCGACGGCGGCCAACAGGTCCGTGAACAGGTACCCGCCGCCGCGGCCGATGGTGTCCAGCACCTGCTGCTGGGTCAGCGACAGCACCGGCGGGTCGATCTGCGGCATGAGCTGGGCCGCGTAGTCGGTGGGCAGCAACATGATCCACGGATCACGCGCGCCCGCTTTGCCCGCGCCGACAATGGCGATCTCCCCGCCGGAGGTCAGCTCATCCAGCATCTCCGGCTGGTAGTCGCCCACCCGGGAGGGCAGGATGTGGGACTCCCACGCGCTGGCCGGCAACCGCACGCCGGCGAGCTGCTCCAGCACGGAGTACACGCCGTCCGCGCCGCGCAGCGCCGGGGTCACGCCGGCGGGCGCGACGTTCGCCCACGCGGGCAGGAAGCGGCCAAAGGCGGACTGGGACACTGGGCGCGCCTGCGCCCGCGCCGCCGCCAGGGATCGCGTGCGGATGGTGCGCAGCACCTCGGCGGCCACGTATTCCTGCTCGTCGATGCCCTGGCGAAAACGGCCTTCGACAACCTTGTCCTTATCTATAAGGGGTTGCAGCGCGGAATAGGCGGCACCTACCGCCAGGCCGAACGCGTCCGCCAAGTCGCGCAGCGTGAACGGCCCGCGGGTGCGCACCCATCGGCCCACCAGCTGGGCCAGCGCGTCCGGGATGGTCGCCACCTGCGCCGGCACACCTGGCGGGATGGGCACGCCGAGCGCGTCGCGCAACAGCGCCGCGTCCAGCACCTGGGCAACGTGCTCGCGCCCGCCGATGCGCACCAGCATCATGCGCGCCGGCCCCAAGGTCTGTTCCAGCGTGTTCAGCGGTACGGCGGTGTACTCGGACAATTCGTCGACAGGCACGGGCCCCACGATGCGCAGCGTGTCCGCGAATTGCTCCGACGTTTCGGCGCGGCCAACGCGGCGCAGGTTGCGGTCAACCTCGTTGATCACGTCGGCGTCGAGAAGCTCTCTGAGCTCCACTGTGCCCAGGAGCTTGGCCAGCAGCGAAGGGTCCAGGGCAAGCGCCGCGGCGCGCTTTTCCGCGAGGGGCGTGTCGCCCTCGTACATGAACGCGCCGGTGTAGTTGAACAGCAACGATGACGCGAAGGGGCTCGGCGTATCCGTGGTCACCTCGGCGACGCGGATGCGGCGCGTGTTCAGCTGCCGCATCACGTCCTGCAGCGCTGGCAGATCGTAGACGTCTTGGAGGCACTCGCGGACCGTCTCCAAGATGATGGGGAACGAGGGGTAGTTGCGGGCGACGTCGAGAAGCTGCTCGGCGCGCTGCCGCTGCTGCCACAAGGGTGCGCGCTTGCCGGGGTTCTTGCGCGGGAGCAGGAGCGCACGCGCGGCGCACTCGCGGAAGCGCGAGGCGAACAGCGCGGAGTTGCCCACCTGCTCGGTCACGATGTCCGCGATCTCGTCCGCGTCGAATTGGAAGAGCGAACCGTCCGGCTCCTTCTCCCCCTGCGGGAGGCGCAGGACGATGCCGTCGTCGCCCGCCACAGCCTGAGCGTCCATGCCGGTCTCTTGCGACACGCGCCACCCGGTGGCCAGCGCCCACGCGGCGTTGACCCCTTTGCCGAAGGGGGTGTGCAGCACTACGCGCCAATCCCCCAGCTCGTCGGTGAAGCGCTCGAGCACCAACGTCGTGTCGTCCGGCAGAATGCCGGTGGCCTCCTCCTGCTCCGCGAGGTACTGCACCAGGTTGTTGCGGGCTTTCTCATCCAGCGAGGGGTCGATGCCCTCGCCGCTTTTTGCTTCACGACGAAACGCCCCAAGAGCCTTACCGAGTTCATACGGGCGGCCGAGCGAATCGCCCGTCCAGAACGGCAGGCGGCCCGTGTGGCCCGGCGCGGGTGAGACCTGCACCTGGTCACGCGTGATGTTCTCGATGCGCCAGCTGGACGCGCCGAGGGTGAATACGTCGCCGACGCGGGATTCGTACACCATTTCCTCGTCCAGCTCGCCCACGCGGCGGGGCACGCCGCCCTCCGCATCCGAGCCCACGAGGAACACGCCGAACATGCCGCGGTCCGGGATGGTGCCCGCGTTGGTCACGGCCACGCGCTGCGCGCCGGGACGGGCTTTCAACGTGGTGCCCTCCAGGATCGCGCGGGGTTTCAGCTCCGCGAAGTCGGTGGACGGGTACACGCCGGTGACCAGGTCGATTACGGCGTCGAACACCTCGCGCGGGAGGTCGCGGTAGGGCCAGGCGCGGGTGACGGTCTCAAACCAGTCGTCCACCTCGATGTCCTCGAAGGCGATCGCGGCGACTGTCTGCTGCGCCAGCACGTCCAGCGGATTCTTCGGGGGTTTGAGCTCCTCAATGAGCCCCTGGCGCATGCGCGGCACCGTCACCGCCGTTTGCACCAGGTCGGAGCGGTGCTTCGGGTAGAACGAGCCTTCCGAGATCGCCCCCACCGCGTGCCCGGCGCGGCCCACCCGCTGCAGGCCGGAGGCCACGCTCGGCGGGGACTCCACCTGAATCACCAGGTCCACCGCCCCCATGTCGATGCCCAGTTCCAAGGAGCTCGTGGAAATCACCGCTCTCAGCGAGCCCTCCTTCAGCATCGTCTCGGTGAGCAGGCGCTCATCCTTGGACACGGAGCCGTGGTGGGCACGGGCGATCACGGGCGCAGCATGGCCGGCGGTATCCACTGACTTCATCAGCTGCGCGGGCGGGCGCCGCGTGGGTGCGCTCAGCGCCTCCGGGTCGTGCTCCTTCGCCCACAGCTCGTTGATCTGGCTGGTCAGGCGCTCGGCGGTGCGGCGCGAGTTCACGAACACGATGGTGGAGCGGTGCGCCATCACCTCCTCGTACACCGCCTGCTCGATGTGGGGCCAGATGCTTTTCGACGCTCCCGGCGCGAGAGGCTCCGCCTCTTTCGCGCCGGAAAAGTCGTCGTCGTCAAGCAGCAAACGATCGTCGATAATCGCCTCCCCGATGGTGGAGCCCTCCTCGGGGACGGGGAGATCGCTCATGTCCTCCACCGGCACGCGCACCACAAGCTCCCAGCGCTTTTCCGCAGGCGGGTTGATGATGGTGGTGCGCGGGCCCAGGAAGTTGGCCACCGTTTCGATGGGGCGCACGGTGGCGGAGAGGCCGATGCGCTGGAAGTTCCCGGCGAGCCTGGCCAGGCGCTCGAGGGAGAGCGCGAGGTGCACGCCGCGCTTGGTGCCGGCGAGGGCGTGGATTTCGTCGATGATCACGGTGTCCACGGACTGCAGGATCGCCGCTGCCTTGGACGTGAGCATGAGGTAGAGCGATTCCGGGGTGGTGATCAAGATGTCCGGCGGTTTGCGCAGCTGGCGGTTGCGCTCCACCTGCGGGGTGTCGCCGGAGCGCACGCCAACGGAGATGTCCGGCATTTCGCGGCCCATGCGCTGCGCCACGCGCGCGATGCCCTGGAGCGGCGCGCGCAGGTTGTTCTCCACGTCCACGCCGAGGGCTTTCAGCGGGGAGATATAGAGGACGCGGACGCCGCCGTGCGTGGAACGTTGGGCGCCGTCGATAGGCAGGGCCTGCTGCCCTGCGCGCTCGACGAGGGAGTTGAGGGACCACAGGAAGGCGGCGAGTGTTTTGCCGGAGCCGGTGGGGGCGACGACGAGGGAATTCTCGCCATCGGAAATCGCGCGCCACGCCTCGGCCTGCACCGCGGTGGGCGCAGCAAAAACCTCCTCGAACCAGGTTGCCACCTGGGGGTGGAAGCGATCGAGGACATTTTCGGACATGGGTGCGATGGTACCGCGCGGAGAATTGGTGCCCATTTCAGAGGACAGTGAGCCGGTAACGCTGACGTGGGGAGCGAGTGGGTTCGGTCGGCTCAGCAACGCCCGCGGTTACTAGCTGGCTTAGGGCATTTTGCACAGCGGAGCGACTAAGACCGGTCTCCTTAACCAACTCTGCAGTTGCCCACGATTCTCGTTGATGAAGGAGGTCGAGAACCTGCTCACTCGCGGTCCCATGCCGCTCATCCGGGGCGATCCTCCGTTTGCGGAAGGTGACCGTGAAATCGGTTAGTCGGTTGGTGAATACCGGCGGGGGCATGAGTGCCTCCTCTAAGGCCCGGTTGATCGTTGCAATTCCAGAACCCCGGTTTTCGGCGATCGGGCCACCGCCCACGAACGTGAGATCTTCGAGGAATGATGAAAGTCGTTGATTACGCGATGCGCTGAGCCCTGCCTCCCCCAAATTCTCCACGGTAACGCCACCATAGAGCCCGCCCGGGCTAGTGATTTCCAGCCGGTCTACGAACATGTTTATCTGCACCTGGCTGCCGAGCGCGCTCGGCGAATAATCCCTATGCATCAATGCATTCACCAGCGCCTCTCGCACTGCAACGAGTGGATAGTCGGGCACATCAGCGCGATACACATCACCGATCACACTCGCAGTGCGCATGTTCCGCTTCACCGCTGCCACACCCGCTTCCACGAGCTCGGGAATTGTTCCTACAAGTGTGGCGCTGTCTAACAATCGCGCACCTGTGGTCACATCTCCTTTGCTGGAGCCCGGAAAAAGTCCGAAGGACACGGTGAGCCGAGGGAAAAACTCTTGCGGATACTCCCCCAACGTCAATAGTGCAGCAAGCGTAGGATGCTCTCCCCTCATAAGGCGGAGGCGTTGCAGGGCTCGGTCCTCGCCATCCGCGAACGTTCTTGGACGCCGTGTTTGCTGAACCTTGAGGAAATTGTCGAGATCCAGTGCGGAGAGGTCATCACGGGATGCCTCGTCCACAGTCTGCTCATCCCACTTAGGCGGCACCTCCTCTTCGAGGAGCCGATCCACCTCGTACTTAGTTAATCGCCGATCACCGTCACCAGTTCGTACGTAGGAGCCGTTGTAACGGCCCTGCTCGGTGATATAACACGGCTTGTCCTCACGATTGAAGGCATCGACTTCGGCAACGATGACCTGTGCCCCTTCAAGATCATGAATTTCGACAACTGGCCGAACCGCGGGGGTTAACTCTTCGCAGCGAGAAGCGAGCGCATCGCGTGCTTTAAGGGCATCGAAAGCTGGTGCCGGGATGAACCCGTCTTCCTCGCTCAGACCTATGAGGAGGAGGCCGCCGCGAGCATTCGAGAATGCACTCAGCGTTTCGCGGATGCCCTTCCCTACGCCACTTTTGACCTCGACAGATTGCCCCTCAGCTCCGATTACCCTGAGCTCCGCAACCATGCGCTCCAGTTCATGCTGCAACATGCCAGCCAACTTACCAGTCAACTTGCCATATGTGGCATGTTAAGTGGCAAGTTACTTGGCATGCTGCCGAATTCTGTCCCGGGACGCACCCCAACTTTGGCGGTAGAATAGGTGCTTATGAGCGCCGATTACTCCGATTCCAGGCTGACCAACCTCATTGCGCAAGGCACCGGCGAGATCCTGAAGGGTATCCGCGGCGTGGGCCTGCTGCGCGGGCGCGAGCTGGGCGAGGCCGGCGATGACCTGGCCCAGAACTGGATCGCCCGCGTGCTGGAGCAACACCGCCCGGGCGACGGCTTCCTGTCCGAGGAGGCCGCAGATGACCTGGCCCGCCTGGACAACAACCGTGTGTGGATCGTGGACCCACTGGACGGCACGAAGGAATTCGCCACCGGCCGCCAAGATTGGGCGGTGCACGTGGCGCTGGTGGAAAACGGTGTGCCCATCCACGCCGCCGTGGGCCTGCCGGACCTGGGCGTGGTGTTCAAATCCTCCGACGTGCGCCACGTCTCCGGCCCGTTCGCCGGCAAGGTGGCAATGTCCCGCAACCGTCCCCCGGCTGTGGCGTCCTACGTGGCGCAGGAGATCGGGTTCGAGACCGCGCAGGTCGGTTCCGCGGGCGCAAAGGCGATGCACGTGCTGCTCGGTGATTATGACGCGTACGTCCACGCCGGCGGCCAGTACGAGTGGGACCAGGCCGCACCCGTCGGCGTATCCATGGCCGCGGGCCTGCACTGCTCCCGCCTGGACGGCTCGGAGCTGCGCTACAACAATGAGGACACCTACATTCCGGACCTGCTGATTTGCCGCCCCGAGCTGGCTGATGACATTCTCGCTGCATGCGCTCGGTACTACGAGCAGCACGGCAGCTTCGAAGGAGTATCTCACTAGTGGCAATCCCCACCCCGTATGAGGATCTGCTGCGGGATGTGTTGGAAAACGGCACCCCGAAGGGTGACCGCACCGGCACCGGTACCCGCAGCGTGTTCGGCCGCCAGATCCGCTACAACCTCGCGGAGTCCTTTCCCCTCCTGACCACCAAAAAGGTGTACCTCAAGGGTGTCGTCGGGGAGCTTTTGTGGTTCCTGCGCGGCGAGTCCAACGTGCGCTGGCTGCAGGACAACGGCATCCGCATCTGGAACGAGTGGGCGGACGAGGATGGGGAGCTCGGTCCCGTCTACGGCGTGCAGTGGCGCTCCTGGCCCACGCCGGACGGGGCGCACATCGACCAGATTGCCCAGGCCGTACACACGTTGACCCAGAACCCGGATTCCCGCCGCAACCTTGTCAGCGCGTGGAATGTGTCTGAGCTGGACAAAATGGCACTCATGCCCTGCCACCTGCTGTTCCAGCTCTACGTGGCGGATGGCCGCCTGAGCATGCAGGTGTACCAGCGCTCCGCCGACATGTTCCTGGGCGTGCCGTTCAACATCGCCTCCTACGCGCTGCTCACGCACATGTTCGCGCAGCAGGCGGGCCTTGAGGTGGGCGAATTGATCTGGACGGGCGGCGATTGCCACATTTACAACGACCACGTGGAGCAGGTCCGCGAGCAGCTCTCGCGCGAGCCACGCCCATACCCTCAGCTCAAGTTGCGCAAGGCGGCGAGCATCTTCGACTACCGCTTCGAGGACATCGAGGTCGAGGGCTACGACCCGCACCCGACCATCACCGCGAAGGTGTCCGTGTAATGCCCACCCTAGGCGCGATCTGGGCGCAATCCCTCGACGGCGTGATCGGCGACGGCGATACTATGCCCTGGCACCTCCCCGAGGATCTCCGCCACTTCAAAGAGATCACGATGGGTCACCCCATCATCATGGGCCGCCGCACGTGGGAAGCCCTGCCGGTCAAGCCGCTGCCGGGTCGCCCCAACCACGTCCTCTCCTCCCGCGAGCCGGGTACGTGGTCCGACGGGGCGTACGTTTCCACCGACCTGCCGGACCTTGCCGTCGACGCATGGATCATCGGCGGAGGCCAGCTCTACGAAGCCACGATCGACGAGGTCGATGTCATCGAGCGCACGCTTATCGACGTTCGTTTGACCGACGCCGTCACCACCCCAGTCTTTGCGCCCCGCATCGGCGATGAGTTCGCGCTTGTGCGGGAGGGTGCATGGGAAACGTCGAAAAGCAATGGCCTGAAGTACAAGTACCAGCGGTTTGAAAGGATCTAAATGTCTGTCGCTGCCCCCGAAACCAACGCCCACGTGACCATTTTCGCCACCGAGTGGTGCCCGTTCTGCCGCAAACTGCGCGAGCGGCTGGACCGCACCGAGACGCCGTACGACGTGGTGGATGCGGACGCGAACGGCATGGATGAGGTCAACGCCTGGATCGAGAGCGTGAACGACGGCAACCGGATCGTGCCCACCGTGCTGTACTCCGACGGCACCTATGAGACCAACCCGGAGGCTTCCGCGGTGCGCGCCAAGCTGCGCGAGCTCACCGGCGAGGCGTAGGCGCGGTTCCGGCCGATTGGCTGCCGCTTGGTTGATGCCGAGTCGCCGAATTGCGCGCGCTCGCACGCACCCCGCCGAGATTATGGCGCGCCCTAGCCGGTGCGCTAATCTTGGCCTGTTGCCCCAGTAGCTCAGTGGATAGAGCACGGCTCTCCTAAAGCCGGTGTCGCAAGTTCGATTCTTGTCTGGGGCGCTTCTGACCTGGGGGGGTTTCGGTTAACTTTTCCGTTCAATTCAGGAAACTCCTTCCAGGTTAAACCCAGTTTTCAAAATTCGGTAACTTTGGGAGAGACTATCCCCGACAACGCGAAAACCGGCCGGTTTTGAGCCTGAAAAAGGCTTTGCCGGCCGGTTTTTTGTGTTGAAACTGGTGTTGCTGCACGACCTGTAGGCCACTCGGCATGAAGTCCTTGAAACTCAAGATTCAGCCGGTGGCCTGTGGAGGCTTATGCCGCCTTCGGCGGTGCGTTGTCGCCCAACTTCCATTGCTCAATGTCGTCCGAGCTGGGCTTGCGGCCGCCCCACGGCGGTGGCGGAGTCGGCTTCTGGCCCGTGTGCGGGCCAGACCAGGCAGCAGCGTCGAGCATGGCGAGGTTCACCCCACTGCGGCCATGGCCATGCACAGCATTTGCGCTGCCCAACCGCGCATAAGGCGCGTGGTGACGTCGCCGGCACCCTGGTAGGAACCGTTCTTGAGCATGGCGTTGCGAGACTCAATGGTGTTGCGGCGGCCGTACCCTAATTGAAAGGGAACGTGAGTGAAGTGTGTTGGCCACAAGAGGTTGCGCTGGATAGAACGTGGCACCACCATCCCCATTCCTTTAACTTGGAACGGTGCCGGGGAGACTTTACAGGGGAGTCCAATTAAGGAGGCTCTAATGAAATTGTTAAAAACCCCACTCTGGAACCTAGAGGGTGGCGAACCGGTAGACGTTGACCATCATGTTGTTCGGATTAAGCTGTACAAAGATGAAGTCGTTGCGGAGTTTACGATTTCAGAGCTATGCAGCTTTTTTGGCCTTAAGGATCTGCATTGTTTGCGGCTACAATTTGAGGTCTGGCATGAATTGGCATCGTTCGAATGGGACTCTGAGGAATGTGTGCATCTTGAGCAAAAGCCGTTCACGGACTACTTTCACGCTTCAAAGATTTCCCATTGCTACGCTCCCCCCTCGCCTGATGCTGATCGTGGGGGATGGGAATGGGGGATGAAAAAGCTGTGAACATTAGGTTAAGTTCTCGGGGTGTGAACCAGAACGGGACATCATCCCACCATTAATTTTGTTAGCTTCTCGGCTGTCTTGCGAAGCATAAGTAAATGCTCCCGTGCTAGCGCACGGGGAACCGTATATTGCTTACAGCCTGTCCAGTTTCTTGGCCCGCCCGCGTGGCAGAATGATTCCCGCGCGAGGATCGGTAGGGGTTTCGCTTCGAGACTCGGGGAGGTTTCCGGGACGGGGGTCGTTGCGGGGTGTGTAAGGAAGCGGTGGAAAACGTGTAAGCCGCCCACCTGGGGTTTTAGCCCGCCTGTTTGACAGCTTGCGGGTAAACCAGCCTGAGTCCCTTGCTCTTTGCGTATGCGGTCACCACATCCACTGTTGCGGCGCCGTTCTCGCCGTAACGGTACGGGTGGATGTAGGACTCGATGCCGGCCGCGTACCAGTCCGAGCGCCCGGTTCGGCAATCCTCCGCCGTTGCGCCGCAAACCCAGATCGGGCCGCCGGAATCGCCGTTATCGGCGGGGCTGATGTGCAAGAACACGTCGCGGTTCACTGGGCGGAGGTAGTAGCCGCAGGATAGCCCGGTGCGGTAGCCCAGGCGGCAGATGAATGGCTGGGTCTGCTCCAGCTCCGCGGATCTCATGACCTTGGTGACAGGCTTCGCCGGGATGATCTTGAGGTATTTGGTGGGCAGGCTGGAGGAAATCCGCGCCTGGGAACCTTCCAGGCTGATGATCGCGAGGTCCAGAGCGTCCGGGGTCTTGGGCTTGCCTGTGGACTCCACGAACCGGCCGGCGAAGACCATCGTGCCGTCATTCTTCTGGATGTACACGCGGTCCCCCACCACACCGCAGTGGCCCGCGGTGGCGTTGTAGTAGGTGCGGGTCTGCGGGTCCTGCAGCATCCAGCCGAAGCTGCAGTTGCCCTTCGCCTTACCGTCCGGGCCGTACGTGGTGTAGCGCGCACCCGGGAAAACCATGCCCGGGCGCTGCAGCCACTGCAGGTCCGAGCTGGAGTGGAACACGTCACCGAGATCGCGGGTAGGCTGAGGCACCTGGGTGCTAGTGGCGGCGTCTTCTTTACTGGAGGAGCCATCCCCCATACCGAGCCCGACACCGAGGCCGATAACGGTTAACAACCCCACGATGAAGGCGGCCCGACACCGAGGCCGATAACGGTTAACAACCCCACGATGAAGGCGATGATGGTGGACATGGGGTTGGGCATGGCACTCCCTCACAACAGCATCCAGTACGAACGCAACTATCCAAACACAACTCCCAGGTATCTGTGCGGTAACCTTCAGTGGCCCTCGTCACGGGCGTGGCAGGGACCCGCGCGCCGCCGTCACTCACCGCCTACACTGCCGGTGTGCATACACCGCTGCCCCGCCGCCGTTTCCTCGCCGCCTCCCTCCTGCTCGCCGGAGGTGCCGCCGGGTGCTCCGCGCAGCAAAGGGCAGCGCAGCCAGCAGCAACGGTCACGCAAACGGCCACGGCGACGGTAACTTCGACGCAGACGGTGGCGTCGTCAAGCAATCCAGCTCCGGAGGCATACGCGGGGATGGTGCCGCAGGCGTTTGGGACGCACCTGCCGGGGATCGTGGATACGGTGCCCACGGTGCCCGGCGCGCGCACGGTCGCGCTCACGTTCGACGCGTGCAGCGGGGGCTACGACGCCGCGCTGATTCAGGTCCTCCGCGAGCACAACACCCCCGCGACGCTTTTCCTCGCGCAGCCGTGGATTGAGGCGCACCCGGACGTCACGGCGGAGCTGGCGGCGGATCCGCTGTTCCAGGTTGAGAATCACGGCACCCGCCAGGTGCCGCTCACCGTCGCTGGTCAGCCCGCGTACGGCATTCACGGCACGGCGAGCCCGGCGGAGGCGCTCGCGGAGATCCAGGGCAACGCTGGCACGCTTGCGGAGTTCGGCGTGCGCTCGCGGTGGTTCCGCGCCGGCACTGCGCATTACGACGACATCGCGGTCCGCATCGCCCACGACGCCGGCATGCAGATCGCGGGCTTCAGCGTCAACGGGGACTACGGCGCGACGTCCGGCGCGCATGCGGTGGCGCAGGAGATCGTCGACGCTCCGGACGGCGCGATCGTGCTCGCCCACATGAATCACCCCGGTTCCGGCACCGCGGCCGGCGTGCGCCTTGCGCTTTCCCAGCTTCCCGACGTTCGCTTCACGCTTCTCGACGCTCCCTAGCACCCGCGTTGCACCTATCCCACAGCGATTGTTGGGGCTAGTGTGACTGGTGTGAATACGATGAATCGTCGATCTGTGTTGAAGTCCGCTGCTATCGCTGGTGCGGCGGCGGCTGTGTCGCCGGTAGTTGCGCCGCTCGCGCAGGCCCAGGGCCGAGTGGTGGGTACGGTGATTGATTACTCGGCTGGGGTGCCGTCCGCACGCTCGGTGAAGGCGGCCGGGCACTTGGGCGCCGTGCGGTACGTGTCCGAGCGCCGTCCGGGCGCCGCGTGGATGCTGGGCAAGCCGGTGACGTTGGCGGAGACGCGCGATTTCAAGGCGCACGGCCTGGCCACCGCGTCCGTGTACCAGTTCGGCCGCGCGCAGACCGCGGATTGGCTGGCCGGTGCGGCGGGTGCGGCGGTGCACGCGCCGGAAGCAATCCGAATCCACCGTGCGGCGGGCGGGCCGACTGGGCGGCCGATTTACGTGGCCATCGACGACAACCCCACCCGCGAGCAGTACGTGGGCCAGATCCAGCCGTACCTGCGCGCGTTCCAGGCCGCGCTGGTGCTGGCCGGGTACCAGACCGGCGTGTACGGCAACTACAACGTGATCCAGTGGTGCGTGGAGGACGGCATCGGCAGTTTCTTCTGGCAGCACGACTGGGGTTCCGGCGGTCGCATCCACCCGCGCACCACCATCCACCAGAAGGCGAAGTGGACGCAGCACATCGACGGCGTGGAGGTGGACATAAACAGCGTCTATGCCGTGGACTGGGGGCAGTGGACGCCGGGTGCCGCCGCCGCGCCCGCGCCCGTTGCACCTGCGCTGAATTCGGTTATCTCCCCGGAGGACCGCCAGACTGCCGCCGCAGTGGCGGATCTGGTGAAGGGCTCGAGCGAGCTGTCCTCGCAGCTGGATCTGCGGGGCTTGCTCCGCCGCTAACCTGCGGAGCCTGTGGATAACTGCCCGCGCGGCTCGGGTTATCCACAGGCTGATTGCGCAGCTCTTTGCGCGAACGTTTGCTTCGGCTACTGTGCGAGGCATGACCACATTCGCAGCGCTGGTGGGGGCGCTATCCGCCACAAACGTCGACACGCTGGAGGGCTTTGACAAGCCCACGGCGCTCGATGCCGGCATCAACCCCGGGTGGGTGCACGCGTGGGGAGCACTGCACCGCGTCTACTACGGCCCAACGCGCCACACCCGCAAGCAGCGCGACGCCCGCGCCCTAGCCCGCCGCGCGCAGCTGACGCTGGACCACCTCGGCATGCTGGAGCGCCGCCTGGGCACCATCGAGGACGAGACCGCGCGCCACCTGCGCCGTCTCGAGGTGCTGACCATGCTTGCGGAAACACCGTGCCGCTCCCGGAAGCAGCTGCGGAACTTCCTCAACGAGCACCTCCCCGTCACATCCAAACCGCCCCGGCCGGGCGTGCGCTTCGGCCGCTCGGTGGGTGGGATGCGCACCATGATCGTCACCGCCGGCGAGCGCGACCTCGCCGATCTGGAGCACGCGTTGCTGCAGCAGGTGGACCACTCGAAGCCGCTCGCACCGCAGCTGCTCGCGCACTTCCTCGTCCTCATGCGCGGGGACGCCGCCCACGCGGCCGTCCCCCACGCCGTCCCGCAGCCCATCATCATGATCCCGCTGCCGGACTGGGTGGCCATCCTGGGCGGCGACGGGGACGAGGTCACCCTCGGCCTCACCGACGGCACCACCATCACCGGCGCCGAGTACCTGGCCCAGTTCGCCACCGCGGAGCACCACCTCCAGGCGGCGCTGTTCCACCCCGAGCACGGCGCGGTGAACCTCTACCGCACCGAGCGCTTCGCCAACGCCAAGCAGCGCACGCTCGCCCGCATGATCAACCCGATCTGCCCGGTGCCGGATTGCCGCCGCCCCGCCGATCACTGCCAGGCCCACCACATCACCGCCTGGCGCAACGGCGGCCAGACGAACCTGAGCAACCTCGCCATGCTGTGCCGCTACCACAACATGGTCAACGACGATGACCCAGCCCACCACCGCCGCGGCCGCATCGAGATGGTGCGCGGCACGCCTACCTGGCGCTCCCCGCGCGGGCACCTCGTCCCCAACACCGCGCACCCTTACGGTGCGATGGGGCAGCTGTTCCCCCACGCTTGACGACGCTCCCCCTTTCCAGCCACTCCCCTTGCGGGGAGGGGCTGGTTGGTGTGCTTGGAATCGTCGAAAAGCAAAAAAGCAACGGCGGGGTGAGCGCCGTTGCTTTGGATAGGGAGTGTCCGATTAGTGGTCGACCGGAGCCTCCACACCAACACCGGTGAGGGAGCGAACTTCCATCTCCGCCTGCAGGGCGTCGAAGTTGTCCGGCTTACCCAGGTAGGTGCCGATGATGCCGGCCAGGAAGCCGATCGGGATGGAGACGATACCCGGGCTGGACAGCGGGAAGATCGCCCAGTCAGCGTTCGGGAACATGGAGCTCGGGGAGCCGGAAACTGCCGGGGACAGGAAGATCAGCAGCAGGCAGGAGATCAGGCCCGCGTAGATGGAGCACACAGCGCCGGTGGTGTTGAACTTCTTCCAGTACAGGGAGTACAGGATGGTCGGCAGGTTCGCAGATGCGGCGATGGCGAACGCGAGGGAGACGAGGAACGCCACGTTCTGGGTCATGGCCAGGATGCCCAGGATGATGGAGACGATGCCCAGCACGATCACGGTGATGCGGGAGACGCGGACCTGCTCCTCCTCGGAGGACTTGCCGTCGCGGAGCACAGCGTCGTAGACGTCGTGGGCGATGGAAGCGGAAGCGGTAATTGCCAGGCCGGCCACCACCGCAAGCACCGTAGCGAACGCGACAGCGGAGATCAGCGCCATGAAGATGGAGCCGCCGAGCTCGAACGCCAGGAGCGGTGCGGCGGAGTTCGCGCCACCCGGCGCAGCCAGGATGCGGTCCGGGCCGACGAACGCTGCAGCAGCGTAGCCGAGGATGAGGGTGAGCAGGTAGAACGCACCGATAAGGACGATGGCCCAGGTCACGGACTTACGTGCTTCCTTCGCGGTCGGCACCGTGTAGAAGCGCATGAGCACGTGCGGCAGACCGGCAGTACCCAGCACCAGGGTGAGGCCCAGGGAGACGAAGTCGATCTGCTTGGTCAGGGTGCCGCCGTACTTCAGGCCCGGCTGCATGATGGCCTCAGCGGCGTAGCCCTTGTCTGCCAGGGTCTGGGAGTTGGCGTGCATGTCGATTGCCGCGTCGAAGAGGTTGCCGCCGCGCAGCTTCACAAACACCAGGACGGCCATGATGGCGACACCGGCGATGAGCAGGACGGCCTTGATCATCTGCACGTAGGTGGTGCCCTTCATGCCGCCGATCAGGACGTAGATGATCATGATGACGCCGACGATGGCGACACAGATCGCCTGGGAGGTGAAAGAGTGCAGGTTCAGCAGCACGGACACCAGGGAGCCGGCGCCGGCCATCTGCGCGATGAGGTAGAACAGCGACACGAAGAGGGTACCGAAGGCGGCGGCCACGCGGACCGGCTTCTGCTTCAGGCGGAAGGACAGCACGTCCGCCATGGTGAAACGGCCGACGTTACGCAGCGGTTCCGCCACCAGCAGCAGGGCCACCAGCCACGCTACGAAGAAGCCGATGGAGTAGAGGAAGCCGTCGTAACCGCTGAGGGCGATGGAGCCGACGATGCCCAGGAAGGATGCTGCGGAGAGGTAGTCACCCGCGATGGCGAGGCCGTTCTGGGTGCCGTTGAAGGTGGCGCCGCCGGTGTAGAAGTCGGAAGCTTCGCTGGTGGTCTTGCCAGCGCGGGTCACCACAAAGAGGGTGACCGCGATGAAGATGCCGAAGACGGCGATGTTCAGGATCGGGTTGCCGGTTGCCTGTGCGGCGGGTGCCGCGAGAAGAGTCGTCTGCATGGCTCTAGCCCTCCATCACTTCACGGATGTGCGCCGCACGCGGCTCAATGTTCTTGTTTGCCCAGTTCACGTAGATCCAGGTGATGGCGAAGGTGGTGATGAACTGCAGCAGACCCAGCCACAGGCCCACGTTGAGGCCTAGGAGCGGTCGGGCCATGAAGTCAGACGCGAACGTTGCCACCAGCACGTAGAGGAGGTACCAAACAAGCGACGCGATCATCACAGGGAACGTGAATCCGCGGAACGTGCCGCGCAACTCCTGGAATTCAGAGCTCTGCTGCATTGCAATGAACTCTTCTGGAGTGGGCTCACGTCGAGTCGGGATAGCTGTAGATCCGGCCACGGCCTCAATCCTTTCTTGCTAAGACGATAGACACTCGCCTCGTCGCAGTTCCCTCCAAGTGAGGGTCCTGCAACTAGACAGAAAGAATGTAACCTATCCCACATTTTCTGAACCAACGTTCAGGTTCGCTTTCCCCTTCCCACCCCCGCACGCGTCAACAACGTGCAGAAACTTTTGGTACTACAACTACCCCCGGGCACGAAAAAGGGCCCGCATGGCGGCGGACCCTCAACGAAGCATTGAAGCTTTTCGACGCTAATTCGGGAACGTACGCGGATCCCCCGACATGCGCCCGCCCTTAACGGCATCTAGGGCGGCCACGTCTTCGCTATCAAGCGTGAGCTCCACTGCGCCGAGATTCTCCACCAAGCGCTGCGGGTTGGAGGTCTTCGGCACCACGGAGCAGCCGAGGTGCAGCAGGTACGCCAGCGCGACCTGGGCGGGGGTCTTGCCGTGCTTGTCCGCGACGGCGACAATCTCCGGCGCGTCCAGGTTCTCGCCGCGGGCCAGCGGCGCCCACGCCTCGGTGACAATGTCGCGGGCATCGTGGTACGCGCGCAGCTCCGGCTGCGTGAAGCCCGCGTGCAGCTCCACCTGGTTCAGCACGGGGGTGACTCCGGTCTTGGCGATGATTTCGTCCAGCACCTCCTCGTAGAAGTTGGCCACGCCGACACTCTGCAGCTGGCCCATGCCCTGCAGCTGCACGATCTGCTCGAAGGCCTGGACGTAGGTGCCCTGCTGCGGCACCGGCCAGTGCACCAGGTACAGGTCGATGAACTCGAGGTCCAGGCGCTTCAGGGACTCCTGGTACGCCTCGGCGGCGCGGTGCTGGTCATCGTTCCACAGCTTGGTGGTGATGAACAGCTCCTCGCGCGTCACGTCCCCCGCCGCAATCGCTGCGTTGACGGCCTTGCCCACCTCAACCTCGTTCCCGTAGAGCGATGCGGTGTCGATGTGGCGGTAGCCGAGCTCGATCGCGGTGCGCACGATCCGCTCCGTCTCCTCAGGCTTCAGCTTGTAGGTGCCGAGGCCGAGGAGAGGGAAATCATAACCGTCGTTAAGCGTGGTAACTGGGATGCGCATGCCTAGCCCTCGTTTGCGTCGAGAAGGTCGATGACAAAGACCAGGGTGCGGCCGGCCAGCGGGTGACCGCCGCCAGCGGGGCCGTACGCCATCTCCGGCGGAATGGTCAGCTCGCGGCGGCCGCCGACGCGCATGCCCGGGATGCCCTCCTGCCAGCCTGCAATCAGGCCGTCGAGCGGGAACTCGGCCGCTTCGCCGCGGTCCCAGGTGGAGTCGAACTCCTTGCCGCTGTCATACGTCACGCCGAGGTAGTGCACCTTGACGTAGCCGCCAGCAACAGCCTCGGCGCCGTCACCGATCACAATGTCCTCGATCACGAGGTCTACCGGCGCCGTCTCCTGCGGAACGTCGATGGTGGGCTTCTCCATAGCTGGCAATCTCCTTGCACGTTTTTGATGGCGGCATAGCAAAACCGCCGGAACGGACTTCCCCAAAGTATAAGGGAAAGGCCGATACCGACGGTTGAGGCGCCGCGGGCTACACCCCGACGCGCGCGAGAGCGTTTAGCGCTGGTCCTTCGGCACGAACTCGCGGTGCTCGTAGCCGGTGTAGATCTGGCGCGGGCGGTTGATCTTGGAGTTCATCTCCAGCTGCTCGCGGTACTGGGCAATCCAGCCCGGCAGGCGGCCGATGGCGAACAGGACGGTGAAGAAGTCCGTCGGGAAGCCCATGGCGCGGTAGATCAGACCGGTGTAGAAGTCCACGTTCGGGTACAGCTTGCGCTGGATGAAGTACTCGTCGTTCAGCGCGATCTCCTCGAGCTTCATGGCGAGGTCCAGCATCTCGTCGCCGCCCAGGTGCTCCAGCACCTCGTGCGCGGTGTCCTTCACAATGGCCGCGCGCGGGTCGTAGTTCTTGTACACGCGGTGGCCGAAGCCCATCAGGCGGACGCCCTTTTCCTTGTTCTTCACGCGGTTCATGAAGTCGGTTGCGTCGCCGCCGTTGTTCTTCTGGATGTCCTCCAGCATCTCCAGCACGGCCTGGTTCGCGCCGCCGTGCAGCGGGCCGGCCAGGGCGTTGATGCCGCCGGCGATGGCCACGAACATGTTGGCCTGCGCGGAAGCGATCATGCGGACGGTGGAGGTGGAGCAGTTCTGCTCGTGGTCAGCGTGCAGGATGAGCAGCTTCTCCATCGCCTTGGACAGGACCGGGTCAACCTCATACTCCTCGGTCGGGTATCCGAACATCATGCGCAGGAAGTTCTCGGTCTGGTTCAGCTTGTTGTCCGGGTACATGTACGGCTTACCGCGGGATGCGCGGTAGGCGTACGCAGCCAGCATCGGCACCTTGGCCATCAGGCGCACGGTGGCCTTGTCCAGCTGCTCCTCATCCAGCGGGTTGAGCTGGTCCTGGTAGTAGGCGGAGAGAATGTTCACGGAAGACGCGAGCACAGCCATTGGGTGCGCGTTGCGCGGGAAGACGTTGAACGCGGCCTTGAAGTCCTCGTCCAGGAGGGTGTGGTGGCGGATGTCGTTGGAAAACGCCTCGTGCTGCTCCGCGTTCGGCAGCTCGCCGTTGATCAGGAGGTAGGAGACCTCGTTGAAGGTGGCGTTGTTGGCCAGGTCCGCGATGTCGTAGCCGCGGTAGCGCAGGATGCCGTTGTCGCCGTCGATGTAGGTGATCTTGGACTCGGTGGAACCGGTGGAGACGTAGCCCGGGTCGAAGGTGACGTAGCCGGTCTCGCTCAGCATCTTGCCCAGGACGATGCCGTCGTTGCCTTCGGTGGCGGGCATGATGTCCATCTCAAACTCGCCGCCAGGGTAGTGAAGTACTGCCTTGTTCTCGTTCTCAGAAGCCACGAGTAACCCTTCCTTGTTTCGTGGATCCGGCCCAGGTGAGAGGCGCATTTCGGCGACCACGCACCAAGGCCGGTGGATGTATGCGTCCATCCTAGCACCCGCTGTGACCCGCCTGACACAAACTGAGCCTCCACGGCGACACCACACCCTGCACCCACGCAAGCAGTTATGCACTGGACACTGCGTTATATAATGCCCGGCGGAAGATATGTAGCGCTTCGACCAAGAAAGCCGGTGCCGATGATGAGTGACTACCCCACCCTGCCCGCCGACCTCCTCCCCGCCGACGGCCGTTTCGGCTGCGGCCCCTCCAAGGTGCGCCCCGCCCAGCTCGACGCCATCGCGCGCGGCGCGGCGATCATCGGCACCTCCCACCGCCAGCCGGCGGTGAAGAACGTCGTCGGCGACGTGCGCGACGGCCTGGCGCAGCTGTTCTCCCTGCCCGAGGGCTACGAGATCGTGCTCTCCCTCGGCGGCGCCACCGCGTTCTGGGACGCGGCGACGTTCGGCCTCATCGAGCGCAAGTCCGCGCACCTGAGCTTCGGCGAGTTCTCCGGCAAGTTCGCCAAGGCATCCAAGCAGGCCCCGTGGCTGGAGGAGCCGCAGGTGGTCGCGGGCGAGCCGGGCACCGCCCCGTCCCCGTCGGAGCTGGACGGCACGGACGCAGACGTCGTGGCCTGGGCGCACAACGAGACCTCCACCGGCGCGATGGTGCCCGTCACCCGCCCCAACACGGAAGCACTCGTGCTTATCGACGCTACGTCGGGCGCCGGCGGGCTCCCCGTCGACCTCAAAGAGGCGGACGTCTATTACTTCTCCCCGCAGAAGTGCTTCGCGTCGGACGGCGGCCTGTGGCTGGCGGCGATGAGCCCGGCCGCGATCGAGCGCATTGCAAAGATCAAGGAATCGGGCCGCTTCATCCCGGCGTTCCTGGACCTGCAGACGGCGGTGGATAACTCCCGCAAGAACCAGACATACAACACCCCGGCTGTGGCGACGCTGCTCATGCTCGCCGACCAGGTGCGCTGGATGAATGAGAACGGCGGCCTGGACGGCATGGTGGCACGCACCACCGCGAACGCAAACGCGCTCTACGGCTGGGCGGAGGCGAATGAGCACGCAACGCCGTTCGTCGAAAAGCAAGAAGCCCGATCCCTAGTGGTGGGTGCCATCGACTTCGACGAGGCGATCGACGCCGCCGAGCTGGCCAAGGCGCTGCGCGCGAACGGCATTCTGGACGTGGAGCCGTACCGCAAGCTGGGCCGCAACCAGCTGCGCATCGGCATGTTCCCGGCCGTGGATACGGTGGATGTGGAGAAGCTGACGTCCGCGATCGATTACTTCCTGGAGCAGGGCGTGGGCGCGAAGTAAACGCCTGCTTCTGGGATAGTCTGGGCACGATCTTGTCCGCCGAATAGGGAGAGCCATGCGCGAGCTGCACCTCAGCCACGAGGAATCGACGGAGACGTTTCTTGTCCTGATTGACACTGACGGTGTCCGCTACCAGCTCGCGCGCGCCGAGCTGCAGGACGAGCGGGAGCAGCGGGAACCGGCGGCCGAGGCGCAGTCCACCGGCAGCACCCTGTTCGCGGTGCCCTCCGCCGACGACACTCCGGCACCGGCTGAGGCCGAGGGCGCTGCAGAGGCCGACGTAACCCCGGCGGACTTCGCCGAAGCCGGCGCCGACGGCGCAGATCCCGCCGCCGCAGAGGCTCCGGCTCCCAAGGAGCGGACGCTGCCGGAGCCGGACCCGCTGTACGCCACCGCGCTGTCCCGCGTGGAGCCGTACGCGCACCCGGTGCTGCTGGAGCGCTCCCAGGTGGCGGAGGCCGCGAAGCAGTCCCACCCGCTGCGCGAGGACGGCCCCGCCAAACTCACGCTTTTCGAAATCCTGGCGTCCGCCTTCGCCGCTCGCGGGCACTCGCTTGCCGACGCTTCCTGGGACGCCACCCGCGAACCCGGCGACGCCTGGGTTGTCCACGTGCGCTGGCAGGCAGGGCTGACGGATAACGAGGCCCTGTGGTCGTACACCCGGAAGATGGGTTCGGCGGCAACGACGGAGGCTCGCAACGCTGTGGCCGCGGATCTTACGGACCCGGATTTTGTGCAGCCGGTGCGCTCGCTGACGGCCGTCGATACGCAAAGCTTCCGTCGGGAAGCGGAGCCCGAGCTTTCGCCTGCCGACGCCGAGTTCGAGGGCGAAGAAACGGTCGCGGAGGGCGATTTCCTGCGCCACCCGGATGAGGAAGCGCAGCCGCAGCAGCGGCGGCGAAAGGCAGTGACCCCGCACTGGGAAGACGTGCTGCTGGGCGTGCGCACCACCCCGAAGCGACCGAAGAAGTAGGTGTGGCATGCACGCGCTGAGCTACCCGGCAGTTGTCACGTTCTGGTTTGTCACCACCGCGGATCCGGCGGGCGTGCTGCAGACTGAGCCGAAGGCGGACCGCGGGTTCGGGCGCAAGCTGCTCAGCCAGGTCAACCCGGCGTGGCCGATTACGCCGATTGGGGAATTTCCGCTGAACCGGTCCTCCCAACCCGGCCGCCACGAGTTCTACATCGCGGGGTACCCGGGTGTGGCCGTGGTGCAGACGTTCGTCGCGGATTCGGAGAAGCTGACGGAAACCATGGGCTACCTGCGCGAGGCGCTGCCGGCCGCGGATACGTACCTGTTCGCGGAGGGCACGGACTCCGATTACGCCGGGTTTGCGCACTACGTGGGCGAGGACCTGCGCCGCTCCCTAACCGCCACGCGAGAGCGAGTACTGGAAGACGTGGGCATGCCGGAGCCGTTTGAGGCACGGTACTGGGCCGGGGAGACGGCGGAGCAGCTGGGCGGCATTACGCTGCCGTTCGAGCCGAAGGAGCTCATGCGCGAGGCCATGCGCAACTGGGTCGGCGTGGACCTCTCGCAGCTGGGCGGCATTACGCTGCCGTTCGAGCCGAAGGAGCTCATGCGCGAGGCCATGCGCAACTGGGTCGGCGTGGACCTCTCCCCCGGCGCGGACAGCCCGGATGTGCACGTGGTGGGCTACGCCGTAGACGGCCGCCCGGAGCCGAAGATTGCCGCCGCGCCGGAGAAGCCGGCGAAGAGCGTCAGCGAGGTGGCTGCCAAGTTCGCAGAGGGCGACGGGGCGTACGACGACTACGAGGTCCGCGAGAACGACCGCGAGGGCGAGGAGTTTGCCCAGCTCGCGGATGCGTCGGCGGCAGTAGCGCGCCGCATTTGGCGAGACCTGCGACGCAGGCTTGCCCAGCTCAGGGACACGCTGATGGAGCGCATCCGCCACTCGGACCGTTAGCGCAGTTAGCGGTTGCGCTCGTAGAACGCCACCGCGGCGCTGGTGGCCACGTTCAGCGAGTCGGTGCCGGGCGCCATGGGGATCTGCGCGCGCACGTCCGCGGCGCGCATGGCGTGCTCCGTCAGGCCCGGCCCTTCCGCGCCGACGAGGAAAGCCACCTTGTCATGCTGCTTGCCCGCGGCGTCCACCAGCGCGTGCTTCAGCTCCACCGCGTCCGGCGCGGGCGTGAGCGCCACGATGTGGAACCCCGCCTGGCGCAGCTCGTCCAGGCCGCGCTGCCACGTCGTTGGCGTGCCGCCGATGTGCGCGAACGGGGTGCGCAGCGCGTGCCCCATAGACACCCGCACGCTGCGGCGGTA
Source organism: Corynebacterium sp. CNCTC7651 (assembly GCF_021496665.1). Classification (NCBI taxonomy): domain Bacteria; kingdom Bacillati; phylum Actinomycetota; class Actinomycetes; order Mycobacteriales; family Corynebacteriaceae; genus Corynebacterium; species Corynebacterium sp. CNCTC7651. The sequence continues at coordinate 540,668 of NZ_CP071246.1, read as the reverse complement.
CAGCGGATCCGCGGTGGACGCGCCGAACAGCACGCCGTCCACCCCCATGCCCGCGGCGTTGCGGAAGATGGACCCGATGTTCTCGTGGTCCCCCACCCCCTCCAGCACCACGACGGTGCGCGCACCGTCAATCACTTCGGCCACGCTCAGCGGCGCGGGCCGGTCCGCGGACGCCAGGAGCCCGCGGTGCAGGTCGTAGCCCGCAACTTCCCCCATCACCGCGCGCGAGATCTCGTACACGGGAATCCCCCGCCGCTCGAGCTCTGCGCCATGCGTATCGACGAACGTTTCCAACCTGCCCCCGAACCCGAACACCGCCCGGACTGGAAAGCGCGATTCCAGCAACCTTCCGCACACCAGCGGCCCTTCGGCGATCACAAGCCCCCGCTCCCCGTCGGCATGCTTCAGGTCGCGGATGTCGTCGAGGAGAGGTGACAAGGGATCGTCGATAAGCATGGCCCCGGCCTTAGCTGAGTGCGGCGAGCAGCGGACCCTGCACGAAGTAGACCACGAAGAGGGCGGAGATGAGCCACATGATCCAGTGGATCTCTTTGGTCTTGCCCGCGAACATGGCCATCACGGTGAAGGCGATGAAGCCGACTCCGATGCCGTTGGCGATGGAGTACGTGAACGGCATGACCACGATGGTGAGAAACGCCGGCAGCGCGATGTGGAACTGGGTCCACTCGATGGAGCCGACCTGCATCATCATCAGCGCGCCGACGACCACCAGGACGGGCGCGGCGGCCTCGATGGGCACGATCTCATAGAGCGGGGTGAAGAACATCGCCGCGAGGAAGAGCAGGCCGGTGACTACGTTGGCCAGGCCGGTGCGGGCGCCGTCCGCGATGCCGGCGGAGGAGTCCACGTACACGGTGTTGGAGGAGGAGGACGCGAGGCCGCCCGCCACGGCGCCGAAGCCCTCGACGACCAGGGCGCGCTTCATGTCCGGCAGGTTGCCGTTCTCATCCGCGAGACCGGCCTGGCGGCCGAGTGCGGTCATGGTGCCCATGGCGTCGAAAAAGTTCGCCAGCACGAGGGTGAACACCATGAGCGACGCAGCCACCGCGCCGACGTTGATGAACGCGCCGAAGAGGTCCACGTTGCCCACCAGGGACAGGTCCGGGCTGCCACCAAAGGATTCCGGCAGGCGCGGGACAGCAAGGGACCAGCCGTGCGGGTCATCCGCCGAGGAGCCTGCGCCGGTGAGCGCTTCCACGATCATGGCGATGATGGTGGTGACCACGATGCCGATGAACAGGCCGCCCGGGACGTTGCGCACCACCATGAAGCCGCAGATCACCAGGCCCAGCACAAACACCAGGGTGGGCCAGGACGCGATGGAGCCCTCGAAGCCCAGCTGCACCGGCACGGTGGTCATCGCGGCGTCCGGCACGCGGCGTACAAAGCCCGCGTCCACGAGGCCGATCATGGCGATGAACATGCCGATGCCCACGCTCATGGCCACCTTCATGGAGTTCGGGATGGCGTTGAAGACGGCGGTGCGGAAACCGGTGACGGCGAGGATGCAGATGATGATGCCGTCGATGACTACCAGGCCCATCGCCTCCGGCCAGGTCAGGCCCTGCTGCCCCACCAGCGTCACCGCAACCAGGGTGTTCAGGCCCAGGCCGGTGGCGATGCCGAAGGGGTACTTGGCAATCACGCCGAAGAGGATGCACATCACGCCGGCAACCAGCGCGGTCACAGCGGCGACCTGCGGGATGCCCAGGACCACGCCGTCGCGGTCCGGGCTGGTGCCGATGATCAGCGGGTTGAGCAGCACGATGTAGGCCATCGCGAAGAACGTGACCACACCGCCGCGGATTTCGCGGCCCACGGTGGAGCCGCGCTCAGAGATGTGGAAGAAGCGGTCAAGGCCGCCTGTAGGTTCCGTGGCGGCCTCGGGGGTCGCGTGTCGGGTTGTCACGGTAAGGTCCCCTTATCATGGGAAGGTCATTGAGTTTGACTGGCTAATGCCTGTCATAGACTCCCACTTGGATGGGGAATTTACCAACTACGGCCTTATTGGAGGTGCGGGCGGCGTCGTGGACGTGTTCAACTTCGTGGTGTCCGAGGGCGCGGTGATTGACGCAGAGCGTTACGCCGCCGCGCTGCGGTCCCTTGGCGTCGCACCTTCCGCCCTGCAGCAGCTCCGCATCCGGATCGCCGGCGTGGCGGGCACCCGCCGCGGCGTGTTGGAGGTCCTCGGCGGCACCCCTGCGCTGTCGCTTCGCCCGCTCCCGCCCGCCCCGTCCGAGATCACCGTTCAGGCGGACCCGGTGCGCGATGAGCGCACGGAACCGGGCAAGTTCGGGCCGGACTTGGGCTGGCAGCAATCCGTCCTGGCCGGCATTCCGGCGCACGAGGGCTTGCTTGTCGACGCCTCCTTGCGCACCATCTCCGCCATCATGAACCCGTTGCTGGTCGTGGAGCCGGGGCGCGTGCACGTATCCACGCATCCCGCGACCGCCCCGTCGATAGCCATGGACGGCGTGCTGCAGATCCTGGGCGGCTACGGCGTGGAGGTAGTGGAGGAGCCGGAAGGTTTTGCCACGTCGCGGCTGCGCGACAGCGAGGTGTGGGTGGTGGACCCGGTGTACGGTGCCCGCCTGGTGGATACGTGGCTGGAGTACGGCACGCGCTTCCCGGCGCGCTCGCTGTTTGACCGCGGGGGCGTGCCGTCGCACCGCGATGTAAACGAGGCGCGGAGGCTGCTCGCCTCCATGGTCTAGCGCGGGCGCGCTAGCTCACCACCGCGGTGTCGGAGTGCGCGCCGCAGCCGTAGGACGCGGCCACCGCATGCCCGTCTGCGGAGTATTCGTTGGTGCACACACCGAAGTTGTCCCCCACCGGCTCGCCCATTGGCAGGTAGAACGCGCAGCTGCGGCAGTGCAGCGCCGCTTTTTCCGCGAACTCGCTGTTCGGCCCGAAGTCTCCGGTGCGCCAGCGGCGCTCCGCCGCGCTCAAGCCCTGCTCGGTGAGGTAGCGCTTGGTTTCGCGCCCCGGGAAGGTGATGGCGTGGCGGGACATGGAGTCTTCGGTCACGCGATCGTCGTTAGGCAAAAGCTCCATGACGTCGCCCGGGCCGAGGTCCCCGGGGCGCAGCCGCTCGGAGTACGGGACCCAGTCCGGCGCTTCGAGCGCGCCGGTGGCGGGGACGAGCGCGACCTCGTTGATGGTCACCCAGTCCGAGCCAGTGGCGCACGCCACCACGGCGTTCCATTCCCAGCCGGCGTAGCCGGGGACGTCCGCGGCGAAGCGGTGGGTGGCCACGTTCTCGCCCAGGCCGGTCACGCCGATGTGGTCGCCGACCTCTTCGCCGCCGGCGACCTCTTCAAGCGCCTGCCGGGCAGTAGCCACCGCAGACGGCGCGAGCAGCGGGGACTTCGCGGCCTTCCGGCGCCGCGACCGGGAACGGGAGCGGGAGGTGGAATCAGTCACGCCCTTATTATGCAAGTTCGTCTTCGCGGCGCTGCACTACGGTAGTGCCCATGACTGCACGCCGCCTTTCCTTCGCGCTGCCTGCCGTGGCCGCGCTGTCCTCCCTCTCGCTGCTTCCGGCGGCTTGCACCCAGCCCGCGCCGGATGCAGGTGGGCCGGAACGGCTGGTGGCGGTGGTGAAGGAGCGCCACGACTTCGACCCGACCAGCTTCACCCAGGGCCTCGAAGTCGCAGCCGACGGCACCCTCTACGTGGGCACCGGCATGGAGGGCGAGTCCCGCATCTACCGCCGCACCCTCGACGGCGCCGTGCTCGCGTCCCAGGACATCGACCCGGCCTACTTCGGGGAGGGCATCACGCGTGTCGACGATTCTTTGTGGCAACTCACCTGGCTCGACGGCGTTGCTCTGCGGCGCGATGCCGAGACACTGGAGGAGACGGGCCGCGCGAGTTACAGCGGCGAAGGGTGGGGCATTTGCGCGCGACCGGAGGCGGGCGAAGTGATTTTCTCTGACGGCACCTCCGAGCTGCGCCGCATGGACCCCGCCACGCTGGAAGAGCGGGAGCGCTTCACCGTGACACTGAACGGGCAGGCGGTGGCGGGGCTCAACGAGCTGGAGTGTGTGGGAGACGTGGTGTACGCCAACGTGTTCACCACAACGGACATCATGCGCATTGATGCCGCCACCGGTGAGGTGACGGCCGTGATTGACGCCTCCGCGGTGCCCAACAACGCCGCCCCGGAGCCGAACAACGTCCTGAACGGCATCGCGCATATCCCCGGCACGGAGGAGTTCTACCTCACCGGCAAGCGTTGGCCGGACCTCTACCGCGTTGCGTTTGAACCCGCGGGGTAGCCTTGCGCCATGGCACAGCGGCGGCAAGGTCAGGGTTGGGCGCAGGTGGCGGCGATCGTCGTCGCGGCACTTGTGCTGGTGGTGGCGGTGTACGGGGTGATGGAGTGGCAGCGCAACCGGCCCGGTACCCCGGTGCGGGATCTGCGGGTTGAAGTCGCCTCCGCCGGCGATGTCCTGGAGATCGCCCCGTACACGGTGTGCGAGCTGGATCAGGAGTGCGACGGCGGTACGCCGCCGGCGATGGGGCTCGACCCAGCCACCGTGACCGTCACCGTTCCGCCCGAGATCGCGGACGGCTCGTGGCGGCTGCTGATGATCTACGACGATCCCGCGGCCAACGCCGAAATCGTCTTCACCTCCGGAGAGGCAACGTCGCAGGAGATCGCCGCCGTGACGGACTCGGGCGCGAAGCTCGTCGTCGCGGAAGTATCCGCCCTAGAAATAGATAAAGACGATGCCGGGGAGGAAATCCCCGTCATCGCCACCTGGTCTATCGGGTTCGAGTAGGCCGAGCCGCCCGCCGCGTATGTGATTACGCGTCCAGCTCCTTCGCCACCGCGCGCAGGATCTCCGCCACCTGGCGGCTCTCCTTGCGGTCCGGGTAGTGGCCGCCGGTGAGCGCGGGCTGAATCTGCGTCTCAATCATCGTCATCACATCCGCGAGCATGCTGCCAAGCTCCTCCGGCTTGCGGCGGTGAATCGGGCGGCGCTTCGGCGTCTCCAACACCTTCACCCGCAGTGCCTGCGGGCCGCGGCGACCGGCCGCGAAATCAAACTCAATGCGCTGGCCGGGGACGAGTTCATCCACACCATCGGGGAGCACGTTCTTTCCAATGAACACGTCCTCCTCGCCCGGGTTAGATGCGAACCCGAATCCCTTCTCTGCGTCGTACCACTTCACTTTTCCAACTGGCATGGCTACAGACCTCCTTCTACTCCCCAATAACGAAAAGTTAGAGCCTACTATTTCGCCCGGGAGCGACTTCACTCGGGCTACTTGTGACATGTATCACTGAATTTTCTCCTAGCGCCACGAACTGGGCAAATGGCCAGCCGCATCGCCGTACCACGCGCCCATCGTCGCAATTTCGTGCTTGCAGCGTGACTGAATCGTTACACACCGTTAGGCTTGCCCGCATCAAGTTGAAGAGCCAACGGCTGAAATTGAGAGGAAGTGTCACAATGGGACGCCACAGCAAGCAGAACACGTCGGTAGTTAAGAAGGCGCTCGCAGGCACCGCCGCAGCAGCCGCGCTCACCGGCATCGTCGCTCCGCAGGCCTCCGCGGCCCCGGACTCTGACTGGGACCGCCTCGCGCAGTGCGAGTCCGGCGGCAACTGGGCAATCAACACCGGCAACGGCTACTACGGTGGCCTGCAGTTCTCCGCCGGCACTTGGCGCGCATACGGCGGCGGCCAGTTCGCCCCGTACGCGCACCAGGCAACGCGCGAGCAGCAGATCATCGTGGCAGAGCGCACCCTGGCCGGCCAGGGCTGGGGAGCTTGGCCGGCCTGCTCCGCACGCCTCGGCCTGCGTTCCGCACCGACCAACCGCGATGCCCAGGCCGTCACCGCTCCGGCACCGGTGCAAGCACCCGCCGCACCGGCAGCACCGGCCGCACCGGCCGCAAGCTCCACCCCGGCCGCTGAGCTGGCCGTGGACGCGCTGTACAAGCAGATCGTCGCCGCTGTGTCCGGCGCCGGCTACGCCGTGCCGCAGGTTGTGCACGACACTTACGCTGCAAACCGCCACGACTACAACGCGTTCTACACCGGCAACAAGGCGCTGATCGACGCTGTGCTCGCCGGCGACATCTGGGCCGCTGCCCGCGCCGCTGGCCTGATCAACGGCTAAGCAGCACAAAGCACCTGGCGCGCACGCACAAGCGCCGGCCACCCACAGTTGGGGTAGCCGGCGCTTTCTGCTTTACCGCGCCAGACGCTTAACGGTTCAGGCGGGTGGTGGTGTGCACGTAGCCGGTCTGCTCTGCCGGCAGCGGCAGCACCAGCTCGTTGCCAAACGGGCTGTTTGCGCCGGTGAGCTTGGAGGAAATCTCCGTCACCGGGTGACCGTTACCAGGGACCTGAGTGGGCCACGCCGGGTTCGCGCGACCGATCTTCGCTGCATCTTTAGCCATGCCCCTCATTCTTTCATGTCGGCCGACAAAACGCACGTAACATGGGGCGAAATGTCTACATTCCAGGATGCCCTCGCAGGCTTGACGGATGAGCAGCTTCGCACGCTCATCACCACCCGCCCGGATGCCTTCTTCCCCATCCCGCCCTCCATCGGCGCCCTGGCTTCGCGTCTTGCCCTCCCCGCGTCCATGCACGCCGCGCTGCATTCGCTCAACGCCGCCGACCTCATCGCGCTCGAGGGCTTGGCTGACCGCGGCGCCGAACTCAGCTCGGTGGACGCAACTGAGGGACGCACCGCAGGATCGCTCGGCGATCTCACGCGGCTGCGCGAGCGGGCGCTGATTTATGGCCCCGACACTGCCGTCCGTATCGCCCCCGGCACGTTAAGCGCCCTGCCTCCCGGCTGGCGCATCGGAGACACCGCGCCGGACAACGTCGCCGACCTGGTCCGCGACCTGCCGGCGCTGGAGCGCCGGGTCCTGGACACTCTGGCAGCGTCCAGCGGCCTCGGCACCACCAGGGCGGCCGCGCCCGGCGCGGACCCCGCGACCCCGGTCGCCCGCTTGATCACAAAGCAGCTACTCGCGCGCGTTGATGACACCACGGTGCGCCTCCCCCGCCAGGTCCGCGACGTAGTGGCGGGGCGCACACCACGCATCTTCCCCACGCAAACACCGGCGGAACCGAGCACCGATCAAGCGACAGCGGACCAAGCGGCTGCCGGACAGGGCCTCGAATTCGTCCGCCAGACCCGCCAACTGCTCACCCATCTCCTGACAGCGCCGGCAGTGCTGAACAAGGACGGCACGCTGGGCGTGCGCGCACACGGAACGCTGAGCAAGACCCTCGGATTCGATCCCGCGCTGCACCTCACCGTCGCCGACGCGGCGGGGCTCACCGGTCCCGCTTACCCAGACCAGTTCGAGGTCACCGAATACCTCGCCGCAAGCAACCAGGCGCTGGATTGGCTGCACGCCACGCTGGCGGACCAGTGGGCGGTACTGCTTCGGGCATGGGTGGCTTCCCCTTGGCGCCTTGACCCCAATTACAAAGTATTCGCCACCGAGACCCACACCCCGTGGGCCCGCGAGAACCGCCTCACCATCCTCCGAAACGGCGGCGACATGCAGCGCCTGCTGTTCAACGCCCCGCTCGACGCGTCTCGCCTCCGCGACGAGGACATCGCCGCCGTGGCCGCAGAAGCCCACACCGTGGGTGCGCTCGCATCCCCGGGCGGCTCCCCTACCGAGTCCTCCCCGCTGCTCGCGCTTTTCGACGGTTCTTCGATCTCCGCCGCAGCCGCTCCCCTAGTGCCGGCAGAGGTGGACACCCTGATTGCGCAAGCGGACATGACCCTGCTCGCGCCTGGCCCGCTGGCCCCTGAGGCGGCCCGTTTCGTGGAGCGAATCGCCGAGCTGGAATCGCCTGGTCTTGCGAGCGTGTGGAGGTTAACGCAGGCGTCGATACGCAAAGCCCTGGACAGCGGTCTGACCGGTGCCGAAATCCGTGCCTGGCTGGATGCGCACGTGCTTGGGAACGTGCCGCAGGCGGTGACGTACCTAGTGGAGGATGTGGCGCGGAACCACGGGGCGATTCGTGCGGGCAGCGCGATGAGTTACCTGCGCAGCGAAGATCCGGCACTGATCGCGCTGGTCGCGCAGCAGGTGCCTGTTCGGGTGCTCGCACCGACGGTCGCGGTGTCGGAGGAACCGTTGCCGCGGCTCATGGCTCGGCTGCGCGACGCGGGTTTCCAACCCGCCGCCGAGAACAACCAAGGTGTGCAGATCGACCTCGCGCCGGAGCCACTCCTTGCAAACGGGAGCGTCTCGGAGCTACCCAGCAGGCGAAGCGTGGAGCCGGAGTACGCCGAACGCGTAATCGCGGCGCTGCGTACAAACGCCATAGACAGACCCGAGGGCGGACAGACGGGCACCGACACCCTGGAGACGCTGCGGGCCGCGGCACGCGCGCGCCGCCACGTCACACTGGGGTACGTAGACAGCAACGGCCGCGGACAAACCGCGACCGTGCTGCCACTTTCCGTTAACGCCGGGCAGGTCGACGCGCTGGATGAAGCCACGGACCGGGTGATCAGGATTTCACTTTCCCGGATCACCCGAGCCGTTTTGCGCTGAAAACCACTACCTTGGGGGTCGGCCATTGTTCCCCACAGAAAGGTGACCTTGTGACCACCCTGGAAGTGCAAGACCTGCACAAGCGCTTTGGCGAGGTGCAGGCCCTCGACGGCATGAGTTTCACCGTCGGCCCTGGCGAGATTTACGGTTTCGTCGGGTCGAACGGTGCGGGCAAGTCCACCACCATGCGTATCGCGCTTGGCGTGCTGGAGACTGATTCGGGTCAGGTGCTGCTCAACGGCGAGCCGCTCAACGATGACACGCGGCGCCGTATCGGCTACATGCCGGAGGAGCGCGGGCTCTACGGCAAGGAGAAGATCCTGGACCAATTAGTGTTCCTTGCCAAGCTGCATGGTGTGGAAGCGGACGTCGCCAAGCAGCGCGGCACCGAGCTGCTCACGGAGCTCGGCCTCGGGGAGCGCCTGGACGCGAAGTTGGATGACCTCTCCCTGGGTAACCAGCAGCGCGTGCAGCTTGCGGCGTCGCTGATCCATGATCCGGAGATCCTGATTTTGGACGAGCCGTTTTCCGGCCTCGACCCCGTCGCCGTGGATGTGATGAGCCGGATGCTGACGGACCGCGCCCGCACCCACGGCGTGCCCGTCGTTTTCTCTTCCCATCAGCTCGACCTGGTGCAGCGTCTGTGCGACCGCATCGGCATTGTCACCCGAGGCCGCATGGTGGCCGAAGGCACCGTCGACGAGCTGCGCGCGGGCGGCCCCATTCGCTTCCGGGTGGGCACGCAGGCGCGCGGCTGGTTCCCGCAGGGCACTGTGCTTATCGACGATTCCCTGAACCACGTCATCCTGGAAACCCAGAGCGTGGATGATGATCAGCGCATTCTCCAGGCGGCGCTTGCTGCTGGTCCGGTCCATGAGTTCACCCGCGTCGTCCCCGATCTCAACGACCTGTTCAAGGAGGTTGTGAAGTAATGACAGCATCGACGTATTCTTCCTGGCACACCATCAAGACCACCGCCGTACGGGAGATGCAGATCCTGGCCAAGACCCGCAGCGTGCTGATCACCCTCCTTATCCTCATCCTGGTCATGCTCGGTTTCATCGGGTTTTTCACTTGGCAGATGAACAAGGACGAGGGCGAAGACGCCGGGACCAGCGTGGCCACCGTCGGTGTGGAATCGCAGCTCTTTGACGGTTCCGGCCTAGATGCCCAAGGTGCGGCCGACCGCGCCGAGGCGGAGCGCCTTGTCCGCGACGGCGACGTGGAAGCGGCCATCGTTGCGGAGGGCGACACCTGGGAGGTCATCTCAGACGGCTTCCCCAACACCTCCGTACTTTCTGCGGCGGAGGCGCTTGCAGAACAGCAAGCCCAAGCGAAGGCGCTGGAATCGCTCGGCGTGGACCCGGCTGCGTACGCGGCAGCCGCCCCACAGATTGAGGTGAAGCCGGTGGACGTGGCCGAAGCAGCGGACGAGGAGAGCGGAACATCCGAGGCAACGTTCATCCGCTTGCTCACCGCGTTCGTGTCTTTGATGATCATGATCTTCACCGTGATCACGTTCGCCGCCCAGGTGGGCAGCCGCGTTACCGAAGAAAAATCCTCCCGCGTGGTGGAACTGGTCCTGGCGTCCGTGCGCCCTATGGACTTCCTCGCCGGCAAGCTCCTGGGCACCCTGCTCTTCGGCTTCATCGCTACCGCGGTCATGCTTGGCGCTGGCGCGCTGGGGCTGCAGTTTTCCGGCCTGCTGGACAACATCCCCTTCGACTGGTCCATCCTGCCGGTGATGCTCATCGCCTGGATCCTGGGCATGCTGTTCTTCGGCGCGCTGTACGCCGCGGCGGGTGCCATGGTGCAGCGCACGGAAGACCTGCAATCCACCCAGATGCCGATCCTGCTGCTGATCATGCTAAGCGCGTACGTCCCAGCGTTCGGCTGGATGGAAACGGATTCGACCTGGATGCAGGTCTGCTCCTGGATCCCGCCGCTGTCCATCTTCGCCGCGCCGCTCAGCTACGCCGCGGGCGACTTCTCCGCACTACAGCTGGGCCTGTCCTTCCTCATCGCGCTGGCGGCAACCATCGCCGTAGTGTGGCTGGCGGCGCGCATTTACCGCCGCTCCATCCTGAACAACGGCCGCGTGACCAAGTGGTCCGAGGCGCTGAAGGGCTCGCGCGCGTAGCGGGAATCTTGGTCCTCTCCCCGGTGTTGCACTACAACGCATGCCCACACACTCCGGCGGAAAGGACCTCCCACCATGCCCCTCGGCGACGGCCCCCTGATTGTCCAATCAGACAAAACCGTTCTGCTTGAGGTGGCGCACCCGCAGGCCGTCGCCGCCCGAGCTGCGATCGCCCCGTTCGCGGAGCTGGAGCGCGCGCCGGAGCACGTGCACACCTACCGCATTACCCCGCTTGCGCTGTGGAACGCACGCGCCGCCGGATTCGATGCGGAGCAAGCCGTGGACGTGCTGGAGCGCTTCTCCCGCTTCCCGGTCCCCCAGGCCCTGCTTATCGACGTCGCCGAGACCATGGCCCGCTACGGCCGGTTGAAGCTGATCAAGCACCCAGCCCACGGGCTGATCCTCGAGGCTGAGGAACCGGCGATCCTCACCGAGGTGCTCAAAAGCAAGAAGATCCATCCGCTCACGGGCACGCCGATTGACCACGTGACGGCTCCGGTGCATCCGTCGGAACGCGGGCGGATCAAGCAGGAGCTGACCAAGCTGGGCTGGCCTGTGGAGGACTTGGCCGGGTACGTGGACGGGGAGCACCACCCGATCGACCTCACCGCGGGTGATGGGTGGGACCTGCGCGATTACCAGCGCTACGCCACGGACTCGTTCTGGGAGGGCGGCTCCGGCGTTGTCGTCCTGCCGTGCGGCGCGGGCAAGACCATCGTCGGCGCCGCCTCAATGGCGCAGGCCAAAACCACCACGCTGATTCTAGTCACCAACACCGTCGCCGGACGGCAGTGGCGCGATGAGCTGCTGCGCCGCACCAGCCTCACCCCGAACGAGATCGGCGAGTACTCCGGCGAACGCAAGGAGATCCGCCCCGTCACCATCGCCACGTACCAGGTGGTTACACGCAAGACCAAGGGCGAGTACAAGGCGCTGGAACTGTTCGACTCGCGCGACTGGGGGCTGATTATTTACGACGAGGTGCACCTCCTCCCCGCCCCCGTCTTCCGCATGGCCGCGGACCTGCAATCCCGCCGCCGGCTCGGGCTCACGGCAACGCTGGTGCGCGAGGATGGCCGTGAGGACGACGTCTTCTCCCTCATCGGCCCCAAGCGCTACGACGCACCGTGGAAAGAACTCGAGCTGGCCGGCTACATCGCCACCGCGGAGTGCGTGGAGGTGCGCACGGAACTCTCCCCTGAAGAGCGCCTCACCTACGCCACCGCGGAGACCCGCGAGCGCTACCGCATCGCCGCATGCAGCCAGGGCAAACTTGCGGCGCTGGACCGCATTCTTGCGCAACACGCTGGCAAGCAGACGCTGGTGATTGGGGCGTACGTGGATCAGCTGGAGGAAGTGGCCGCCCATATTGGGGCTCCGCTTATCGACGGCGCTTCTTCAACCAAACGTCGAGAAGCAACCTTCGATGCTTTCCGGCGCGGGGAAATTTCCACGCTGGTGGTAAGTAAGGTTGCGAACTTCTCCATCGATCTGCCGGAAGCGGCGGTGGGAATCCAGATCTCCGGCACGTTTGGCTCGCGCCAGGAGGAGGCGCAGCGGCTGGGCCGTTTGCTGCGCCCGAAGGCGGACGGCGCGGAGGCGTTGTTTTACACGATCGTTGCGCGCGACACCCTGGATGCCGAATACGCCGCCCGCCGCCAACGCTTCTTGGCGGAGCAGGGTTATGCATACCGGCTGGTAGACGCCGGGGACCTTTAGGAAGAACAATGCGCGGCTAAGGCCGGGGATGCACCCCGGCCCTAGCCGTTTGTTCTGCTCCGTCCGCCTCTACACTTGTGTGTTATGGCCGAGATGAAGGTGTTCAAGTTCGACGTCGATGAGGATTACGCGAAGCAGCACAACGAGATGCTGCGCAATACCCGCAACCTCGTCATCTCTGGTTTAGCGCTGTTCGTTCTCTCTCTGATTGGTGGCGCGCTGGTGTGGTTCCTGGTCGATGAGTCCTCCCCGTGGCACCTCCTCGGCTCGCTGGGCCTAGTGCTGTTCGGCGTCATGATGCTCATCGTCGCGCTTGTAATCCCCCGCTCCGTGGGCAAGACCCAGCAGCTGTACGATTCCCACCCGCTCGCCCCCGCAGTGATCACCGAGAACACCGGAACAACGGTCACCCTCACCGCGCTGGTGAACACTAACGTCGATCCTGCCCTGCCGCCACGCTGGGGCGTGACCTCTCTGGTGGTCAAGCCCATTCCGAACACCGGCGACAAGATTGGCACCCGCGTTCCCGTCACCGCTGTCGGCGCGCAGCGCTCCACGCACGACAAAAACCACTGGCAGACCATCACCCCGATGCCCATTGCGTGGGCAACGCCTGATGAGGATGTCATTGCCACCGCCCGCAAATCCGTCCCCCAGGAGCAGTGGCACGTCTTGGACAAGGCACGCAAGAAGGATGCGGTGATCCAGGACTCGAAGAACTCACTGGTCCTTATCTAGCCGCGGAGCCCGTTGCTATGGGAGAGCACTCGCCTGACATCGTCGCGTTGGAGCAGCGCATTGAATACCTGTCCACTCAGGTTGAGCGGCTTATTGAACTGCACCACCCTTTCCCGTCCCCGATGACGCCGTTCCGGAAAACCGCGATGCTGGCTGGTTTGACCTTCGAAGAGGAGGCTCTTGCCCGAAAGCTCCTCGGCGCAGTGCATGCGCACAACAGCGGCGAGAAAGTTGACATCACGGGAGGCCTGCTGCCTGTCCCCGCAAAAACCGCGGCCTTGTTCAGCGAGTACGCAACGAGCGGCCCGATTACCCGGGACGAGGCAAAGAACTTGCTGAATACCGTCGTTCCGGGCGGTGACGCGGCAGCGGAAGGTTTGCTGGAGGCTTGGGACTCCGCTCAACGCGGTATGCAGCGCCACGCCGACTAGCCGCTGACCCGCGAGCTGCGCCCCCGCGCCAACTGCAGCACCGCAGCCGCGATGAGTAACCCGGCCGGCACAATAAAGCCTGCCGGCACGGAGCGGAAGTAGATCGGCAACAGGATCACCGGCGTCAGTGCCAGGCCGAAGAAGCGGAACGCGAGCACCGTTGAGTTGAATCGCGAACCTCCTGGGGTGCGAAGCACCGAGTACGTCACAGTCGTCTGCATTCCCTGTGCACCAACAAAAGCAACCGCCCAGCATACGGCGATGAGCACCGGCCACGGCAGTGCCGGAATCAGAGCAATCGCACACGCAGCAACCACTGCGCATCCGGTGAGCACCCGAAGGGCGCCTTGCGTATCGACGAGGGCTCCCACACGCGAAGCCAGGAAGAATGCGGCGAGGCCGCCGGCCATAATGACAAAGCCGCGCTGCGATGCCGGCATGCCAAACACCTGCTCCAGGTGGATAGTGAGCAAAGTACCCAGACCGATTACGCACATGCCGACGATCAAGATAGTAAGGATGTGGATGGCGATCTGACCCCATGCGACCCGCTCCGTGAAGTCTGCCTTGGCTAGGGTTCCGATCTCCGGCACGCCGATGAGAGAGTGTCCGATTGTTTGTGTGCGGGGGCTTGGTTTACACGTAGTCCGCGAACCGGTCGGGGTATGCCACGGCTAGTTGGTTGATGGCTTGTTTCCACCCGGTGGCTTTCGCCCCTTCAATATAGCCGTTGCACTCAGTTGCCCGTTTCGCCTTCTTCGCACGCTGGGCGGCACGCTTGTCTTCGATGTTGCAGATCATCAACCACAGCGTCTTCAGCGCCGCAGTGTCGTTCGGGAACTGGCCCCGGTTGCGGGTGGCTTTCCGCAATTCCGCGTTGAGCGACTCGATGGAGTTCGTGGTGTAGAGCACCCGGCGGGCTGCCGGCGGGAACTGCAGAAACGGCACGAACCGATCCCACGCGTCGCGCCATACCTTCACCGACTGGGGGTAGCGCCGCCCAAGTTCAGATGCTTCGAACGCGTCTAGGGCGGCGCGCGCGGTGTCTTCGTTGGGTGCGGTGTAGACCTCCCGCAGTGCGCTGGAGACGGGTTTGCGGTCCTGGTAGGACACCCACCTGTTCGCCGCCCGAATCAGGTGCACGATACAGGTCTGCACCATGGAACTCGGCCAGGTTGCCTCCACCGCCTCGGGCAGGCCCTTGAGCCCGTCGCAGCAGACGATGAACACGTCCTGCACCCCACGGTTTGCAAGGTCAGCGCACACGGACGCCCAGAATGCGGCACCTTCGGTATCGGCGATCCACAAGCCCAGGATGTGTTTGATGCCGTCCATGTCCACACCGACGGCCATGTAGCAGGACTTGTTGACCACGCGGTGGCCGTCGCGGATCTTGACCCGCAACGCGTCGAGGAAGATCACCGGGTAGAACTCATCTAACTGGCGGTTCTGCCAGATCATCACCTCATCGAGCACCGCGTCGGTGATCGTGCTGATGGTATCCGGGCTCATATCCACACCCAGGGTGGTTGCAAGGTGATGCTGGATATCGCGCACGGTCATCCCACCCGCGTACAGGGAGATGATCATGCCATCGAGCTCGGTGAGCCGGCGAGCGCCCTTGGGCACCATCTGCGGCCGGAACGTGCCCGCCCGATCCCTGGGCACGGTCACTTCCAGCGGACCGTAGCCGGAATCCACGGTCTTGGTGTACGACCCATTGCGGTGGTTACCACCACCCCGGGCATCGACCTGGGCTTTGGCTTTGCGGTCGGAGTGCTCGTAGCCCAAATGAGCATCCATCTCCGCCTGCAGGCCAGCGTTGATCGATGCTTGTAGAAGACCCTTCACCAGCTCGCTGGCGTCATCGGTGGAGGTGGAGAGCTCCCCGATGAGCTTAACGAGCTCGGGGTTATTCATCAGCTTCTCGCTGATCGCGTTGACCCTCGACGGGTCATAGCCTTTCTTTGGTGACACCGTAGTCATTATCGGTGAAACTCCATTCAGATCAGAGCCTCACACACAAAACTCCTGACACCCTCGCCGATGAGAGCGATGGTCAACGACACTCCAATAACGGCGAGATAGAACAGCTGCCAGTTCACGATAGAAGCAAGTCCGGACACCATCGGGGCGGCGCAGTTGCCGAGGGACTGCATGGCGAAATAGCGACCTAAGGCCGCACCAAGCTTCTCCGGCGGAACTACTTCGCGGAGAATGACCTGGAGGATCGGCAGGGTGAACGCATTGGATAGCGACATCACGATGATGCCGCCCAAGAACACTGACCAGCTAGACGCCAGCAAGCAGATCGCGGCACCCAGAAGCGTAGTGCTGTACGCCAGCCTGACAACACGGTGCGGGGGAATCCTGTGCACGATGGCCGTGGAGAACAGCATCGTGGTCGCAAAAGGAATCATGTACGCGGTGATGGCAAAAGAAGCCTCCTGTACCGTCCTGTCGAACGTCACCGCCACATCAGGGATCACTGCTGCAAGGGACTGCGCAGCGAAGGGGCCAACGAAACCGCCCAGATAGATCATGGAGGTGCGCAGAGACTTCAACTGCATGGATTGCAGGGTACTACTACCACCGCGTAGGGACGCAGATACAGCACGCATTTGCGAGCCAAACGGTCAGCTCGCGTGCCCTTTTGGGAAAATGCCGAAAACCCGGTACCGACCACCGTGGCGTTGTGCCGTGTGGTTGGTACCGGGTTAGCGGTCTTGTTTTAAGTTGTTGGGTCGGCGGTAACCTACTCTCCCACACCCTCCCGGGTGCAGTACCATCGGCGCGGGCGGGCTTAGCTTCCGGGTTCGGAATGGGTCCGGGCGTTTCCCCGCCGCTATCACCACCGACACATTCATTTCGGGGTTAGCAACATTGGTTGATGTGGAGTTGTCTGGCCCCGCACACTCGGGTGGTGTGTGGTGTGTCAGATACTGGTGAGTGGACGCGTGCACACCTGTGTTGGTGTGTGTTTGCAGGACACCAAACCGTGACCCGTGGGTGTTGGTTGGTGGTGGTTGTTTGTTGTTGGTGTATTAGTACCGGTCGCCTCCGCACATTGCTGTGTGTCCAGTTCCGGCCTATCAACCCAGTAGTCTGCTGGGAACCTCAAAAGAAACCTCATCTTAAAACAGGCTTCCCGCTTAGATGCTTTCAGCGGTTATCCCTCCCGTACGTAGCTAACCAGCGATGCTCCTGGCGGAACAACTGGCACACCAGAGGTACGTCCGTCCCGGTCCTCTCGTACTAGGGACAGCCTTCTGCAAGTTTCAACGCGCGCGGCGGATAGAGACCGAACTGTCTCACGACGTTCTGAACCCAGCTCGCGTGCCGCTTTAATGGGCGAACAGCCCAACCCTTGGGACCTACTCCAGCCCCAGGATGCGACGAGCCGACATCGAGGTGCCAAACCATCCCGTCGATATGGACTCTTGGGGAAGATCAGCCTGTTATCCCCGGGGTACCTTTTATCCGTTGAGCGACACCACATCCACAAGTAGGTGCCGGATCACTAGTCCCGACTTTCGTCCCTGCTCGACTTGTAAGTCTCGCAGTCAAGCTCCCTTGTGCACTTACACTCTAAACACCTGATTGCCAACCAGGCTGAGGGAACCTTTGGGCGCCTCCGTTACATTTTGGGAGGCAACCGCCCCAGTTAAACTACCCACCAGGCACTGTCCCCAACCCAGATCATGGGCCAAGGTTAAGGTATCCACTACGGTCAGAGTGGTATTTCAACAACGACTCCACACCAACTGGCGTTGATGCATCAACGTCTCCCACCTATCCTACACAAACCGCACCGAACACCAATACCAAGCTATAGTGAAGGTCCCGGGGTCTTTTCGTCCTGCCGCGCGAAACGAGCATCTTTACTCGTACTGCAATTTCACCGGGCCTGTGGTTGAGACAGCAGGGGAGTCGTTACGCCATTCGTGCAGGTCGGAACTTACCCGACAAGGAATTTCGCTACCTTAGGATGGTTATAGTTACCACCGCCGTTTACTGGGGCTTAAATTCTCCGCTTCGGTATTACTACCTAACAGGTCCTCTTAACCTTCCAGCACCGGGCAGGCGTCAGTCCGTATACATCAACTTAATCGTCTTCGCACGGACCTGTGTTTTTGATAAACAGTCGCTCCCCTCTCTTCTCTGCGACCACCACCAGCTCAACCACGCAAGATGGCATCACCGGGTGTGGTCCCCCTTCTCCCGAAGTTACGGGGGCATTTTGCCGAGTTCCTTAACCACAGTTCACCCGACCGCCTTAGTATGCTCTACCTGACTACCTGTGTCGGTTTCGGGTACGGGCCGTACATGCACATCGCTAGAGGCTTTTCTCGACAGCACAGGATCACCACCATCACCCAATTGGGCTACGCATCACGCCTCACACCTAGTGACGCCCGCATTTAACAAGGCGTCGTGCTACACGCTTGCACCAGAATCCAATAACTGGCGCGGCTACCACTCTGCGTCACCCCATCACTTACCTACCACAGATCAGGCCCCACGCATCACCACACAGTAGAAGTCAAAGACGTCTTGCCGTGTGGTTCAGGGTGGTTAGTATCACCGCTTCAGCATTTGGCGCGCATACACGGGTACGGGAATATCAACCCGTTGACCATCGACTACGCCTGTCGGCCTCGCCTTAGGACCCGACTCACCCTGGGAAGACGAACTTGACCCAGGAACCCTTAGTCATTCGGCGGATACGATTCTCACGTATCTCTCGTTACTCATGCCTGCATTCTCACTCGCATGCAGTCCACCGCCCCTTACGATACGGCTTCACCCCACACACGACGCTCCCCTACCCAAGACAATGTCTTGCCGCGGTTTCGGCGGTGTACTTGAGCCCCACTACATTGTCGGCGCAAAACCACTCGACCAGTGAGCTATTACGCACTCTTTCAAGGATGGCTGCTTCTAAGCCAACCTCCTGGCTGTCTTCGCGATCCCACATCCTTTTCCACTTAGTACACCCTTAGGGGCCTTAACCGGCGATCTGGGCTGTTTCCCTCTCGACTATGAAGCTTATCCCCCACAGTCTCACTGCTATGCACCACTTACACCGGCATTCGGAGTTTGGCTGACATTGCTAAGATGATAGTCCCGCTCAACCAACCAGTAGCTCTACCTCCGGCAAGCTCACATAACGCTGCACCTAAATGCATTTCGGGGAGAACCAGCTATCACGGAGTTTGATTGGCCTTTCACCCCTACCCACAACTCATCCCCTCAGTTTTCAACCTAAGTGGGTTCGCGCCTCCACAACCTCTTACAGCTGCTTCACACTGGCCATGGGTAGATCACCCCGCTTCGGGTCCAGGACATGCCACTCATACACCCATTTCGGATTCGCTTTCGCTACGACTACCCCACACACGGGTTAACCTCGCGACATGCCGCTGACTCGCAGGCTCATTCTTCAAAAGGCACGCCATCACACACTGAGGTGCTCTGACGGATTGTAAGCGCACGGTTTCAGGAACTCTTTCACTCCCCTCCCGGGGTACTTTTCACCATTCCCTCACGGTACTTAATCCACTATCGGTCACACTGAGTATTTAGGCTTACCGGGTGGTCCCGGCAGATTCACAGCAGATTCCACGAGCCCGCTGCTACTCGGGGTTTGCGACACAACCAGCACATGCATATACGCGTACGGGACTCATCACCCACTCCGGTGCACCATCCCAGGCGCTTCCGCTCACACACGCACGTAGTCGGCACAGTTGGCAGACCATGCTCAGTCGCACCCCACAACCCCACACACGCAACCCCTGCCAGGTATCACACGCACATGGTTTAGCCTCATCCGCTATCGCTCGCCACTACACACGGAATCACAAATTGTTTTCTTCTCCTACGGGTACTGAGATGTTTCACTTCCCCGCGTCAACCCCCACACAGGCTATGCATTCACCTGCAGGTAACACCACACAACTGGTGCTGGGTTTCCCCATTCGGACATCCTCGGATCAACGCTTAGTTGGCAACTCCCCGAGGCATAACGCAGCCTCACACGTCCTTCATCGGCTCAGCATGCCAAGGCATCCACCGTACGCCCTTACATAAAAACAACACACTAAGAACAAACACACAAAAAAACAGAAAAAACAACAACACCCACACCCCACACACACGTGCAAGGCACAAACGCGGATGTTGTCAGATGCTCGCGTCCACTCTCCAGTTCTCACACACCACACCCACACACCACACCACCCACAAAACGTAAGCAGCGCGAACCATGCAGGCCACAGAAACAACACAACACCTGTGCTGCCCCAGACACCCAACAGCATGCCAACACACACAACACTTTGTTCGCGGACCCCACCAAACAGCGGGAAAAAGGTTGCACACCCAGTACCACACCCATGAGCCGGGCATCTCACCCGGCCGGTGCATGTCCACCTGGAAATTTTCAAACAAACACGGCGGCAGCCGCACACACGGCGACTCAACCACCAACCACACAGGCATCAAACACTGCTCAACAAACACTGTTCGACACACTGTGCGGCACCCGCAACTGCGGGTACAAAAACATAAAGCTCCTTAGAAAGGAGGTGATCCAGCCGCACCTTCCGGTACGGCTACCTTGTTACGACTTCGTCCCAATCGCCGATCCCACCTTCGACAGCTCCCCACAAACGTTTGGGCCACTGGCTTCGGGTGTTACCAACTTTCATGACGTGACGGGCGGTGTGTACAAGGCCCGGGAACGTATTCACCGCAGCGTTGCTGATCTGCGATTACTAGCGACTCCGACTTCATGGGGTCGAGTTGCAGACCCCAATCCGAACTACGACCGGCTTTCAGCGATTCGCACCCCCTCACAGGGAAGCTGCGCGTTGTACCGACCATTGTAGCATGTGTGAAGCCCTGGACATAAGGGGCATGATGATTTGACGTCATCCCCACCTTCCTCCGAGTTAACCCCGGCAGTCTCTCATGAGTCCCCGGCCAAACCGCTGGCAACATAAGACAAGGGTTGCGCTCGTTGCGGGACTTAACCCAACATCTCACGACACGAGCTGACGACAACCATGCACCACCTGTACACCAACCACAAGGGAAAGACTATCTCTAGCCCGATCTGGTGTATGTCAAGCCCAGGTAAGGTTCTTCGCGTTGCATCGAATTAATCCACATGCTCCGCCGCTTGTGCGGGCCCCCGTCAATTCCTTTGAGTTTTAGCCTTGCGGCCGTACTCCCCAGGCGGGGCGCTTAATGCGTTAGCTACGGCACGAACCCCGTGGAAGGGACTCACACCTAGCGCCCACCGTTTACGGCATGGACTACCAGGGTATCTAATCCTGTTCGCTCCCCATGCTTTCGCTCCTCAGCGTCAGTTACTGCCCAGAGACCTGCCTTCGCCATCGGTGTTCCTCCTGATATCTGCGCATTTCACCGCTACACCAGGAATTCCAGTCTCCCCTACAGCACTCAAGTTATGCCCGTATCGCCTGCAACCCCACAGTTAAGCTGCGGTATTCCACAAACGACGCGACAAACCACCTACGAGCTCTTTACGCCCAGTAATTCCGGACAACGCTCGCACCCTACGTATTACCGCGGCTGCTGGCACGTAGTTAGCCGGTGCTTCTTCTCCAAGTACCGTCCAAAATTCGTCCTTGGCGAAAGGAGTTTACAACCCGAAGGCCGTCATCCCCCACGCGGCGTCGCTGCATCAGGCTTGCGCCCATTGTGCAATATTCCCCACTGCTGCCTCCCGTAGGAGTCTGGGCCGTATCTCAGTCCCAATGTGGCCGTACACCCTCTCAGGCCGGCTACCCGTCGACGCCTTGGTAGGCCATTACCCCACCAACAAGCTGATAGGCCGCGAGCTCATCCCACACCAAAAAATCTTTCCACCACCGACACTAAACGATGGTCCTATCCGGTATTAGACCCAGTTTCCCAGGCTTATCCCAAAGTGCAGGGCAGATCACCCACGTGTTACTCACCCGTTCGCCACTCGAGTACCCCCGAAAGGGCCTTTCCGTTCGACTTGCATGTGTTAAGCACGCCGCCAGCGTTCATCCTGAGCCAGGATCAAACTCTCCACAAAAAACACCCCGAAACAGAGTGTCATGTTTCGTCAAGAAACAGGCCGTGAAAAGCCCAATATACCCAACCAAAACAAACCACCCCACACCAAACCGGTGCAGGACTGGCTTACAAAAAATGTTTTCCTAAAATTACTGCAAACACGGCTGGCCCCACATCCGACGAGGAAAAACTTAAGGGCCAACCAAAAACTTTGCAAAAAACGTCAGTGAACCAATCATGGCCCAACCGATCAACCACGCCCCCATCAAAGGATTCAGAACGCAGCCACCAGCACACACCAACCACACACCCCGCAAAACACGGAACCATGCAGCCAAAATGTGTCACAGGCACACAACCAACCCACAAACAAAAATGCATTGGCACACTATCGAGTTCTCAAACAACACACGCACACCCCAGCCCAGAAGCTCTCGCCTCTATTCCGTAAGCGGCTTGTTTGAAGTTACACTTTCCAGTTTCCGTTGTCAACCCCGCGTTCATTTGCGGGGCTTTCTCCGTTCACCGGAGCGTAACCTCTGAAATTATCTCGTTCCCTTGAGCGCGTTTCCTTGCTCTCGGCAACGGGGGATTACTTAACCATGTCGGTTGTAAACTGGCAAATCGCCAGCTCACTGGCCATGGTGGCCCACGCGACTGCCCTAGTGATAAGCGGCAATAGGGCCATGCGGCCCTTCGATGACCTGGACCGGAGTATTGAAAATGTCGGTCAACAAGTCGTCACGCATGATCTCTTCCGGGGTACCAAACGCCACGATTTGCCCGTTCTTCGCCGCACAGATGTGGTCGGCGTATCGGGCGGCGAAATTGATGTCGTGCAGCACGATCACGATTGTCCGCCCGAACTCGCGGGAGGCATCCCGCAGGTGCTGCATCATCTCTACGCTGTGGGCGATGTCGAGGTTGTTCAAAGGTTCGTCGAGAAGCACGTGCTCTGTCTCCTGGCAGAGCACCATGGCAACGTAAGCGCGCTGGCGCTGGCCGCCGGAGAGTTGGTCGAGGAACCTGCCCTCTAGCTCGCGTAACCCAAGGAAGTCGATGTACTTGGAGATGATCCTCTCGTCCTCATCCGTGAGCCGGCCACCCGTGTATGGGAATCGGCCAAAGCCGACAAGTTGGCGCACGGTCAAACGGGTAACAAAGTGGTTCTCCTGGCGCAGGATTGAGACGATTTTCGCCAGGTCCTTGGACTTCACTTCCGCGATGTTCTTGTCCCCAATCGTCACAGTGCCGGAATCAGCGGCGAGGAGGCGGCCGATCATGGTCAGCAACGTAGATTTGCCGGCACCATTCGGGCCCACCAACGCGGTGATGCCGCCGGTGGGAATCTCGAGGTCCACCGGGCCAATCGCAACCTCGCTGCTATATGCCTTGTGCAGTTGATCAAGCCGAATCACAGTCGCCCCTTCCTCAGGATCACCACAAGGAACGTAGCGCCTCCCACGAGTTCGATGATGATGGAGACCACGCCCTGGGCGTAGAAGATGTGGTTCATGACAAAGTACGCGCCGGCGAGCACGCAGTAGCCCAGCAGCGCGGCCATCGGGAAGATGAAGCGGTGGTCGTACGTATCGGTGAACTGGTACGCCAGGGTGGCCACCAGGAAGCCCAAGAACGTCATTGGCCCCACAAGCGCCGTGGACACCGCCATGAGCACCGCCACCAGAACCAAGGTGTAAATCGCCTGGCCTGCGGAAGTTCACACCCAGATTGACTGCCGCGTCCCTTCCCAGCCCCATCACGTTGAGTTTGCGGGAGTTGGCCAGCATGAGCACCGTCGCTAAAAGAATCAGCGGGACAGCTACCGGGTAGTACTCCGGGTCCGCGTTGTTCACGGAGCCGAAAAGCCGCGCGGTGAGCACGTCGAACTCACTGGGCGTCAACATACGCTGCATGAAGGTGGAAACGCTGGCCAGTCCCCCACCCAACACGATGCCCACTAGCAGCATCGCGTGCAGATTCGCCGCGTTATCCACAATCAGCCAGGAGTACAGCAGCAGCGACAGCACCACCATCACCGCAATCTGGAACAGGAACATCTCCAGCGTGCGGGCGTTTAGCAGTCCTGTCGCGCCGAAGAAGTAAATGGTTGCCGTGTGGATGGTCACGTACAACGCTTCAAAGCCCATGATTGACGGGGTGAGGATGCGGTTTCCCGTCACGGTTTGGAACGCAACCGTCGCCACACCTTGGCACACCGCAACCACCGCCATCGCGATAACGGAGTTCAGCCGGCGCTGCGCGATCAACCAGTAGCCCCGCGAGCCAAACTCAACCGGGTTGTTGTACGCCAGCAGGCCCGCAGTGGTCAGCACCGCAACCACGGCAAGCACCGCGAGCGCCACCCAATAGCGCCGCTTGCTTTTCGACGATTCAAAAGCACCTACTGCCCTACCCACGACGCGTCTGCCTCACAATCAACGCGATGAACACAGCAGCGCCAATGACACCGAGAATCACCGACACCGGCATCTCGAACGGCGCGATAATGGTGCGCCCGAGGATGTCGCACGCGGTGACCACGGCAATGCCCGTCAGGCAGACCCACGGAAGGTTCGAACGCAGATCATCCCCACGGACCATGCTGACCATGTTGGGGACGATCAGGCCCAAAAACGGCAGATTGCCCACAACGACGGTGACCACGCCGGAGGCGACAGCGACCAGAGCCGTTCCCACCAGCACGATGCGGTTGTAGTTCAGGCCGATGCTGGTGGCAATGTCCTCGCCCAACCCGGCCGCGGTGATGCGATCGGCATAGAGGAAAACTGCGATGACTACGAACAGGACGACCCACAGCACTTCGTACTGACCCTTGATTACGGAGGTGAAAGAGCCTGCGAACCAGACACCCAGGGATTGGAGGAGGTCAGTTTGCAGGGCGAAGAACGTTGACACCGAACTGACAACAGCACCGAGCATGATGCCCACGATGGGCACGATCAGGCTTGATCGCAGCGTAACCCTGCGGAGGAACGCGAAGAACACCATCGTGCCAGCGAACGCGAATGCAATGGCGAGGAGCATGCGGGTCATAATCGTGCCGTTGGGGAACAGCACAAAGGACAGCAATAGTCCCAAGCCCGCCCATTCCGTGGTGCCTGTGGTAGTCGGTTCGACAAAGCGGTTCTGCGTCAGCATTTGCATGATCAACCCGCTCATCGCCATTGCCGCACCCGCGAGCACCAACGCGATCGTGCGCGGCACGCGGGTCGTGGTAAACATGGCCCAGCCGTCTTCGGACCCCAGAATGTCGTACTGTCCGATCGCCAGTGAGGCGCCCAGGAGAGCGAGCACGCCGAAAAGCGCCAGGAGGAACCTGGCGCTTAGGATCGAAGGGCGGGTTGTAGCCACTACTTGGCAGCCTCGAATGCGTCTGCGAGCTGGTTCAGGATCTCGGTGTAGGTAAGGATGGACTCGTTAGTGTACGTGTCCTTCGGCGCAATGTAGATCCGGTTATCCTTCACCGCGGTCACGTTCTGCAGCGCAGCAGAATCCGAAATCACGGACAGCGCCTCCGGGGAGCCTTCCGCAGACTTCACGCCCGCGTCACGGTCCAGCACCAGCAGCCAGTCCGGGTTGGAATCCGCGATTGCCTCCACAGAAATGTCGTCGCCCTTGTGATTCTCCGTGGCCCCCTCCACCTGGAGAGCCGGGGTGAGACCGATCAGGTCAAACAGCGGCCCCCACACACGACCAACCGTCGGGGCGACGTAACCGATCTCGCCACCGGAAACGTTCAGGGCCATGACGGTCTGCGACGGGTCGTACGCGTCGCGGGCACGCACGATTGCCTTGGTGAAGTCCTCCACAACCTGCTCAGCCTCGGCCTGCTTGCCAAAGATCTCACCCAGCTCAAGCGTCTGACGGATGAGTTCTTGGTCGAACTGCTCACCCTCGCGCGGCTCAAACTCCAGCAGCACAGCATCCGGCACGAGGTTCTGCATCTCTTCGTCGTAGGACGTGAAGCGCTGGCCGGAAATGATGACATCTGGATCTGCAGCCACAAGCGCTTCCAGGTTCGGCTCGCGGTGGTTGCCGATATCCACGATCGAATCATCGTCCGCAATGCCCGGGATGGTGTTGGGCACCAGTGCGCGGGCAGCTGCAACCGGCTTCACGCCCCAAGCATCAAGCAGCTCGAACGTGCGGTTGTCCAGCGCAACGACACGCTGCGGCGGGCTCGGCACAACCTTCTCGCCATAGTTGTCGGTCACGGTGACAGTGCCTGCGGCGTCCGCAGTTGCCGTGTCGGCGGCTGCCGCGGATGCTGCAGCAGAGGCAGTAGCGCTTGCCACACTGGTCGGCGTGTTGGAGTCAAGGGCCGGTTCAGCGTTGGAGCACGCACCCAAGGTGAGGGAGCCTGCAGCAGCGAGTGCGATCAGTGCGGTACGCGGGAAACGGGACATGGCAATCCTTTTGTTCAAAACGGGTTCATCCATAAGGATAGGTTTGCCTGTCCAAGATTAGGTTTTCCAAACTTGGAAGCCAAACAGGGGTGCCCTTAGAAGAACACGATGTTCTCTCGCTCCAGCCATGCACCCTTGCCGGATTCAGAATCCCAGCAGGTCACGCCCGTTTCTTCCACCGCACAGACGAATGGTCCGTGCTGCACCACTTCGCCGTATTGGACAACTTCTGCAGGTGTAGATCCAGCCGGCCAAACCTCATCGAAGTACAGCGGCGGGTCCGATTGTTCGCGGACGGTGCCGTGGAGAATCTCCGCCATCCAGTTCGGGCCCCCGTACTCGCCGATGCCCAGCTTTCCGCTCTCCATGAGACTCTGCACACCGCAGTCGAACATCTGCGGGCTATCCAGATTCATCATGCAGCCGATATTGCCGGACGGGGCTTTGAACACCGCGAACTCGGGGCCGCCGGCACTGTACTTCTTCACCGATTTCACCGGCCGCGCGTTCGCCGGGACAGGTCCGCCGGCACCTGGGTAGGCCAGCGGAGCGCCAGGAACGCCGCGCTTCGGCTCCGCGCTCTTGGTGCCAGCGTTCTTCGGGTCCGCGTTCTGCGCAGATTGCTCAGCTTCCGACGCGGGTGCCGCGCTGGACTCAGCCTCCGGCGTTACCGCGCTGGTAGCGGGCTGGGCCGTCACAGTTTCGGTGACAGCCGAGACAGTGTCCGGCTGGGGAGTTTCCGGTGCCGGCGCGCCGGCGCAACCCCCCAAAACCCACGTTGCAGCAGCGAGCGAGCCCATCACGACGCGTTTCATGCTGGGAATACTAAAGATCGCGCCTGTACAAAAAATGGGATTCAACGTAAAACCCGCTGGCCGTATCGGACCAGCGGGTTTCACTGACAGTGGAGCCGCCGGGAATTGAACCCGGGTCCTTCACCACCGCGCCAGGGCTTCTCCGTGCGCAGTTCGCACCTTGCCTCTCATCGGCCCTCCGGATCAGGCAAACATGTCCGGATGACGGGCCCAGTCAGTGAAAGAAGTCCCTTCCAAGGCCCCACTGACAGGGCCGGAAGGCAAGTCCCCTAAGTCGACGCCAGGTACCGGATCGGGGACATCCCCGGCCTGACGGACACGCAGGTCGCTTGCTCTATTACTTAGGCAGCGAGGGCGTAGTCACGCTGAGAGTTCTTCTCTGCGTTTATTGGTTACAGCGACGCTTACGGTGGTCTCCTGCCTGCACCGGCACGCTTCCCCTGGCTGAGTAGATGAAGTCGAAACCAAATCGACCCCTTCGACTACGAAGAAACGTAGGAGTGAGAACGTTATCTCACACCGGCACAAACCGCAAGACCCCGCTCGGTATTCCCGTTGCAGGACTTGCCCAAAACCTAGGTGCGCGCGGGACGCACGCGCAAGATCTCCACCACCGCGTCTGGGCCAGCGTCCACCGCAAGGCGTGCCGCCTTGGCCACGTTGTCCGCGTCCATCTTCGGCCGGCCGTCGTCCCCCGCCAGCATGTCCGTGTTGGTGCGGCCCGGGTGCAGCGACGTGACGCGCACCTCGCCCGCCAGTTCCTCCTGCAGCGATTCGGTGAAGCCGCGAAGCGCGAATTTGGACGCGCAGTAGGCGGTGTTTTCCGCCACACCGTGCAAGCCAGCGCCGGAGTTGATGGTGATGATCAGCCCCTGCGAACGTCGTAAAGCAGGAAGCAAAGCCCTGGTGAGCGTGACGGGGGCCAGGACGTTGATGTCCATGCTCTCGCGCCACTGCTCATCCGTGAGCTCCTCGAAGGGGCCCTTGTGCAGCACGCCGGCGGCGAGCACCAGCACATCGAGGTGCTCAATACCTGCGGCGGCTTGCTCCAGTGCGGCGGTATCACGCAGATCCACCTCGAACGGTTCGGCGCTTGGCAGCGCCTGCACGATGTCGGACGCATCCTTCGACGCACCCGCGAGGATGTGGTGATCCTTGCCCAACTCTTCTGCGATCGCGCGGCCGATGCCGCGGGACGCTCCGGTGATCAGTGCCGTCTTCTGTGTAGTAGCCATGGCATCCAAGGCTACTTAGGCTTTGATTCCCTTGAATTTGCGTCCCAGGTCGCGGGCGATTTCGCGGTCCTCGGTGCGGCGTTTGATGTCCTGGCGCCTGTCGTAATCCTGCTTACCTTGAGCAAGCCCGAGCTCAATTTTCGCGCGGCCGTCCTTCAGGTACAGCGAGAGCGAAACTAGGGTGCGGTTGCCGTCGCGCAACTTGCCCTCCAGCGAATCAATCTCGCGGCGGTGCATCAGCAGCTTGCGTGTGCGGCGTGGGGTGTGGTTGGTCCAGTGCCCCATCGAGTACTCAGGAATGTGCAGGTTGCGCAGCCACACCTCGCCGTTGTCGATGGTGGCAAACGCCTCTGTCAACGACGCCTTGCCCTCCCGCAAGGACTTGATTTCTGTGCCCACGAGCACGATGCCAGTCTCCCAGGTGTCCAGGATGGTGTAATCGTGCCGGGCCTTGCGGTTGGTTGCCAAGACGCCGGAGTTTCCGGTTTTGGTTTTCTTCTTCTTGGCCATAAGGGCCAAAGCTTACTACTTCCGCACGTAGGAACGAAGTGCCACCTGGGCCGCAATACCGCCGATCACCATCGCACCCAGCCCCACCAGCGGCATGACAGTCCACACCGCGGCATCCGGCACGCGGGCAATGAGCTGCGAGGAGTACAGCTGCGCCAGCATCGGATCCGCCACAGAGCGCTTGGCCACCCACACCAGCAGCGTTGCCAACACCGCGCCGGCAAAGACTGAAAGCACCGCCTCAAGCACGAACGGCGCCTGCGTAAACCAGCGCGAGGCACCCACCATGCGCATGATGCTGATCTGCTCGCGCCGGTTGAACGCTGCTAGCTGCACCATGTTCACAATCAGGAACAGTGCCGCAAGCCCCTGTGCCGCGGCGACCAGCCAGGTAACGTTGCGGAAAGTATCCATGGTGTTCGCCGCGCCGCGCACGGTGTCCGCCTGATCAGTCACCACAGTTACCTGGGGCAGCGAGGCAACTGCGTCGATCGGTGCCGTGTCGGAGGGGTCCTTCAACCGCACGTGCAGCGCTGCCGGCAGTGCGTCCGGGCTGGTTTCGCGCACCAGATCCGGCTCCGAGTCTTTGAACAACTCCACAAAGCGCTCATAGGACTGCTGGCGGGAGCGGAACGTCACCTGCTCCACCCGGTCATCCTTCTGCAGCGTGTCGCGCACCTCGCGGCACGCCTCGCTGGAGCAATCGGTGTCGGCGGCCGAAGTCTCCTCGTCCAACTCCACCATCACCTCCACGCGGTCCAGGTACAGGTCCTTCGTGGCCGCGGTGGCCTGAGAAATCATGATGCCGGCCCCCACCAGCGCCAGCGACAGCGCCGTGGTGATCACTAAAGCAATGGTCATGGTGATGTTACGGCCGAGGCCCTTCACGCCCTCTTTGAAAATAAAGCCAACGTTCATTGCCCTACCCCCTCACGTTGCCGTAAACGCCGTTGCGGTCATCGCGCACTAGCTTGCCCATATTCAGCTCCATCACGCGCTGGCGCATGTCATTGACCGCCCTGGCGTTGTGCGTGGACATCACCACCGTGGTGCCCAGGCGGTTGATGCGCGCCAGCAGCGCCGTAATCTCATCCGCCGTTGCGGGGTCAAGGTTGCCCGTCGGCTCATCCGCCAGCACCAGCGGGGGCTTGTTCACAAACGCACGCGCGATGGCCACGCGCTGCTGCTCGCCTCCGGAGAGCTCATGGGGCATTCTTTTGCTTTTCGACGCTAACCCGACCAACTCCAAAGCGTCCGGCACCAACTTGTCAATGCGCTTCTGGCGCTTACCGATGACTTGGAGCGCAAACGCCACGTTGTCGTACACCGTGAGCTTGGGCAGCAGACGGAAATCCTGGAACACGTAGCCGATGGACTGGCGCAGCAGATTGATGTCTTTGCCCTTGAGCGCGTTGACGTGGAAGTTGTTGAACCAGATGTCGCCGGAGAAACGTTTTCCTCCCGGATCATCAACTGCAGGAATGTCGATTTGCCTGAGCCGGACGGCCCGATGAGGAACACGAATTCCCCGTCTTCGATGGTGAAAGAGGCATCGTCCAAGGCGGGGCGCCCCGAGGTGGGATACACCTTGGTTACGTGGTCGAAGGTAATCACGGGGCTCACATTACCTGTTACCGGTGTGACGCAAGTAGCCCCCGTGGCGCGTGTGATCACGGCCGGCGGGGGCTATGCGGTTATTCAGCCCGCGATGATGCACGGGCTTCGGCACCTTAGTCGTTGATGTAGCGGTACTGCTTGTTCACAAACTCATCGAGCGCGAAGACGGAGAGCTCGCGGCCGAAGCCAGAGCGCTTGACACCACCGAACGGCAGGACTGCGGAGAAGTACTGGCCGAGGTTGACGTGGATCATGCCGGTGTCGATCTGGTCCGCAACCTCCGTTGCCTTCTCGACATCCTGGGAGAACACGGCGCCGCCGAGGCCCTGGTAGGAGTTGTTTGCCAGCTCCACAGCCTCGTCGATGGAGGAAACCTTGTAGATCTCCGCCACCGGGCCGAAGAACTCCTCGTAGTACGGCTCGGAACCAACCGGCAGGTCGGTCAGCACAGCCGGGGAGAAGTACGCCGTGGTGTCGTCGATCTCTGCACCGGTGCGCAGGGTTGCACCTGCAGCCACGGAGCGGTCGATCTGGTCCTTGAGGATCTCGGCCGCACGGCGGGAGGACATCGGGAAGTACTCGTTCTCGCCCGGGGTGCGCGGGTCACCCTTGGAGTATCCCTCAGCGATCTCCACCATTGCGTCAACGAACTCGTCGTAAATGTCGTCCATGACGATGATGCGCTTGTTGGAGGTGCAAGCCTGGCCAGCGTTGTGGACGCGCTTGTCCCACGCCTCCTGTGCGGATGCCTTGATGTCCGCGGAGTCCAGGATGATGTACGGGTCGGTGCCGCCGAGCTCGAGCACGCACTTCTTCAGGTTACGGCCGGCGATCTCTGCCACCTTCGCACCAGCGCGCTCGGAACCGGTGAGCGAGACACCCTGCACGCGCGGGTCACCGATGATCGTCTCGATCTGGTCGTGGGTGGCGTAGATGTTGATGAACACGCCCTCCGGCAGGCCGGCATCCTTCAGGATCTGCTCGAACGCAGCACCGGACTTCGGGGTGATCTCGGCGTGCTTGAGCAGGATGCAGTTGCCGTTCATGAGGTTCGGGCCGGCGAAACGTGCGATCTGGTAGATCGGGTAGTTCCACGGCATGATGCCCAGGATGGTGCCCAGCGGCAAGCGGCGGACCACAGCCTTGCCGCCTGGGACGTCGACGTTCTTCGGCGCGTTGTGCTCCGGAGCGTTGTCCGCGTAGAACTGCATGATGTCGCCGGAGAAGTTCATCTCCCACTCGCCCTCGGGGATTGGCTTACCCATCTCCTCCGCAGCGATCTGCGCCAGCTCGGTAGCGCGCTCCTTGAGCAGCTGCGCGGCCTTGCCCACAATCTCAGCGCGCTCCTCGATGGACGTGTTGCGCCAGGTCTTGAATGCCTCCGCAGACTTCGCCAGCACCTCCTCAACCTGCTCATCGGTCAGGAAGTCAAAGGTCTCTACGATCTCGTTGGTCCACGGGTTCTGCACTCGGTACTGGTTGGACATGTGATCCGGTTCCTTTCAAGAAGAAATAGTGATGTAGGTCTTAGTTAGGATACCCGAATTCGGGTTCCGATTTTGCGGGTTTAGGCGCCCGGGCGGTACTCGCCGTCGTTCATCTTGATGCCCTCGTCCTGACCCATGTAGGAGGTCTCCTGGGTCAGTGCGTCCAGCAGCATCTGGTGGTTCTGCTGAACCTCCTTCTCCAGCGCCTCCGGGTTCGCGCGGAGCAGGTCGTAGCGCTCTTGCACCATCGGAATGCCCAGCTCGGTGAACGGGCGGGACGCGGCATGCGGCACGTTGTAGATGTCCGCGACCTCGTCGCCGTGCATGATGCGGGTGGCCGCGTACTGCCAGTCGTCGATGGACTCGTCGGAGAACGGCAGCAGCGCCTTCACGTTCGTGCGGAAGCCGCTGAAGAGCGCCTCGACGAGTGCGTGGGATGCCTCGTTCGGGTCGCCGTCTACGAAGTGGATCGCGTCGATGGTCTCCTGCGACGCGTCGATGTCCGTCTCCGGCTCCAGGAGGTCGCCCGGGATGCCCAGCATGAGGCCAACGATCCTCCAGAGGTAGAACAGGTCCTGCTCCTCCTCCAGGGACATGCGGTAGCCCAGGTTGCGGCAGTACGTGAACGCGATGTAGGTGAAGTCGAACCAGGTGCGGAACATGTCGAACTCGCTGATCGGTGCGCCCCACTCGCTGTAATCCAGGCCCAACTTGGTCTGCACGCGGCGAACATGCGCGTGCATCGCGCGGACCATGCCGGTGTGGATGTAGCTAACGTTGCCCGGCTTCAGGCCGTCCTTGAGGTAGACGGAGTAGATCCAGTTGGTGGTGTAGGCGAGGCGGTGCACGGCACCCTCGGTCAGCTCACCGGTGTTCACCAGAATGTCCGCGATGGACGGTGCGGAGTAGGTGTGGATCAGCGCGCCCGGGCCGAGAGAGAGGTTCTGCGCCAGCACCGGAATGGACAGCGCCGCGCGCTGGCCGCGCTCGATGCGCTCCCAGTCCACGCCATCGAGCGCAGAGTTCATGTCGTTGATCAGCGCCGCAACCTCAGGCAGGGTGTTTTCGTCCGCCTCGCCCCGCGCAAGTGCCTCGCGCAGGTTTGGCATGACGTCCTTGGACTTGTTGCCGCTGGTGTAGAGAGCATCGGCGATCGGGTCCATCGCCCAGTACGCCTGGGTGAAGCGCTGCGCGCGCTCCTCGCCGAAACGCTCAACGAACTCCTCGCGGCTACCGCGCTTGCTCGGCCACTCCTGGCGGGTGTAGTGGTCTGCCGCCAACGGGTTCTCAGCGAAAGTCTGGGTCATGGTGTTCTCCTTAGGTGTAGTTGCTGGCTGGGAAAGAATGGCAAGGGTTAGCGCTGGGCTTCCTTCGAGTTGTCGTGCAGGCTGTAGTTCGCCTTGACGTGTGGTTCGTGCTCTGCCACGTAGTCCTCGATCTGCTTGAACACGTCGGACCATGGCGGCTTGCCGTCGGCGGCCTTCTTGATCTTGGCGGCCTGGGCGCCCGGCAGCTTGTCGCGCAGGCTCCAGATCGCAGCCTCCGCCTTGGCCTTAGCCAAGAAAGCGAGCTTCCAGTGCAGGTACGGGGTGCCCTCGAAGCGGGAGCCCTTCACCATGAACTTGGTGTCCTCATCGCCGATCACCAACGACAGCGCACCCAGCACCTGGCCCGGCATCTGTGGGTCCAGCTTTTCCAAGATGCCCATGAGGGCCTCTGCCACCTGGACGTGATACGTGGAGGAGTAGCCGCCGTTGGCGTAGATGTAGTCAGTCATCTTGCGCATCTCGTCGCCGGTCTTCGGAATCAGACGCTCCTCAGCACCCATGAGGTGGAGCACCCAGGCCCAGTACATGGCAACGTCGTGCCACTCCTCGCCGGAGTGGTAGCGGCCGAAGAACTCGTCCACGCCGATGGGCATGAGAGCGAACCAGCCTTCGCCGGAAACCAAGAAAGAAGATCCGATCGGGCGGCCGAACTCGTTGTAGTGCTCCGGGCCCCACAGCTTTTCTAGGCCGCGGTTTGCCTGGGCGTGCAGCAGACGGACCCGCACCGCAGCCTTCAGGCCGTCCGAGTAGCGGTCGAACACGCCCTTCTTGCCCAGGTCCCACGAAGAACTTCACCGTCTCCATCACACGGGTGAAGGCCTCCAGCTCGAACATCTGGGTCTCGCCCGTGGCGGCGGAGGTGCGGTCCTCCATCGTGGTTGCCCAGTAGGCGAAGCCGATGGAAAGCAGCTCGGCGGACGGGGTGACGTTGTAGTACGCAACGCGGCCGCGCTCCGCAGCTTCGAGGTCGATCCAATCAGGGATGTTGTCCACCTCTGCGAAGAACTCGACGAGCTCCGGTGCCGGATCTTCAACGGCACCGATGCCCTGGTTCAGCGCAGTTTCAAAGTCCGCGCGGGACTTCTTCGCACCATCGCGCTTGAATGCTTCTGCAAGCTTGGCACCGGTCTCATCGGTTTGCCACATGTGGTCATCCAGAAGCTTCGTCTGGAAACTGTCGTAGCCCTCCCACTCATCTGCAACCGTGTGCCACCGATCGAAGAGGTTATGGCGCAACGTAGACCAGCCGGGCACCTTCGTCCGGCGCTTCGGCGCTGGACGAAGTGGCATACCGTCCCGGTAGAAGTAGCGGAAATCCTCATACGGATTGTCCGACATCGGGAGAATTTCGGGCCGAACAGGATGCTGGTACCGATTCTCCTGACTTGGTTCGATTGTGGCCGTCATGATCATCCTTTCGCTTGACATCATGAGCCCTCCAGCGTGTCCGTGAGTACATCCCCCGCATAGTGTTACCTGCCTGGCAGTCGCGCGTAGGTGTGTTATCCATCACGTTCAGCGTGGTTCTATAATAACACTGCAAACATGGCCAGCAACCAGTTTGCGGCACGAATTTATCGCGTTGGCGCCCCGCGTTAAAGTGTGACGTTTGCGCAGGTTATTGGAGGTTCTGAAGTGGCAGCGTTTGGCACCGGGCGGGGCAGTTTTGGTAGTATTTTCCGCTCGAACAAAGGGACGAAGGATCTTAACGCAGAAGACCGAGAGGCAGCTTTCGCTGCGCGGTCCAGACCGTCGGCAGACAAGGATTATGCGGGAGTTGGTATAGAATCGACTGCCCCTGCGTCGAAGTCTGATATCGCCGGCGAGCAGCGATTTACGCTGAACGTCGAAGAGGTTGACCACTCGTGGGACGGCATCGCACTGATCACGCTCAGCACCCCCAACGGCGCTCCCCTTCCCGGGTATGAGCCGGGCTGCCACGCGGACTTCTTTGTCCGCTGCCCCGCCGGCGAGGAATTGGTCCGCCAATACTCCTTGTTCCCGATGACGCACAGTGGCACTGGCGAATCAGAGAAGGGCTGCTACGGCGTTGCAGTGAAGCGGGAACCGGACTCCCGCGGCGGATCCATCGCGCTGCACAAGGTTCAGGCCGGGGAAACGCTGAGCATTTCCGCGCCCCGCAACAACTTCGGTCTAGCTGCAGGCGCTCAACGTTCCATCCTGGTGGGTGCCGGTGTGGGCATCGCACCGATTTACTCCCTTGCACGCGAGCTGAAGCGCCAAGGCGCGGATTACACGATTTTGTACTTCGCCTCCAGCGCGGAACGCGCGGTGATGTCCCACTTGATTGATACGCACCTGTATGGGCAGACGCGCAGCGTGTTCGCCTCTGGGGCACGCGATAAGCAGGCAGGGTATGTGGAAGCGGCGCTGGCGGAGAGTGATGTCCCTGCGGAAGACACGCACCTGTATGTCTGTGGCCCGCAGGGCTTCATGGACGGGATCATCGAGGTTGCCGAAGCGCACCTTCCAAAGTCGAACATTCACTGGGAGGCGTTCCGCCCATCCGAGGAGACCCTGGCGGGTGACCACCGCGCCGACGGCCCCTTCGAGGTGACGTTCTGCGGCGAGACGTACCAGATCCCCGAAGGCACTTCTGTGCTCGATGTCTTTGAGGATGAGGATGTGCCCATCATGTCCCGCTGCCAGGAGGGCACGTGCGGCACGTGCGTAGTCAAGGTGACCGGAGGTACGCCGGATCACCGAGACAGCTTCTTTACCGAAGAGCAGCACGAGAAAGGCGCTTTCGCCACCTGTGTTTCTCGTGCCCTCTCCCCCTCGCTCACCATGGAGCGCTGGAAGAACATCTAGCTAGAGCAGCCGCACCATTGCCACACCGGCCAGTACGAAGATAAGGCCGGTGAGGCGCAAGGCTGTCGGCCGCCCCTTCTTTCCTCCCCCGACGCCGAGGGATTCCAGCACCTGGCCGCAGATGATCGTTCCGGTCAGCGACCCAATCACCGTGGTGCCGGTTCCCAGCAGCGGTGCCAGGCCGGCTCCGCCGAAGACGAAGAATGCGCCCAGCACGCCGCCCATCCACATCCACCATGGCCCGGGTGCGACGCCGGAGGCGAGCGCCCGCCTGTCCCCCGGCAACGTCAGCACCAGCACCGTGAGCACGAGAAGCCCCACGGCGAGCGAAATTTGGCCCGCTTGAATCGGGCTCTGGATCACCCTGCCGAGGTGTCCGTTCACAGCCGTCTGGGTGGCGGAACCCATGCCCATAACCACGCCAAAGGCTCGAAGCAGCCACAGCTTCGTCCCGGTCGCGCGCCCGTAGGCGGCTGAAGACCGGTGGATTTCCAGCACCATCGCGATACCGAGGACGACAATCGCGGCACCCGCGAGACGCAGCGGCCCCACCGCTACTTCCGGCGAGTTGAAGAGCCCGAGCTTATCGACGATCAGTCCCATAATCACCTGGCCGAGAATCGGCAGGATGACGGTTTGGACCGGTCCGAGTTGCGGGAACAGCACGATGTTTCCGGCGATGAACATCACGCCCATGAAGCCGCCGAGCCAGATCCACCAGGGTTCTTGAGCGACCGTCGTCAAGCGGGGAACGAGCTCCCCGGTGGCGACGAGTGCCATAACGGACGCGGCGCCGACCGCCACGACAAAGGAAAGGAATGTCGCGGCGATCGGCGCGCCAACGCTCACCCGGAAGCGGGTGTTGATGGCGGTCTGGATGGGGACGATGGCCCCCACCAGCATCGCCAGCAGGACGAGCATTTAAGCGTCCGTCGGGATCTCGTTCATCTGCTCGAGCATCTTGGCCACGTAGCCGGTGTTGATGTCGCCAGAGCGGAACTGCTCGCTGTTGAGCAGGTGCGCCTGGAACGGGCCGGTGGTGACGACGCCCTCAACGGTGAGCTCATCCAGGGCACGCAGGGTGCGCTCGATGGCCTCGTCGCGGGTTTCGGCCCAGCAGATCAGCTTGCCAACCATGGAATCGTAGAACGGCGGAATGGTGTAGCCGGTCTCGATGTGGGTATCCATGCGCACGCCGAACCCGCCCGGGGCGCGGTAGTGCGTAATGGTGCCGGGGCGCGGAGCGAAGTTCTCGTTCATCCTCCGCGTTGATGCGGCACTCGATGGCGTGGCCGCGGATCTGGATGTCGTCCTGGGTCAGGCGCAACTTCTGCCCGGAGGCGATACGCAGCTGCTCCTTGATCAGGTCCACACCAGTGATCATCTCGGTCACCGGGTGCTCCACCTGGATACGGGTGTTCATCTCGATGAAGTAGTACTTGCGCTCTACGTTGTCGAAGACGAACTCGATCGTGCCCGCGTTCTTGTAGCCCACCTCTTTGCAGAGGTTGACGGCAGCTTCCTGCAGGCCAGCACGCAGCTCTTCGTCGATGGCGGGCGACGGGCCCTCCTCGATGAGCTTCTGGTTGCGGCGCTGGGAGGTGCAGTCGCGCTCGCCGAGGGCAATTGCGTTCTCGCCGTCCGCCAGCACCTGGATTTCAATGTGGCGGATGTCGGTGAGGTAGCGCTCGATGTAGACCGAGGAGTCATTGAACGCGGACTGGGCCTCGTTCATGATCTCGTTCAGGTCCTTCTCCAGCGTGTCCTCGCTCTCGACCACGCGCATGCCGCGGCCGCCACCACCGGCGGCAGCCTTGATCAGCAGCGGGAAACCGGTCTCCTTTGCCACCGCGAGTGCCTCGTCGAACTCGGTGACCACGCCGTCCGAACCCGGAACGGTGGGAACGCCGGCGCGCTGGGCAATCTTCTTCGCCTCGATCTTGTCGCCCATCAAGCGAATGTGCTCGGAGGACGGGCCGACGAAACCGATGCCCTCGTCCTCGACCATCTTGACAAAGTTGGACTTCTCAGAAAGGAAGCCGTAGCCCGGGTGAATTGCGTCGGCCTTGAATGCCATCGCGGCCGAGACGATCAGCTCGGGGACGTTGTAGCTCTTCGCGGCGTTGGCCGGGCCGATGCACACGGCCTGGTCTGCTTCCTTGACGCCGAGGGAATCCCGGTCGCCTTCGGAGTAGGCCAGGATCGACTTGATGCCGAGTTCCTTGCAGGCGCGGATAACGCGCAGCGCGATCTCACCGCGGTTGGCGATGAGGACGCTGCCAAGCAGCTGTTCTTGCTCTGCCATTTGTTACCTACTTCTCGTCTGATTCTTACTCGATCACCATGAGCACCTGGCCGTGCTCAACGGCATCCTCGTTCTCCACGAGGATCTCGGTGACGGTGCCGGCAACCTTGGCCTCGATGTTGTTCATGAGCTTCATGACCTCGACGATGCAGAGCACCTGGCCCACCTCAACGGTGTCGCCGACCTTGACAAACGGGTCTGCGCCCGGCTTCGGGGCGGCGTAGAAGGTACCCACCATCGGGGACTTGACCTCGGTGCCGTTGCCGGAGGAAGCCGGCGCAGCCTTCTCTGCTGCCGGAGCCGGAGCCTCAGCTTCGGCCGGTGCCTCTTCAGCCTTCGGTGCGGCCGGTGCCGGAGCGGACTCAGCAGCCGGAGCAGCCGGAGCTGCCGGAGCCGGAGCAGCGGGTGCCGGCGCGGCAACCTGCTGGTTCAGGCCACCCGGGGTGCGGGACATCGCGAGCTCGATGTCGCCGTACTTGATGTTCAGCTCCTGGATGTCGCCGGACTGGTTAACCCACTCGAGGAGGGACTTGATCTCGTTGATGTTCGGGGTGTTAGACATTACTTCTGCTCTCCTTTGGTGAGGTTGATTTCGAGGTCTTCTGCCTTGAGGCGGAACTGTCCGGTCTCGGCGATGTCTGCCATCTGCTTGACCAGTGCGGTCAAGGAGCCGCCGGCGATGCCTTCGCCCTGGCCGGAGCGGCCTTCGGCGATGTAGCGCTTCATCTCGTCGACGTTGTTGCCGGAGATCGTGGCGCGCAGCAGGATCGTGTCGATGTCGTCGTCCGGGTACTGCTCCTGCAGAGCCGGAAGCGCCGGCTGGAGCTCCGGGCGCTCCTCTTTGATCTCGGAGGAGCCGTTGGCGATGATCTTCTCCAGCACGTCCGGATCGAGCGGCGCGAGCGGCTCACCGTAGTAGCCGAGGGCGTATTTCTTGATCTCGTTCGGAACCACGGAGTAGCGCTCGCCGGAGATCACGTTCATCACGGCCTGGGTACCCACGAACTGGGCGAACGGGGTGATCATGATCGGGTACGCCAGCTCTTCGCGCACGCGTGCGGTTTCGTAGAGCAGGTCCTCGAAGCGGTCCGACAGGCCCGCGGTTGCCAGCTGGGATTCGAAGTTGGTCAGCATGCCGCCCGGCAGCTGGTGCATGTAGTGGACACCGTCGTAGGCGCGCGGCTTGCCCACCGGCTTGCCCTCGTTGTCTGCGATCTCCTGGATGCGCTTGGAGGCTGCGTCCACTCGATCGTCGTCAATATTCACGGTGTAGCCAAGTGCGCGGAGGTCGCGTGCCAGCGCCTGGGTAGCAGGCTGGCCCTGGCCGTTCGCCAGCGGCGCGATCGAGGTGTGGATTGCGTCGACACCAAGCTCAGCGGCGAAGAGGTAGGTCAGCGGGCTCAGGCCGGTCAGGGAGTGGGTGTGGACCTCAAGCGTGCGGTCACCGATCACGGAACGGATGGCCGGAATGATGGTCTTCATGCGGTCCGGGGTGAGCAGGCCGGGTGCGTCCTTGAGCATGATGCGGTCGCAGTCAGTGCGATCCAGCAGCTCCTTGGCCTTGTCAATGTAGAGCTGGTCGGTGTGCACCGGGCTCAGGCAGTAGGACAAGCAGCCGTAGGTCTCTGCACCCAATTCCTTCGCCAGAATCAGGGTGTCTGCGATGTTGTCGATGTCGTTCAGGCCGTCGAACGCGCCGATGACAGCAAAGCCGTTGGCGCGCAGGCGCTCGACCCAGGTGTGGATGACGTCGTCCGGCAGGAAGTCGAACGATGCCAAGTTGCGGGAGCGCACCATCGCGCGGAACTTGGTGTCAGGTGCAGCCTCGTGCACAAGGCGAACGCGCTCCCAGGGATCTTCCCTGATGTAGCGCACCGGCACATCGAACTCGATCGGGGCAACGAGGTCGACGTGCTCGAAGCCCGCGTTGGTCACATCGTCCAGAAGATCGAGGATGTGCTCG
Source organism: Corynebacterium sp. CNCTC7651 (assembly GCF_021496665.1). Taxonomy (NCBI): domain Bacteria; kingdom Bacillati; phylum Actinomycetota; class Actinomycetes; order Mycobacteriales; family Corynebacteriaceae; genus Corynebacterium; species Corynebacterium sp. CNCTC7651. The sequence goes on along the minus strand of NZ_CP071246.1, from coordinate 500,468 downwards.
GTCCTCATGCGCGTCCGCCCAGATGGACTGGTGCGCATCGCGGAACGTGGTATCGACAATTTTGATTTCTCGCTCACTGTCCGCGGGTCGACCACCCGCAGCAAAAATTTCAGCGAGGGTCTCAGTGCTCAGCTCTTCAGGGCTCAGAGCAGCCATAATTACCTCCTTAAACGTGCCGTACGCGGGGCACGGGCGGGTCCGACGGCGAGGCCGAACCAACCTGCTCCGTTGCAGTAACTGTACGCACGGCATTGCCCGGCCCGAACACTTTTTGAATGCCCTCCCCCGAAAGAGGGTGCGCTAAGTGCACAGCGGTTCGCATAGCGAACATATTTCGAGGTAGAAGCTTTCTACTTCAAGTCCCTCACCTGCCCTTTTAATGAAATGGTGACGAACTACACACATGTGACCATTGGAGATTTTCCACCCACTCCCGCGGGCTGTGAGCGGCGTTATAGATTTCCCCCAACACCAACACAGTCACCTGAGGGAGGATTAAGTGTCGCAACCAGTGTCTCAGCCGGCGGCAAAACGCCGCGGCATGGGTACCACCCACATTGAAGCGGAACGCCCCGCGGACCGTAAGTCGCTCGGCGCCAGCCTTATCGGCCAGCTGCTCGAGTGGTTCGAGTGGAGCTCCTACGCCGTCTTCGCACCGTTCATCGCCGCAGCCTTCTTCGACAAATCGGATCCGATGTCCGCGCTGCTGGCCACCTTCGGCGTCTTTGCCATCGGCTTCCTGGTCCGTCCGCTCGGCGGCATCGTATTCGGCCGTATCGCAGACCGCGTCGGCCGCAAGAACGTCCTCATGACCACGATCATCATCATGGCGCTCAGCGCCGTGTTGATCGGCATCATGCCCACCTACGAGCAGATTGGCATCTGGGCCTCCATCCTGCTGCTGATCATCCGCGTTGCCCAGGGCTTCGCCCACGGCGGCGAGTCCGCCACCGCTAACAGCTACATCCCCGAAATCGCACCGCCCGCCCACCGCGGTAAGTGGGGCTCCATGGTCTACATGTCCATCTTCGGTGGTTCCGTGATCGCCTACACCCTCGGCGGCATTATTTCGCTGACGCTGACCGACGATCAGATTGCTGCGTGGGGCTGGCGTATCCCGTTCTGGCTGGGTGCCGTGGCAGCTCTGATTGCCCTTTACCTGCGCCGCCACATGAAGGAGTCCGACCACTTCGAGGAGCTGCAGGAAGGCGGCACCGACAGCTACGACCACCTCGCGGCCGAACGCCCGGCCACCCCGAAGCGCCCGAACTGGGTCAACATCCTGCTGGTCATCGGCATGGTTTCCGGTGTCACCTCTGCGCACTACACGTGGACCAGCTACGTCTCCACCTACGCCATCACCCACGAGGGCATGTCCACCCAGGGCGCCTACTGGACCTCGGTATTCGCCCAGCTCTGTGGCCTGATTGCCCTGCCGCTGTGGGGTGCGCTCTCCGACCGCATCGGACGCAAGCCGGTGATGTTCATCTTCGCCGTGGCCATGGGTCTGCTGCAGATCCCGCTCATGGGCTTTATCGACGCTCGCCCGTGGACGATGCTGGTTTCCGCGACCCTGGCTGTTGTGGTGGTCGCCGCCGGTGGCGCCCTGCTCGCCCCGATCATGGCCGAGGTCTTCCCCACCTCCCAGCGCACCTCTAGCATCGGTTTCGCGTACTCCCTGTCCGTTGCCGTGTTCGGTGGTACCGCTCCGTACATCTTCCAGTGGTTCACCGCCCAGGACCTGACCCACATCTCCGGCATCTACGTCGTGGTGCTCTGCGTGCTCACGTTCATCAGCATGTGGATCCTCCCGGAGACGAAGGGCATCGACCTGCGCGACGCTTAAACCTCCGGTTATTTCCCGGCTTAAGGCTCCCCTATGTGGGAGCCTTTTGTCATGGACGTAGAGGCAATGACCCAGAAGGAACGCCGTAGCGCAGCTACGAGCATGCTCCAGCATCTGGAGGCTGGCGAGACCACGGTGGAATGGCACCCTGCGCTTCAAGAGCCGAGCGGCATCATCGCCTTAGGCTGGCCGAAGTATCCGGAATGGTTGTACGACGGGCTGTGGTCCGCAACCCTCTATCTTGAGCATTCCGAGCGGTTCGACCGGGACGCAGCCATGGCGATTTACGGCGAGCTGTTCAACGGCGAAGTGGAACACGATTACGGGCCGCAATCCCACGAACGCCTCTGGGCCGAGCTGACGTATGTGCTGCGCGGCGAGCGGTTTTGCGACGGGCACATTGACACCCACCTCAAAGACGGCTCGCTACTGAGCTTGATGAAGGCCTTCGCGGAACTGGCTTAGTCTTCGCCCTGAAGCTGCGCCATGCGCCAGCGGATGCCGGCTTCAAGGAAGCCGTCGATATCCCCGTCAAGCACCTTCTGCGGGTCGCCCACCTCATACTCGGTGCGCAAATCCTTCACCATCTGGTACGGGTGCAGGACGTACGAGCGCATTTGGTTTCCCCAGCTGGCGTTGCCGCCTGCGCCGAGTGCATCCATCTCCGCCTTTTCTTCCTGGCGCTTCTTTTCCAGCAAGCGTGACTGCAGCACGCCCATGGCGGATGCCTTGTTCTGGATCTGGGATTTCTCGTTCTGGCACGTCACCACAATGCCGGTGGGAATGTGGGTGATGCGCACAGCGGAGTCGGTGGTGTTCACGGACTGTCCGCCAGGGCCGGACGAGCGGTACACATCCACCCTGATGTCCGAGTCCGGAATGTCGATGTGGTCGGTCTGCTCCACCACCGGCAACACCTCCACCTCCGCGAAAGAGGTCTGGCGGCGCCCTTGGTTATCAAACGGGGAAATACGCACTAGGCGGTGTGCGCCCTGCTCCACCGAAAGCTGGCCGTACATGTACTCGCCGTGGACAACAAAGGTGGCGGACTTGATGCCGGCCTCCTCGGCGTAAGAGATGTCGTACACATCCACCTTGTGGCCGTTCTTTTCCGCCCAGCGCACATACATGCGCATGAGCATCTCCGCCCAGTCAGCGGCATCCACGCCACCCGCGCCGGAACGGATGTTCACCACTGCCTCACGCTCGTCGTAATCGCCAGAGAGCATGGTCTGCACCTCAAGCGAGTCGATCTGGGTGGCGATGTCCGCCAGCTCCTCATCAGCCATCGACGCTTCCCCGGCTTCCTCCGCCAGCTCATACATCACCGGCAGATCATCCAACCGCTCACGCAAGGACGTGACCTTCTTCAACCGTGCCTGGACGTTGGAAAGTTCGGAGGTGACCTGCTGGGCGTGCGAGGGATCATCCCACAGGCTCGGGTCCCCTGCCTGGTCCTCCAATTCGCGGACGCGCAGCGCCATCTGGTCCAAGTCCAGCACCTGTTCAATGGTGGTCAGGGTGGTGTCCAGGTCTTTGATACGCGCTTGGGTGTCCGGTTGCATACCGCTACACCTTAGTAGAGCTAGACTTGGGCCCGACCCAAACACGGGTGCCCGCGGCAGCGGGCTGAGATCGCGCTGAAGCCGCGCGAGCACCGTTTGAACCTGTCTGGCTAGCACCAGCGAAGGAAGTGAAGGAGCGGCATGGCCGACCTATACGCGCAAGAAATCCACCCCAAGCACAGCTACGCCCCGATTCTCAAGGATGGCCTTGAGGTTCCGGAAACCGCGATTCAGCTGGATGATTCCCCGACCGGCCCTAACGCACCGTTCAAGGTGTACCGCACCCGCGGGCCGTGGGCGGAGCCGGAGGAGGGTCTGCCGGACCTGCGCGGCGAGTGGATCGTGGGCCGCGGTGACGTGGAGTCCTACCAGGGGCGCGAGCGCAACCTGAACGATGACGGCACCCGCGCCGTCAAGCGCGGCGCCGCCAGCGAGGAGTGGCGCGGTGCGTCCCGTCCTGTGCTGAAGGCAAAGGACCGCAAGCGCGTCACTCAGATGCACTACGCGCGCCAGGGCATCATTACGGACGAGATGCGTTTCGTCGCGTTGCGCGAGCACTGCGATCCGGAGTTCGTGCGCGAGCAGGTGGCATCCGGTCGCGCGATTATCCCGAACAACGTCAACCACCCGGAGAGCGAGCCGATGATTATCGGCAACGCGTTCTTGACCAAGATCAACGCCAACATCGGCAACTCCGCCGTCACCTCTTCTATTCGCGAGGAAGTGGACAAACTGCGCTGGGCCACCCGCTGGGGCGCGGACACGGTGATGGACCTCTCCACGGGCAACGACATCCACACCACCCGCGAGTGGATTCTGCGCAACTCCCCGGTGCCGATCGGCACCGTGCCGATCTACCAGGCGCTGGAGAAGGTCAACGGCATCGCCGAGGACCTGACCTGGGAAATCTTCCGCGACACTGTCATTGAGCAGTGCGAGCAGGGCGTGGACTACATGACCATTCACGCCGGCGTTCGCCTGCCGTACATCCCGCTGACCTCCAAGCGCGTTACCGGCATCGTATCCCGCGGCGGCTCCATCATGGCCGGCTGGTGCCTGGCGCACCACAAAGAGTCCTTCCTCTACGAGAACTTCGATGAGCTGTGCGAAATCTTCGCGCAGTACGACGTCGCCTTCTCCCTCGGCGACGGCCTGCGCCCGGGTTCCGTCGCGGATGCGAACGATGCCGCGCAGTTCGCAGAGCTGAAGACCATCGGCGAGCTGTGCAAGCGCGCGTGGGAGTACGACGTGCAGGTGATGATTGAGGGTCCGGGCCACGTGCCGCTGAACATGATCCAGATCAACAACGAGAAGGAAGAGGAATGGTGCGGCGGCGCGCCGTTCTACACCCTCGGCCCGCTGGTGACCGACATCGCACCGGGCTACGACCACATCACCTCCGCGATCGGTGCTGCCCACATCGCAATGGGTGGCACGGCGATGCTGTGCTACGTCACCCCGAAGGAGCACCTGGGTCTGCCGAACCGCGACGATGTGAAGACCGGTGTGATCACCTACAAGATCGCCGCCCACGCCGCCGACGTGGCCAAGGGTCACCCGGGTGCGCGCGAGTGGGACGACGCGATGAGCAAGGCCCGCTTCGAGTTCCGCTGGCACGACCAGTTCGCGCTCTCCCTCGACCCGGAGACTGCGGAGTCTTTCCACGACGAGACGCTGCCGGCAGAGCCTGCCAAGACCGCGCACTTCTGCTCCATGTGCGGCCCGAAGTTCTGCTCCATGCGCATCAGCCAGGACATTCGCGACGAGTTCGGCGACGCCATCGATGAGGCGCTGGATGATGAGAACCGGAAGCTGATCGCTGACCTGGGCATCCCGACGTTTGCCAAGGGCGAGGACTTCCGCCGCGGTGAGCGCGAGATGGCGAAGGAGTTCCGCGAGCTCGGCTCGAACGTCTACGTTCAGGAATAATCAGGGGCTGTGACTTCCACAGCTCCCACCACAGCACAATTCATTGAAGCCCACCGCCACTCCACCGACGCAGAGCTTGCCGCCGCGTTGGTGGAGCACGCCGGTGGGCTTGCTTTGCGCATGCGCGCCGCAGGCCTGAGCACGGACCAGAAGACCTCAGTGTCCGACGTGGTCACGGAGGCGGACCACGCCGCGGAGGCGTTTGTCGCCGAGGCACTTGGGGCTTTGCGTGCCGACGACGGCTTGCTCGGCGAAGAAGGCGCAGCACGCGCGTCCAAGACAGGCCGGACCTGGGTGATCGATCCGGTGGACGGCACGTACAACTTCGCGCAGGGCTCCGACTACTTTTGCTCCGCCATCGCGCTGGCGGAGGGAGACCCGGCGGACGGCAACGCGCTGATCGGTGCCGTGCACCGCCCGGCGACTGGGACTACCTGGTTGGCTGCGGAGGGGAAAGCAACCGCAGATGGGGTGGAGCTTGGTGGTATCGAGGGAGCGTCGATAAGCGAAAAAGCCCTGGTAACTTATCTGCACCCCACCTTCATGGGGGACGAGGACATCCTGGGGGCGTGGCTGCGCGCGGTGCGGGACGCGGCGACGATCCGGATGTGGGGCGCGGGGTCGGTAGATCTTGCGGGGATTGCCAGCGGGCTGATGGGTGGCTGGCTGCAGCACTCGGTGGCGGACTGGGATTGGCTGCCGGGTAAAGCGCTGGTGGAGGCTGTCGGCGGGCGTGCGACGAAGGTGGATGCCGGAGGCGTGACGTGGTGCGTGGCGGGGAGCCACCAGCTGGTTGCGGAGGTGGAGGCTAGACTTCTGGGCCATGACTCACCCGAATTACTCCGATGACTTGGCCCTTGCGCTTGAGCTGGCAGACCTCGCAGATGCGATTACGCTCGAGCGGTTCGAGGCGGCTGATCTGAAGGTGCAGTCGAAGCCGGACATGACCCCGGTTTCGGACGCTGACTTGGCTGTTGAGGAAGCTCTGAGGGCAAAGCTCGCGGAAGCTCGCCCGGCGGACGCTGTGCTGGGCGAGGAGTTCGGCGGCGAAGCAGTCTTTGAGGGCCGGCAATGGGTGATTGACCCGATTGACGGCACGAAAAACTTCGTGCGAGGCGTGCCGGTGTGGGCGACGCTGATCGCGCTGCTGGTGGACGGCGAGCCGGTGGTGGGTGTGGTTGCCGCCCCGGCTTTGGCACGCCGCTGGTACGCCTCTTCGGGCGCTGGCGCGTGGCGCACCTTTGCTGGCGGTGCGTTGAAGCGCCTCGCGGTCTCCGAGGTGGGCTCGTTGGAGGATGCATCCTTGTCCATGTCCTCCCTGGAGGGGTGGACGGAGCGGGGTCTGCGCGACAACTTCATCGGCCTGACGGAACAGACGTGGCGGCTGCGTGGGTACGGCGACTTCTTCAGCTACTGCCTAGTGGCGGAGGGCGCGGTGGACATCGCGGCTGAGCCGGAGGTGTCGCTGTGGGACCTCGCGCCGCTGGCCATCTTGGTCGCGGAGGCGGGAGGCCGGTTCACCTCGCTGGCTGGCCAGGACGGTCCGCACGGCGGCGATGCAGTGGCCACGAACGGCCTGTTGCACGATGCCGTGCTCGACCAGCTGGGCGGATAGCTTGCTGCGTGGGTGATCCGCTTGGCGGGTTACCCGGGCAGGCGGAATCCGCCCTCCAGGCGCGGGAACACGGCGTCCGCGCGGGCGGAACCCGTCGGTGAGTGGAGCGGGCCCTGCAGCGGCGAGTGGCAAGCCACCGCGAACGGCGGCGGGAACAATCCGCCGTTGACAAAGCCCACCAGGCGGTCATCCACAAACAGCGGCCCGCCGGAGTCGCCTTGCATCGCGCACACCTGGTTGATGTTCATCGCTTGCCAGTCCCACCACGTGATACCGCAGGTCACACCGGAAGCGACACCTTTCTTGCACACCGGCTTCCCGGGGGCAATTGGGGCGGAACCGATGTGGTTGATGGTGACGCCGTCGTACGTGCGGGTGACCTCGGTGTTCGGCGCGAGGCGGATCAGGGCGTAATCCAGGTTTCGGTCCACGGCCACCACGGTGCCGGTGGGCCCCAGCTTCTCCGCGTCCGCAGAGGTGACCGGGTCACCTTCCTTGGCGCAGTGGCCGGCCGTCAGCGCCACTTTGTTGCCGGCATCGTCGTAGCCCGCCACTGCCACGGTGCAGAAAAGCGCGTCCTCGCCCTGCCCCACGTAGATCGGGGTGCCGGGGCCGTAGAGAGCGTTGCCGCGCGCTTCCGCCTGGCGGGCTTCCTCCGGAATCCTCGGCGCGTCGTGCAACGAGCCGGGCACGCGGTGCAGCACGCGGTCCACGAACGGCTTGCCGGCGAGGGTCTTGGAGAACACATCGTTGCGCCAGATGTAGTTGGTCACCTCATGCGCGTTTGCAACCGGTGAAAATGCGCTGGTGAAAGCAATTACTACAGCCGCTGCTGCGGCTACACGACGACGGATCATGCCTACCCTTTCACAAACCTCACAACATCACTGGTTTCACACCAGTAACACACGAATACCTTGCCACTTTTTGGTCGCGCGTGCCAGAACCTTAGGATTACGGCGTGGCAACGCTTAAGTTTGTACAGCTCAAAGACATGACAGCGCTCGAGGCATTTGCACTGTTCCGGCTCCGGGTGGATGTCTTCGTGGCGGAGCAGGGCTGTCCCTTTAAGGAACTCGATGACGTGGACGCGGCAGAAGACACGTTCCACGTGCTTGCTGTGGACAGCAACGGGCACCTTGCGGGCTGCGCACGGGCCTTCCCTACAGACACCGGATCCCGCTTCGGCAGATTCGTGGTCGCCCCAGAGGCCCGCGGCACCGGGCTTGGCCCCGAGATTGTCGCCGCCTGCATTGAGTTCACCAAACAGTGGCCGGGTGATCTAGTCATCGACGCGCAGGCGGGGCTGAAGGAGTATTACTCCCGCTTCGGCTTTGTCGCCGAGGGCGAAGAGTTCTTGGACACGGGTATTCCCCATGTGGTGATGAGGATTCGTCGATAAGCAAAAAGCCCCTAGCGGGGGCGGAAGAGTGCCCCGGCGGCGGACGAGGTCACCGCGGAGCCGATGAGCACCAGCACGGTGTAGAGGATGCCGGTAACACCCAGCATCTGCAAAAGCCACCCGAAAAACAGGGCGCCCACGACGGCGCCGCCAATTGCTACAAGCCAACGTTCCATGGGCCCCAACGTAGCAGGGTGCTACACTTCGGCCCTGTTGAAGGGGAGTAGCTCCCGAATCGGCGCACTCGACATACTGGCCCTGCGCGGGGCCCGGGGCGCCGGCTCGCCGCCAGCGCGCGGTGAGTGAGCGAGACCTTCGGTCCGACTAACAACCGGTTCCGAAAGGGGTCTTGCACATGGAATCGACCTTGCGCACAGAATCAACCAGCCGCGCCGAAGAACAGCGCCTGCTTGAGCGCTACATGTGGCTCTCCATCGCCGTTGCTGTTATCACCATCGCCCTGAAGATCACCGCGGCGTGGGTGACGGGCTCTGTCGGCTTCCTCTCGGACGCGCTGGAGTCCGTGATCAACCTCGTCGCAGCTTGCGTGGGGCTGTGGGCGTTGAAACTGGCGGCCAAGCCGGCGGATGATAACCACAACTTCGGCCACGCGAAGGCCGAGTACTTCTCCGCGCAGGTGGAGGGTTCGCTGATCCTGGTCGCCGCCGCAGCGATCATCTACACATCCGTCTCCCGCATTATCCACCCGCAGCCGCTGGAGCAGCTGGGTGTGGGCATGGTGTTTTCCATCGTGGCCACGGTGCTGAACCTGGTCGTGGGCATGATGCTGGTGCGTGCCGGCCGGGCGCACCGCTCAAGCACGCTCGAGGCGGACGGGAAGCATTTGCTTACCGACGTTTGGACGACCGTCGGCGTCATCGTCGGCATGGCGCTGGTGTGGCTTACCGGCTGGGAGATCCTGGACCCCGTGGTGGCACTGCTGGTTGCCGCCAACATCCTCTTCACCGGTTACCAGCTCCTGCGCGGCGCGATGGCCGGGCTGCTGTCTGAGGCGCTGCCGCTGAACGAGATTGCCGTGGTGGAGGAATTCCTGGACCAGTTCGCCGCGGAAAACGGTGTGGCCTTCACGTCCCTGCGCACGACCAGTTTCGGCCGGGACAGGCTGATCAACGTGGTCATGCAGGTGCCGGGTGATTGGACGGTGAACCACTCGCACGACTTCGCGGACAAGGTGGAAACCGGCCTGGCTGCTGCGCTAGGCGGGGCCGAGACCATTGTGCACATCGAGCCGCTGGGGATTGAGACCACAACCGGCCCGATGTGGGTGTAAATGCCGATGCGCTTCTGAAGGAGTAGCCTCTGGTGGCGTGAATCGCCCTACGACGCAACCCCAGCCCCGCCTGATCGTCCCCGACCTCGCCCGCGGCCTCGCGCTTGCGGGCATCGCCATGGCCAACGCGGTCCAGGCGTGGTTGCTCAACGGCTACGACGAGGCTGGCGGGCCGGGCTCCACCCTGGGTGGTGTCCGCGAGGGCAACGTCGCCGACCAGGTGGCCGCAGTCTTCTCCGCCCTGTTCGTGCACGTGCGCGGCCTGCCGATGTTCTCCACCTTGCTGGGCTTCGGCATCGGGCTGATCGCGGCCAGCCTGTACCGCAAGGGCTACCCGGCCAAGAATGCGCGCCGCATCCTACTGCGCCGCTACGGCATCCTCGCCCTCTTCGGTCTCGCGCACATGTTCTTGCTCTTCATGGGCGACATCATGGCCGTGTACGGCGTGACCGGCATGGTGGTGGCGCTGCTCTTCACTTGCCAGACCAAGACGTTGCGCATCATCGCGTACCTTTCCCTGATCGCGAGCGCGCTCTTCGGCGTCATCGGTGCGGTTGGCCTGTACTTCTTCGAAGCCGCGGCGCTGCCGGTAGAAATGATGACCCTCACCACCGACATCACCAGCGTCGGCGACTACTTCCGCACCAACGCCACAGACGGCCTATTCATGCTTGTGAGCGTCCCGTTCGCCGTGCTGGAGCTGGGCGGCTTGGTGCTCATCGGCTACATCTGGGCACGCGAGGGCTACCTGGTTAACGTCGACCAGCACCGCCGCATCCTGTGGACCTGGGTTGGCGTCGGCACCGCGATCGTATTGCTCATCGGCCTGCCGTGGGGGCTGAGCGGCATCGGCGTGCTCGACCCGCGGCTGGAGCTGTCCCTCTCCCTGCTCAACTCGAGCTTGGGCCTATTCACCGGCCCCGCCATCCTGGCCGGCCTCGCGCTCATAACCAACTCCATCCAGCAGGGCATGAACGCCCAGGCAGAAGCCACCGGCACCTCCACCGCCCCGGCGTGGGCGTACCCGTTCGTGGCGCTGGGAAAGCGTTCCATGTCCGGTTACCTCGCGCAGTCCATCCTGTTCATCCTGCTGGTCATGCCGTTTACTTTGGGGTGGGGCCTGGAAGCGTCCGTAAGCGGCAAGCTCCTTGTGGGCCTGGCGGTGTGGATTATCACGCTCATCCTGGCTGTGATCCTGGAGCACACGGGCACGCCTGGACCGTTCGAGCAGGTGCACCGCCGCCTGTCCTATGGCCCGACAAAGCGCCTGGAGCCGTACTCCCCTGCCGCGCTGCCCACGTCCCCGCAGCTTGAGCAGCAATCCCAGTAGTATCGGCGGGCATGGCTGAGGATAAGCACCCAGAGGACACTCCAGGCGGCCCGAGCGTCAAGGACGGCGAGCTGTACGAGAAGCTGCGCGAGGAGGGCAACTCCAAATCCAAGGCGGCCGCGATTGCGAACGCCGCGGCGCGCGACGGCCGCTCCAAGGTGGGCAAGCGCGGCGGCGAGTCCGGCTCCTACGAGGACTGGACGAAAGATGAGCTGTATGAGCGCGCCCAGGAACTCGAGATTGAGGGCCGCTCCAGCATGACCAAGGACGAGCTGGTCGAGGCGCTGCGTGACTAAACCGCTGGACTTGCGCTGCTACTTTGTCACCGGCCGCAGCGAGGATGTCGTGCAGCGCTGCGCTGAGGCCGCGGCGGGTGGCGCCGGCATCATCCAGGTCCGCTCCAAGCCGATCTCCGCACGCGAGCTCTACACCCTCGCCGCCGAGGTGGCGCGCGCCGTGCACACGGTGCGCCCCGAGGTGCCCGTGCTTATCGACGATCGCTTGGACGTCGCCCTGGCACTCCGCGATGCCGGGGTGGATATCGCCGGCGTGCACTTGGGCCAGGACGACCTGGACGTGCGAGCGGCCCGCCGGCTACTCGGCCCGGACGCCGTGATCGGCCTGACCACCGGCACGCTCGAGCTGGTACAGGCCGCGAACAAAGACGCGAACGTGCTGGACTACGTCGGCTGCGGCCCGTTCCGCGCCACGCCCACCAAGGATTCCGGCCGCGCCCTTATCGGCCTGGAGGGCTACCCCGAGCTCGCCGCGGCATCGCGGGTGCCGATGGTGGCCATCGGCGACGTGACTGTGGAAGACGCTTTCGACCTCGCCCGCACCGGCGTGGACGGCGTGGCCATTGTGCGAGGCATCATGCACGCTTTAGACCCGCGGGCCTACTGCCAGCGAGTCGTGGAGGAGTTCGACCGCGGCGCTACCCTGAAGCCGTGAAGATTTCCATCATCGGGGCCGGCATCATCGGCCTCTCCACGGCGCTGACGCTGGCGGACCGCGGCCACCAGGTCACCGTCCACGATCCGGCGCCGGCGAGCGGGGCTTCCCACCACGCGGGCGGCATGCTCGCACCGACAGCGGAGGTCGTGTACAAGCAGGACCCGCTCTTCCCCCTCATGCAGGCGGCGGCCAAGTGGTACCCGGAGCTCATCGAGCTGACCCAGCGCTACAGCGACGTTGCCACCGGCTACCGCACCGACGGCACTCTGGTGGTGGCGCGGGACCGCGCGGACAACACCCACCTCGAGGAGCTTGCGGCGTACCAGCACCTGCACGGCATGGCGGTGGAGCGCCTGACCACCCGGCGCGCCCGCCAGCTTGAGCCCGCGCTTTCCCCCGCGCTCGCCGGGGCCGTGGAGATTTCCGGCGACCACCAGCTGCAGCCGCGGCGCTTCACGCAGGCGCTTCTGGACGCTTGTAAGGGGGCGTCGGTAAGCATCGAGCCCTACGCGGTGCACGACGTGGGCGAGGTGGATGCGGACCAGGTGGTGATCGCCGCGGGCTTGGGCGCAGCCGACATCACCGGGTGGTACGAGGGCGAGGCGAACCCGCTGGACCTGCGCCCGGTGTACGGCGACATCCTGCACGTGCGCGTGCCGGAACACCAGTATCCGCTGCTCACCCGCGTGGTGCGCGGGTTTGTGGAGGACCGCCCGGTGTACTTGATCCCGCGCGAGGACAAGACGCTGACCATCGGCGCAACCACGCGCGAGGATGGCCGCGACCAGCCGCAGGTACAGGGCGTGCACCAGCTCTTGCGCGACGCGATCGAGATCTGCCCGGCGCTGGAGGAATGCGACTTTCTCGAGGCCACCGCGGGTGCCCGCCCCGGCTCCCCGGATGACCTGCCCTACCTGGGCCGGGTGAACGACCGGGTGACGGTGTCTACCGGCTACTTCCGCCACGGCATCCTGCTGGCGGGCATGGCCGCACGCTGCGGGGCGGATCTGGTGGAACAGATTGACCCGCCGATATCGTTGGAAGCAACGGACCCGCTGCGCCACGCGCAGCACGCACAGTCAAGGAGGCAATGATGCGAATCACCGTCAATGATGAGGTGCGGGAAACGGATGCTGGGAACGTCGAAAAGCTTGTGCTCGAGGTGCTCGGGGACGTGCCGGAGGCGGGCACCGCGGTGGCGTTGAACGGCGACGTTGTGCCACGCTCCGCGTGGGCGAGCACCGAGCTTGCGGATGGCGCGATTGTGGATGTGCTGACCGCGGTGCAGGGGGGCTAGGCCGATGCTGGAGATTGCTGGCAAGGAGTTCGGCTCCCACCTGATCATGGGCACCGGCGGATCCAGCTCCATGGACATGCTGGAGCGCGCGCTGGTGGCGTCCGGCACGGAGCTGACCACGGTGGCCATGCGCAGGCACGCGGCGAAGGCCGCTGCGGGCGAGTCCGTGTTCGACCTGCTCAAGCGCCTGAACATTGCCCCGCTGCCGAATACCGCCGGTTGCCGCACGGCGCGCGACGCGGTGATCACCGCGAAGCTGGCGCGCGAGGCGCTGGGCACCGACTGGGTGAAGCTGGAGGTCATCGCGGACGACCGCACGCTGCTTCCCGACGTTGTGGAGACCGTGGACGCCTGCGAAATGCTGGTCGCCGAGGGCTTCACCGTGCTCGCCTACACGTCCGATGATCCGGTGGCGGCGAAGCGCCTGGAAGATCTCGGCGCGGCTGCGGTCATGCCGCTGGGCTCCCCCATCGGCACCGGGCTGGGTATTTTGAACCCGCACAACATTGAGCTGATCTGCTCCCGTGCGGAGGTGCCCGTGCTTATCGACGCCGGCGTGGGCACCGCCTCCGATGCCGCCTTGGCGATGGAGCTCGGCTGCTCCGGCGTGCTTTTGGCCAGTGCGGTGAACCGCTGCCAGGACCCGGAGGCCATGGCCGTGGCGATGAAGCACGCCGTGGAGGCCGGGCGCTTGGCGCGCTCCGCGGGCCGTATTCCCAAGCGCGAGCACGCGGTGGCATCGTCGAGCTTTGAGGGCTTGGCCAGCTGGGCCGATTCGGTGCTGTAGATGGGGCTACGCCAGGGGCGCGCTACATCTGGCCCGTTTCCTGGCGGCGGATGGTACCCCGGCGCGCAAACCACGCGACGATGAAGCTGAGTACTAGAGCAACGAGGACACCCAGGTTCGCGTCCGCCCAGTGCTCACCCACCAGCGGCAGCAGGTAGCCCTGCCAGTTGTTCCAGGCAGCTTCCTCCGCAAACGCGTTCGCGACAAGCCCCCAGCCGACCACAGACGCAGTTGCCAAGATGGCGAGGGACACCCAGTCCACGCTGCCGTACCGGCCGTGGGCGTTGTAGAGCGCTGCCTCGTCGTAATCCCGCCGCCGGGAATAGATGTCCGCAATGAGGATGCCGGCCCAGCTGGCAAGCGGGACACCCAGGGTGATCAGGAACGATTGGAACGGGCCGAGGAAAGACTGCGAGAAGAACACCACGTAGATCGTTCCTGCGGTGAGAATAATGCCGTCGATCGCGGCTGCGGCGGGGCGCGGGATGTTGATGCCGAGCGTGATCAGGGTGAGGCCTGAAGAGTAGATGCCGAGAACAGCGCCGGATACCAGCGCCAGCACTGCGGCGATGAGGAATGGCACGAGGATCCAGGTGGGCAGGATGACGGCGAGTGCACCGATCGGGTCCCCTGCGATAGCGTCCGCCAGCTGCGGATCCGACCCTGCGAGGAGCAGACCGAACGTGACAAGGAGCACGGGTGCTACGGCTCCACCGAGGGTGTTCCAAAAGATGATTGCCCCGTCCGGCGTGTCACGGCGTTGGTAGCGCGACCAGTCCGCCGCGATGTTGATCCAGCCGAGACCGAACCCCGTCATCCAGCACCGACGCAGCAACAATGAGCGCGGCCACGATCACCGTTGCAATCACACTGGTGATGACGCCGGGGTCTCCCCCGAGCTGGCGAATCACGGTGGTGGTGGCGAGCACCGCCATGATGGAGAGGAACGTCTCCCATCCAATAGACGTAAGCCAGGAGACGATGCCGGGAACCTTCTGCCCCTGCACACCAAAGGCTGCTCGCGAGAGCACCATTGTGGGTGCGGAACCGCGCTTGCCTGCCACGGCGATCAGTCCACAGAGGAAAAACGAGAGCGTGATGCCCACCGCCGCGACAATTGCACCCTGCCAAAATGAGATGCCGAACCACAGGATGAACGAGCCGTAGGAGATGCCGAACACGCTCACATTCGCCGCAAACCACGGCCAGAACAAATCCGAGGGCTTCGCTGTCCGCTCCGACTCCGGCACGATGTCGATGCCTAGTGTTTCAACCACCGGGGGTGCCGCCTTCTCGTTTGCCATGGTCACACTTTACGACGGTTCCTCACCCGTGCGAACGCCCAAAGTGAAATGCATTCACGGGCGCGACCGGAAAGAGCAGGCAATTGGAGGGAAGCATGGCTTGCTCGTAGGCGGAGCTAAACTGTCGTTTCGATGTCCGCGAATACAAATACTTCGTTGCCAGAAGCTGAGCTCGCACGCACAGCGCGTCAAATGAACCTGCCCGGATTCAGCATCCGAGAGCAGGAGCGCCTGCACAACGCTCACGTGCTGGTGATCGGCGCGGGCGGCCTCGGCTGCCCGGTGATGCAGGCGCTTGCCGCCACCGGCGTGGGCGAGATCACTGTCGTGGATGATGACGTGGTGTCTTTGAGCAACATCCACCGCCAGATCCTCTTCGGCGCCGCCGACGTTGGCCGCAAGAAGGTGGAGGTTGCCGCCGAGCGCCTGCGCGAGCTGCAGCCCGGCATCACGATCCACGCCGTCGACGGCCGCCTGGACGAGGCTAACATTGTTGAGCACCTCGAGGGCATTGACGTGCTTATCGACGGCAGCGATACCTTCACCACCAAGTTCCTCGCTGCCGATGCTGCCGAGATCACCGGCACGCCTTTGGTGTGGGGCTCCGTGCTGCGGTATCGCGGCGATGTGGCCCTGTGGTGGTCCGGCTCTGGCGCGCCCGCTGTGCGCGGGGTGGAGGGGGGCGTGGGCATGCGCGACCTCTACCCCGCCCAGCCGGACCCGGACTCGGTGCCGGACTGCGCCACCGCCGGGGTGCTGGGCGTGACGACGAGCGTGGTGGGCGGCCTCATGTCCACCGAAGTGGTGAAGTTCCTCACCGGCATCGGAACGGGTGGCGGCGCTGCCAACCATGCGGCGAACGTGGGGCGCCTGCACATCTACGATGCGCTCACCGCTACCATCAGGCACTTCAATGTCACCCGCGATCCGGCTCGCGAGCTTGTCACTGAACTTGGCGAGTACGCGGGTGCGTGTGCGGTGCCGAGCGACGAGGGTATCGAGCTCATCAGCATGCTCGAGCGCGGCGACGCTGTATCCCTCGATGTGCGCGAGCCCCACGAGAAGGTGCTCAGCGACATCGCGGTTCCGGGCCCGAACCTGCCCATGAGCGAGCTGGACCAGGCGGGCCGCGTCGACGACGTGCTGGCGCAGCTGCCGGCCGGCGACGTGGTGGTGTACTGCGCAGGCGGCGTGCGATCGGCCAAGTTTGTGGAGCAGTTCGGCGAGGTAGCCCGCGAGCGCGGGCTGACGTTGCATTCGCTTCCCGGTGGCGCGCAGCGCTGGGGCCAGTAGCGTGTAGAGCAACAGTGGCACGCAACACCAGCACCTATAGGGAGAAACCATGCGCAAAACGCTCGCCACCGTTATCGCCGCCGCTGCACTCATCGCAGGCACTGGCACCGCGACCGCTGGGGAATGGAAACCGGCCTGGAACCCGCGCGGCGTGGAGTGGCCGGCCGACTACCGGCAATTGCCCGCGCAGGCACCGATTGCCACGTTCTCCAACCAGCAAGACACCGCCCGCTGCGGTGTGTACCTGATCGACGGCCAGGAGTTCATCCAGTGCATCTCGCTGGTAGACCGCATGCCGGGGCACCAGTGCGACCAAAAGTACGGCGAGGCGAACGCGATGAACTCGGTGACCGGGGACGCGTGGAACTGCCTGCCAAAGAACACCTTCGCTGGCGCTCCCGCGATGGGCAACCTGCAGATCCGCCGCTACGGCGCACAGTTTGTGGCCACGGACCGCAAGGGCAACTTCTACATCGGCGACCGCGGCTTGAACCGTGTGTTGCGGGTGGGCGAGATCAACGATGTCTTCATCACAGACCGCCAGATCGCCGGTTTTGATTCTCGCCTGCGCGGGTCCTCGATACCGAGGGGTTCCTCGATCTAGCGGTTTTTGTTCTGGGGCTCGCCCTGGATCCGGAGCCGAGGGTCACCCTCAGCAACGAAAAAGCGGCGCTCCGTGAAGAGCGCCGCTTTTAATCACATTTGGTAGCGGGGGCAGGATTCGAACCTACGACCTCTGGGTTATCGGATTACATTCGAGGCTAACAGGTGTTATTCGATTCTAACCTTGCTGTTTAAGCGCGTTTTCGATCATTCAGAAGCATTTAGAATCATCCAGAATCATCCTCCTAGTGCACCATCAAGTGCACCACCCTCAAGTGCCGACTGCATGGCCGAAACATCGATCAGATCAGTGTAATTCCGTACGTTCATCGCTTCGGTGTGACCGAAGAATGCGCTGCGGATCTCGGCGGGAACTCCGCAAGCGACTGCTCGGGGGTTGAGTACAGTGCGCCAGGCGTGTGATCACATGGAAGAGACAGCCTCATCCTCGAGTTGGACGCCAATATCTTTGTAAAGCGCCGCACATGCCTTAACGGCGTTGTCCGTCCGCCAGTGTGGATGCTTATCCCCCGGTGCCGGGATAAGAGGATCGCCAGGGCCAATTGTTTTAACCCGCTCTAACCAGAATCACTTACATCGTGAATCAAGCATGGGCACCGTGCGCCCCCGGTGAGTTTTGGAGTGTTCTGCCCGCACCGTTACTGCCAGTGAGTCCTGTATAACCGTGACGCCCTCGCGGGTGAGCGCAAGCGCCTCACTTATGCGAAGGCCCGCGCCCGCCTGCAGCACGGCCAGCCCACTGTGATTTCGTGCTTCCTGATCGACGTGTGCCGTCTATCCGTCCCCGGCGGGATCGGTCCGGATACGTCGCGCTCTACGAGGTGATCAACCACCGCGTCGTGCTGCGCATCGGTGAGCGCGAGCGACTGGGATCACGCAATGAGTTAGGCCCGCTTCGAGTTCCGCTGGGAGGATCAGTTCGCGCTCTCCTTGGACCCGGATACCGCGCAGGCGGCGCACTTCTGCTCCATGTGTGGCCCGAAGTTCTGCTCCATGCGTATCTCCCAGGACATCCGCGACGAATTCGGCAACAAAATTGGCGCGGCCTTGGATGCGGTCACGCAGCAGACCATCCAGAATTTAGGGATCCCCTCGCTTTCTGTCGGAAAAGAACAGATGGCGGAGAAATTTCGCGAGGAAGGCTCGCCGGTCTACCTGCGTGCGGACGCCGTAGAGAACTCCTTCCAAACCGGTAACCCTGGTTGTAGCGAGTAAAATTCGACACATGGTGGAGACAAAACGCCGCTCGAAACAACGCCCGCCGGCGCTCGCGAGCAAAGGCCCCCAGCTCAGCAAAAGGCAGCTGGTGGGCCTGCTCTTGGGCGTGGCTTGCTTCCTCATCCCCTTCTTCATCCAGATCCCGGACCTGCCCACCCCCGGGCATCGGATGCTGTCAATCTTCCTACTCGCCATCGTCTTCTGGGTGCTCGAGCCTGTGCCGCTCACGGCCACGGCGGTGTTGGTCATCCTGCTGGAGGTCCTCTTACTCTCCGACGGCGCGCTAGTCGACCCCACCGGTGGAGATCCAGCACTAGCAGACCAGCTGCTTCCTGCATCCGCGTATTTCTCTGCGCTGGCCCACCCGGTCATCATCCTCTTCCTCGGCGGGTTCATGATCGCGCACGGGGCGGAGAAGTTCGGGCTCGACCGCAACCTCGCAGCGATCATGTTGCGCCCCTTCCCGGACAAGGCGCGCCTGACCGTGCTGGGGCTCATGCTGATTACCGCCGTGCTCAGCATGTTCATGTCGAACACGGCCACCACAGCGACGATGTTCGCGGTCGTCATCCCGATTCTCAAGACGCTGCCCGCGGGCAAAGCGCGCGCCGGCGTGGCGCTGTCGATCCCGCTCGCTGCCAACGTGGGTGGCATCGGCACCCCGGTGGGCACACCCCCGAACGCGATCGCGATCGGTGCGCTCGCCGAGCACGGCATCCGTGTGTCCTTCGTCGATTGGATGCTCATGGCGGTGCCTTTCATGCTGGTTGTCCTCGCCTTTGCCTGGGTATTTCTCTGTCTCGTTTTCATCCCCGCTGAAACCCGCATCTCCATCGAGATGCGCTCGAAGTGGAACACCGCCACCGACGCGAAACTCTTCTACGCCGTGGCAGGTCTGACCATCCTGTTGTGGATGAGCGAGCCGCTCCACGGCATCTCCTCCAACACCGTCGGCTTCATCCCCGTCGTGGCACTGTTGTGCCTGCAGGTGATGAGGGGCAAGGACGTCCAGGCACTTGACTGGCCGGTGCTGTGGCTCGTCTCCGGTGGTATCGCGCTCGGCACGGGCGTGGGTGCGAGCGGCCTGGACGAGTGGCTCGTCGGTTCGGTCAGCTGGGAGGTCATGGGTGCGCTGGCGATCCTCGCCGTGCTGAGCCTAATCGGCTTCGGCATGGCGAACGTCATCTCGCACTCTGCGGCCGCCAACCTGCTGCTCCCACTGGCGGTCTCGCTGGCGCTCTCCCTCGACGGCATCGACCCGCTCGTGGTTGCCGCGGTGGTGGCGATCGCCTGCTCGCTGGGCATGTCGCTGCCAATCTCCACTCCGCCGAACGCGATTGCGTACGCCACCAAGGAGATCTCCATTCCGCAGATGGCGATAGTCGGACTCGTGGTCGGTACCGTGGCCACGCTGCTGTTGATCTTTGCTCTGCCTTCCGTTTGGCAGCTGATGGGGCTGGTGAGCTAGGTGCTGCCCCGTTCCACCCTCTCTATCGTGGGAAAGTCCCAGGCCACCCGCGACGTGCAGCAGGTGGTCAACGAGGCACTGGGCGCCACGCATGACATCCTCGCCGCCGATAATGTCGAGCACCTACGCTCGCTTCTCGACGGCAACCCGCTCGCGCTTGTCACCGTCACCGTCCACGAGGACGGCTTGGCGCCCGACCACCCGTTGCTGGAGCTGATCTCAGAGCCCGGTTTCGAGTACACCCGCGTCATGGTGCTGACCACCGCGCCAGAGATCGCGGGCCTGGATGCACTTACGGACATGGGGCGGCTCGACATGCTCGTGTTCACCCCGGCGATCAAGGCAGAAGCCCTCCTGCACAACATCCAGCAGCAGCTCAACCGCTACTGGTACATGCGCGCCAAGCGCGACCCCTCTATCGCTGGCACCTTCGCCCTGCCAGAGGTCACCGAACTGGACGTAGGGCTGACCGACCAGGAGATCATCAGCCGCATCATCCAGGCCGCCGACATGCACCTGGGCTACCAGCCGCGCCTGACTTTCCCGCCGGGGGTCTACCTGACCAAGGAGGGCCACTACGTCGAGGAGGTCATCTTCGCCCTTTCCGGCCAGGTGCTTTTACAGCGCTTTACCGACGCCGGCGATATCGTCATGCACCACGCCTCCACCGGCCACGTCATCGGACTACTCGCCCTGGCGAGCAACCGGGTCGGCTTCTTTACCGCGCGTACCACCACCGAGGTCGTCGCAGTCCAGCTGCCCACCGAGCAGGTGGACTACCTCATCCGCCAGGAGCCGGAGCTTGCGCGCCTGTTCAATATCCTCTTCGTGCGCTCCTACGACCGCCGTCTGCGCCGCGCCGAGGACATCCAGATCGAGCAGCACGAACTCACCGCGCAACTCGACGACGAGCGCGCACGCTTGACGACGGCACTGCACAACCTGGAAGCAGCGCGCCGCGAGCTGATGAGCCAGGCGCGCTTCGCCTCCCTCGGCGAACTCGCCGCTGGCGTTGCCCACGAGCTGAACAACCCGATGGCGGCGATCGAGCGCACCGCAGCGCACCTCGCCGAAGACGTCGAAGGCCTGATCGCGTCCAGCCCCAACCGCAGGTGGCGAGACGCGACCAGCCACGCGCTGGAGGCGGCGCGCAGCTCGCACGCGGTAAGCACAAAGGAGGCACGCGCGCTGCGGCGCGAACTGACCGAGGTCACCGGCGATCGGGCACTCGCCCAGCGCTGGGTACTCGCCGGCTTGCACGACGTAGAGTTTGCCAAGCAGGTGCGCGCGAATCGAAAGCTGGAGTACGAGACGGTGGAGCACGCGGCGTCGATAGGCACTGCCCTGCGCAACCTCTCCACCGCATCGACCCGCATTACGCAGCTGGTGGCCTCGCTACGCGCATACGCACGGCCCGACGGCGACCCGGTCACCGACGTGGACCTGCACCAAAGTATCGAGGACACGCTGCAGCTGATCGCCCACAAACTGCGCGGTGTGGAGGTCAAACGGGATTTTGCCGAACTGCCGCACGTGACGTGTACGCCCGGGCAGATCGCGCAGGTGTGGACGAACCTGATCTCCAACGCCGCCGAGGCGATCGAGGAGTCCGGCAAAGGCTCCACCATCACCATCCGCACGAGTGCCCCGAAGCCCGGGTGGGTGCGCGTGGAGGTCATTGACGACGGCCCCGGCATCCCGCTCGAGCACATCGACAAGCTCTTCGAGCCCCGCTTCACCACGAAAAATGGGGAGGTCCGCTTCGGCATGGGTATCGGCCTGAGCATCTGCCGCGGCATCGTCAGCGCACATCACGGCACGATCGAACTGACCTCTTCAACAAATGGCACCTGCGCCACCGTTGGCCTGCCAATTGACGGCCCGCGCACACACGACGAAGGAGACACACCATGAACCTTGCCATCCTGATCCTCGAGGACGAGGCGGAAGTCCGCGCCGCCGTTGAGCGCGACTTGCTGCCCTTTGCTGAACACATCCGCATGGAGGTCGCCTCCGACGTGGAGGAAGCCTGGGAGGTGATCGACGAGCTCACCGAAGACGGCGACGTGCTCGCCCTCGCACTCTGCGACCACCGCATGCCCGGCACCACCGGCGTGGAGTTCCTAGTCCAGATGATGGACGACGACCGCACCGCCGCCACCCGCAAAGTCCTGGTCACCGGCCAGGCGCAGCTGCACGACACGGTACGCGCGGTCAACGAGGCCAACCTGGACCACTACATTGCTAAGCCCTGGGACGTCGACGAGCTACACCAGGTGGTGCGCGCCATGCTCACCGACTACGTCGAGGACATGGACATCGATCCCCTGCCCTACCTCGACGTCCTCGACGCGACGCGCGCAATGGACCTCGTCCGCCGTCGCTAGAGGCGCGGGATCTGCGTCATGCGTACCCGCACCGATGAGTGGTTCCATTCTGAGTCCATCCCCTTGCTGCCGCCATGTACCGGCCAGACGGCGAAGGCCCAACCCCCGCAGTGGTCATGGGGCATGGCTTCGGCCTACCCCGGGCAGTAGCCCTCTACACCTACGCGGAGGCATTCGCCCGTGCGGGCTACACCGTGGTGGTCTTTGATTACCGATACTTCGGCCGCGGAGAGTTCGCCGTCGCGGACAACGTTGCCGCTTTCGGCAATGAACGTCTCGACGGTTTCGCCGGATTCGGTACGGATATCGCCGAACAGGTCGCACAGCGTCGGAGCCTGCCCCCCCCCGGAAAGTAGACACATGCGGCTTAACCCACGAAGAAGAACCCCACCAGCCTGTTGGCTGATGGGGTTCTGGGAGTTGGTAGCGGGGGCAGGATTCGAACCTACGACCTCTGGGTTATGAGCCCAGCGAGCTACCGAGCTGCTCCACCCCGCGTCGGGTGTTATGTGATTTTCACCTGCTGCCGTTCCCGGCAACGTCGATTACTATACGTGCACCAACCATTTCGGCCAAATCCCCTGCTAGAAGAGGGATCAGCGCCGGCCGCTCCGGAACGATCTGACAATCTCGTTCCGGGGCGCTACAAAACTCCAGGTCGCAAAACGAGATTACCAACTCGTTCCGGCCGGGCCCGGCAGAATCTGTGGCAGCGGCAGCAATTACGCACGAAAAAAGCTCCGGCGAAGCCGGAGCTTTCATCGTCGTCAAGCGGAGGCTAGTTCTGCAGGCCCTGGTAGTCCGCGACGGCCTTGTCCAGGGCGTCAAGGGCGCGGCCGTACTCCTCGAAGGAACCGTCGCGGGCGCTCTCCAGGTTGCGCAGCGCCGTGTTGATGTTGTTCAGCGCCTCCTCCTGGTTCGCGGCGCCGGAAGGAACCTCCGAACGCTCCTCGGTGTTCTCGCCCGGCGCGGTCGGGGATGCCATGTCCGCCTCGGTGCGGGTATCCGGGGCGCCCTCGTCCACCACATCGATGTCCTGGGCCGCCGCCGGGTTGATGCCCACCTGGGACAGGGCCTGGGAGATCGTCGGGGCGTAGCCCACCTGGCCGCGGTAGAACACCAGCACGCGCAGCAGCTTCGGGAATGCGGACTCCTGGTCCTTGCGCTGCGAGTAGATCGGCTCCACGTAGAGGATCTCGCCGCCGCCCACCGGGAGGGTGAGCAGGTTGCCGTTCTTCAGGTCGTTCGTGCCTTCCCACAGGGTGCGGTCGCGCGCCACCTGGTCGGAGGACATCAGCGCGTCCTGCGCCTGCTTCGGGCCCTGGGTCTGGGTGTTGGTAGGCAGGACGCGGACGGTGATGCGGCCGTACGTCTCCGGGTCGGAGGACACGGACATGTGGGCGGACAGGAACTCGCGGTTCAGGCCGCGGAACGGGGTGATCAGCTGGAAGGACGGATCGCCGGTCTCCGGGTCGGAGGCGACGATGTAGTACGGCGGCTGGGAAAGCTCCTGGTTGCCTTCCTTCGCTGTCGGGTCGTTCGGGACGGACCAGAACGCGTCGTTGTTGAAGAACACGCCCGGGTCATCCACGTGGTAGCGGGCCAACAGCTTGCGCTGGACCTTGAACAGGTCCTCTGGGTAACGCAGGTGGTCACGCAGAGCATCGGAAATCTCGCTCTCCGGCTTCACCGTATCGGGGAACGCGCCCATCCAGGCGCGCAGGACCGGATCGGACTCGTCGAACGCGTAGAGCTCCACGGTGCCGTCGTACGCATCGACGGTGGCCTTGACGGAGTTGCGGATGTAGCCCAGATCGTTGTTCACCAGGCGCTGCGTGGTGCCGTCTGGGTTGAGGGCATCCTGCGTCGCGTCCGTCAGGGAGGTGCGGGTGGAGTACGGCAGGCGGGACAGCGTGGTGTAGCCGTCCACGATCCACTTCACGCGGCCATCGATCACGGCCGGGTAGGTCTTGGAGTCGGTGGTCAGCCACGGGGCGACGCGCTCGACGCGCTCGCGCGGGTCACGGTCGTAGAGGATCTTGGACTCGCCGCCGACGCGGTCCGACAGGAGCAGGTTCAACTCCTGGTATTTCACGGCGTACGCGAAGCGGTTGAACCAGTTGCCCACATTCACGCCGCCGGCACCGGTGTAGGTGTAGGTGGACGTATCAGTGTCATACTCCACCGGGCCCTGGCCGTTGTCGCCCACAATGGCGTAATCCAGACCGTCCGCGGCAGACGCGATCACCGGACCGTAGTAAATGCGCGGCTCATCCACGCGGATACCCAGCTCTTCAGCCTGATCCTTCTCGCGGGCGATCGCGTTGGTTTGCAGATCGGACACGGTGAAGATGGGCAGACCACCACGGGTGGAGCCGGCGTCCTGCGCAGCAGCGTCCACCGTGTTGGCCTGCGCGGCGATGAAGCCGTTGCCGTGGGTGTATACCGTGTGGCGGTTGATCCAGTCACCCTGGTTCTCACTCAATGAGTTCGGGTTGAGCTCACGCGCCGCAACCACGAAGTCGCGCATCTCGCCGTCCACCTGGTAGCGGTCCATAGCCAGCTGGGCCGGGAAGCCGTAGAAGTTGCGCAACTGCTGGTTCTGCGTAAACGTCGGCGCGATGATGTCCGGGTCCAGCAGACGGATGTTGGAGATCGTCGCCGCATCATCCGCCACCTCGGAATTGGAGATGTTGGAGGTGCCCCAGTTGTCCTCGTAGACAACCTGCTCATCCGTCAGCCCGTAGGCGTAGCGCGTGGCCTCGATGTTGCGGCCGATGTACTCGTACTCCTTAGCCTGGCGGTTCGGCTTGACAGAGAACTGCTCAAGCAGCGCCGGCCAAACGTTGCCGACGACAAGGGAGGACACCAGCATGAGCACGGTGGCCAGCACCGGGATGCGGAAATCCTTGTACACCACCGATGCGAAAAAGGCAGCCGCCACCAGTACCGCGATCACGGTGAGGATGAGCTTCGCCGGCAACATCGCGTTGACGGAGGTGTACGAGGCACCGGTGAAGATGTCGTTCTTGCCGAACAGCAGCTGGTAGCGCTCAAGCCAGTAGCTCGCGGCCTTGACCAAAAGCCACAGGCCCGCAGTGACTGCCAGTTGCACGCGCGCAGACTTGGCAATGCGGCCGCGCGCGCCCGTCACGTTATTGCCCAGCGTGATGCCGCCGAGCAGGTAGTGGCCGATGAGGCCGATGATGAACGCGGTGATGAGCAGCATGGACAGCATGTCCACGATGGCGCCGATGGCCGGCAAGGAGAACGCATAGAAGCCGAGATCGCGCCCGAACTGCGGATCATCCACCCCGAAATTGCCGCCGTTGAGCAACAGCATGAAGGTGCGCCACAACCGCTGCCCGGTCAGGCCGGCGAATAGGCCCACCATGACGGGCACCCACACCAGGAGGGAACGCACGCCCTGCTCCACGGTCGCGCGTTGGCGGCTCGTGTCCGAGAACGGATCTGCCTTCAGCGGCGGGCGGCCGCGCCACGCCGCAATACCGGCGGCGTAGGCAATGCCCCAGCCCACAGCGGCAAAAATGAGGAACAGCACAATCCTGGTCAGAATGACCGTGTTGAACACGCTGCGGTAATCAAGTTCCCCGAACCACAGGAAATCTGTGTACAGCCCGACGATCATCGGGAGGAGGAAGAGCACCACACCTAAAACGGCGACGGTGATCCATAGCCCTGTGTTCGGTTTCTTGGGGGTTGGACGTGGTCTTGCTATCCGGGTGGCCAATCCATCTCCTTATGGTGCGAAGCCGCGGTGACGGCGCGTACTAGGCTTTCCAGCTCTAGGCTTCTAGCTTAAATTGTTCAACGGTCAAGATATCGAGAGGGTTCCCGTGGCAACGCAACAGGCATTGAACAAGGCGATGATGGAAGCGGTTGACTTCATCCACGCCGAGGGGTGGGACGCCCGCCCGACGCTTTTCGCGCTCGTGCCCACCGAGCTGATCGTGGACCAGCTCGACGAGCTGGACAGGCTCGACGAATCCCCGGAAGCGTCCCCGCTGACGCTGGTGGTGCAGGAGCTGCCTGAGACTATCGACGCCGGCTCCGACGAGCTCGCACCGAGCTGATCGTGGACCAGCTCGACGAGCTGGACAGGCTCGACGAATCCCCGGAAGCGTCCCCGCTGACGCTGGTGGTGCAGGAGCTGCCTGAGACTATCGACGCCGGCTCCGACGAGCTCGCCGACTACGTCGCCCGCGTCGCCTGGCCAGCTCAGGTAGAGGGGGCGATCTTGGCCCAGGAGATCATCTTCCGCGACGCTTCCGCGGGTGAGGGTGCGCAGCCGCGTCCCGCCCGGCTCTTCTCCGGGGCCCTGCGTGACGACGATTGCGAGCTCACCCTCCTCCAACTCCGCCCCACCGAGGAGGAGTTGGAAGCACGCGGCTTGTTCGCGCAAGACGAGGTGGAGCTGCGCGGCGGCCCGGGTGTGGCACCGAACGTGATCGCGGCGCTGCGCCACAGTCTTTCCCTCGACCCGGACGAACTGTACTGAGAACTGTTTTAGACTGCTTTCGGGCTACTTCTATCGGGCTGTCTCGCCCGCCCCAGGCATAAAAGGAGCATGACGGTGGCACACCCTTCCCGCACTCTCACCGCTGTGGCGGCGCTCGCGCTCGCAGCCACCCTGGCCGCGTGCGGTGACACGGGCACGACGCCGACGGCTACGCCGGAGGCCCCGAGCGACACAGCGACCACCACCACGGCAACCACCAGTGCTCCCGAAACCACCACTGAGGCTGAGGAAACGACAACGCCGCCGTCGGAGACGACGTCAACCAAGCGGACGTCGTCAAGCAAGAGCTCCCCCACCTCAGAGGCGAGTGAGGCGCAAATGGTGGAGGAAGTGGCGCAGCGGTTTGCCACCCTCGCGCCGCCGGAACTGTTCGCGCAGCTGGAGTCCTGCACGGCGTCGGGGCTGGAGGGGTCCTTCGACTGCTCCGGGCCGGGAGTGGGCCAGTTCCAATTCTTCGACTCTGAATCCAAGGCCGCCTCCACCACCCAGCTGTTGACCGAGCTGCGCTCCTCCCGCGTGGTGGAGGACAAGGGCGACCGGGTTGTGGGGTGGAGCGTGCTTGGCACCTCCGCGATCATCACTGTGGTGGATAACGAGGCCGGCCAGGTGATGCAGCAACTCATCTCCACCGACCAGGAGGATCCGCGCAAGCGCATCTTCGAGCTGGGCTTGGCGGAACAGGTGGACGTGGTGTCCACCCCGGGAGCCCCGGGGCGCGAGGCGCGGGACGCTGAATCGGCCCGGACGACGGAGCCGAAGCCGGGAGACAGCGCGAACTAGCGCGCTGCGTTGGCGCGCGGATTGTCCGCGCGGCGTTACTGCGCGGCGCTATTTCGCGGGGCACGCGGCGACGGCGCGGCCCGCGGAGAAATCCTCCATCGCCTTCACGGCGTCGTCCAGGCTGCCCACCGCGGCGACAACCATCTCGCCGGTGTTCACCCGCTGCGCGTCCGCGCAGTTGCCTTCCGGCGCGAGGAAGAGCTCCACACCCGCATCCCGCGCGCCGGCGATCTTGTGGGTGATGCCGCCGATGGGGCCGACCTCGCCGGCGTCGTTGATCGTGCCGGTGCCTGCGACAACGTGGCCACCGGTGAGCTCGCCCGGCGAGAGGAGATCTATCACCGCGAGGGCAAAAATCATGCCGGCGCTGGGGCCGCCCACATCATTGAGGTTGTAGGTAACGGTGACCCCGTCCGCTGGCTCCGAGGTCATCAAAATGCCCAGCAGCGCCTGCTTCTCGTTGTCTTCGGAGGCGCCGAGGGTGACCTGCGCGTCCCGTTCTTCCCCGTTCCGGCGCAGCGTGACGGTGATGGTGTCCCCGGGGCCGTGTGCTCGGACGCGCTGCTGCACCTCGCTCGGGGTGGCCACCTCTTGGCCGTCAATGGCCAGAATCGCGTCCTCCGGCTCCAACACGCCCGCGGCCGGTGCGTCCTCTACGACGTCGTGCACCACGACCTGCGTCGGTCGGCCGAGGTAGTGCATGGCCGCGACCGTGGCGGATGCCTCCGAGGAGACAAACGCGCGCTGGTTGTATTCGCGCATTTCCTCATGGCTCAGATCCGGGGGAAGCACCTGATTAATCGGCACAAGCGTGTCGCCGGCCCCAATCCACCGGCCAATGGCCTGCGGCAACGTCATGTTCGTGCGAACAGAAACGGTGGTCATGTTGAGGGTGCCGGAAGTCTCATCCGTCTCCGCGCCCTCGATGGCAATCACCGGCTCGCCCTTGACCTCCCCCAGCGTGTCAAACATCGGGCCGGGGCCCTGCGCCGCGTACGGCACAGCCAGCGAAATGTTCGTGCCTGGAATGTGGTCGAAAGAAAGCAGCGCGGTGAGCACGGCGACGGGGATCGCACCCCACACCACGGCGGACCAGCGCGAGCTGCGCACCCGATCAGGTTCAGTCACGGTGCAGTAGCTTATACGGACACTTGCGTGGTCTCGGCAAGCGTCCTCGCGCTGCGGTCCCGCGCGTGGGTAGTGTGGGCGTGTATGAGCAACGGATTTGGATTCTCCTTCCCCAGCGACGACCGGGACGATGATCGTGATCGCGATCGTGATCGCGACCGCCGCGACGGCGACGGCGGAACCAACCCATTCGCCGCCTTCGGATTCGGCGGGGCAAACATGCCGAACGACGGCGGATTAGGCGACGTCCTCAACCAATTCGGGCAGATGCTTTCCGGCATGGGTTCTTCGATGAACGCCCAGAGTGCCGGAGACGCCGTGAACTTCGACATGGCGCTGCGCATCGCGCGCCAACGCGTGGGCGGCACCCGCTCCATCTCTGCCGGAGACAAGAAGGCCGTCGAAGAGTCCGTGAAGCTGGCGGACCTGTGGCTGGATGAGGCCACGACGCTGCCCGCCGCCAGCGCCGCCGCAACCGCGTGGAATGCTGATGAGTGGCTCTCGGGCACGATGTCCATGTGGAAGCGCCTGGTCAATCCGGTGGCAGACCACATGAACCGCGCCCAGCTGGACACTATGCCGGCGGAGGCGCGCGAGATGATGGGCCCGATGTCCGGCATGATGCGCCAGATGAACTCCATGCAGTTCGGCATGAAGCTGGGCCACGCGCTGGGCGATCTTGCCCAGCAGGCGCTGACCGGCACTGACTTCGGCCTGCCTGTCGCGCCGCGCGGTGTTACCGCTGTGCTGCCCAGCAACGTGACCGCGATTGCGAAGGATTTGGACGTCCCGGGCCAGGAAGTCATTGTGTACACCGCCGCGCGCGAGGCAGCGCGCCAGCGCCTGTTCCAGCACGTGCCGTGGCTGGTGGAGCGCCTGGTTTCCGCCGTGGAGGAGTACGCGGCGGGGCTGGAGATTGACACCTCCCACATCGAAGAGGTTGCCCGCAGCCTGAACCTGGAGTCTGGCGATCCGCAGCAGATCCAGGAAGCGCTGCAGCGCCTGCAGGGCGAGGACCTCTCCCCGCGCGTCGGTTCCCGCAACGCGGCGGCGACGTCCCGGTTGGAGACGCTCCTTGCGCTGGTGGAAGGCTGGGTTGACGTGGTTGTGGGCGAGGCGCTGGACGGCCGCATCCCGTCCGCCCCGCAGCTCGCGGAGGCGTGGGCGCGCCGCAGGGCCACCGGCGGTTCCGCGGAGCAGGCGTTTGCAAACGTCGTCGGCATTGAGCTGGGTGCGCCGAAGGTGCGCGAGGCGGCGGAGCTGTGGCGCCGCGCGGAGAACGCCGTGGGCGTCAAGCGCCGCGACGAGGTGTGGGACCACCCGGACTTCCTGCCCACCGCGGAGCACTTGGACAACCCGGCGGCGTTCATTGACACCCTGTTGGATGATTCGGAGGACACCGACCTGGATGCCGAGTTTGCCAAGCTGGAGCAGGAACTGCGCGAGAACCCAGAATTCAAGCGCGAGGACGGCGACGGCAAGGACGACGGCCGCGAGGACGGCACGGAGCTCTAACCCGCGCTAGGCTGTAGGCGTCAATTCATCGGGGGGGTGAACCATGGCGCCACAGATCAGCGCGCATACGCGCGTGCGCCTTGCCAACGGCGCGCACGTGCTGCAACGCAGCCCAACCATGCTGCAATTCGGGTTGGACGCGACCCGCACCGGCATCATCGAGACACCGAGTGCGCAGGACCTGCGCCCGCTTATCGACGGCTGGGTCACACCCCGTCAGCTCCGCGCCATCATGCGTCAGCTGCAGGACATCATGGACAGGGAGGCGGCCGCCGCGCTTGTGGCGGACCTGTTGGCATACCGAGTACTCGTACCGGATGCGCCCGCCCAGGTGTATTTATCTGGTACATCCCCGCTGTCCAAACAGATCGCGCGGCTGCTCTCCCAATCCGGTATCTTCGTGCGTCTGGCGGGTCGCACCGATGCCGAAGTGAGATTCTTGGCCACCGCTGAATCCTGGGTGCCGATGGTGTTGGTGGACCACATGGCTCGCGCGCGGGCGTTGACCGACCTCACCAAGCGGCGTACCGGTGCCGTGCTGCACGTCGCCACCGTGGATTCGCGGGTGGTGATCGGCCCGTTGCGCACGTCGCGCGCGGACCCGTGTTTGGTGTGCCTGCATTTGCATTGCGTGGACCGCGATGCAGGGTGGGAGCTAGCGGTTGAGCAGCTACCCGGTGGCCTGATGCGACCCGATCCCGTTGTGGTTGCGGCGGGGGCGGCGCTTGCTTCCGGGGTCATCCGCCACGTGGTTGGCGTGCCGGATCCGCCGGGCGTCTCCGCCCCGCGCCTCAAGCCGGGCCACGTGAGGATTGTTGATCCGTTCGGCCCGCAGCTTGTCCGCGATCAAGCTGTGACGCCGCACCCGCGGTGCGGCGTGTGCTACCCCTAGGCGTTCTCGCGGTGTTCGGCGACAACGGCGAGCACGTCTGCCCCGTACGTTTCCGCTTTCACCGGGCCGACACCGGCGACATCCAGCAGCGTGGCCACGTCATGCGGCATTGCTTCCGCGATAGCCAGCAGCGTGGCATCCGAAAACACCAGGTACGCGGGCTGGTTCGCGGCACGTGACACATCCAGGCGCCAGCGTTTCAGAGCGGTGAAGAGTTCCTCGTTATAGTCCGGCTCGCAGTCAGGGTGGCGGCCCAGCGACTTTTCTGCAGGCGTATCAAGCGGATTGCCGCACACGCGGCAGGCCCGGCTGCGCTTTAATCGCTGCGGGGACTTCTCAACTTCCAGCTCCGGCACCAATCCGTCCAGGAAACGGGAGCGCGAGCGGGACTTGTGGCCACCCTCCTGACGCGCGAGCGACCAGGACAAGTGCAGGTGCTCACGCGCGCGGGTGACGCCGACGTAAAACAAGCGGCGCTCTTCCTCAATCTGCTCCTCCCCCGCGTTAATGGCATGCGAGATGGGCAGCGTCTTCTCCACCAAACCGACCAGGAAGACCGCGTCCCACTCCAAGCCTTTCGCGGCGTGCAGGCTGGCCAGCGTGACACCGTCTACTGCGGGCGGCTGCTTGGACTCTGCGCGTTGGCGGAGCGACCGCAGCACGTCAGCCAGGGTCTGGGCTTCCTTTGTGCGCACGATTTCCTCGATGAGGTCCACCAGCGCGTTCAGGCCCTGCCAACGCTCCCGCGCTTGGGCACCTTCGGGCTCCGTGGCGGTCAGGCCCAGCGGGGCGAACACGTCGCGGGCGGTTTGCACCGGGTCTACATCCGCATCCGCCCGCTGGGCCAAGCGCGCGAGCTGGTTCAACCCTTCGCGAACTTCGCCGCGGTGGAAGAAGCCCTCGCCGCCGCGGACTTGGTAGAGGATGCCTGCATCTGCCAGCGCCGCTTCAAACGCAGCGGACTGGGCGTTGATGCGGTACAGGACGGCGATTTCGCGGGCCGGAACACCGCCGTCAAGCAGCCTGCGAATTTGCGCCGCCACTTCGCGCGCTTCCGTCGGCTCGTCGTCGTACGCGTGGAACGTGGGTGCCGGGCCGGGGTCCCGCATGCCGACGAGTTCGAGGCGGCTGCCCGCAACGCGCCCCTGCGCCTTGCCGATGACAGTGTTGGCCAGATCAGTGATCTGGGGCGTGGAGCGGTAGTCGCGCTGGAGTTTCACCACCGTCGCGTGCTCATAGGTGCGGGAGAAGTTGAGCAGGTAGTCCGGCGTAGCGCCGGTAAAGGAGTAAATGGTTTGGTTGGCGTCCCCGACCACCGTGAGATCATCCCGTGTGCCCAACCAGCCTTCAAGCACGCGCTGCTGCAGCGGGGTGACGTCCTGGTACTCATCCACCACGAAGGATTGGTACTGGGTGCGGAACTCCTCCGCCACCGCTGGCGCATGCTCCAGGGCCGCGGCGACGTGGAGCAGCAAGTCGTCGAAATCCAGGAGCATCCCGTCCGGGCTAGACTTCGAAGCCTCGTAGCGCCGGTACACCTCCGCGACCTTCTGCGGGTCCGCAGGTGGGGTGCGGTGCGACTCAGCGATGCGCTGGACGTAGTCCTCATGGCTAATGACGTTCGCTTTCGCCCACTCAATCTCGCTGAGCAAGTCACGCACCATGTCTTTGCCGGAGTCCAGACCAGCGGCCCTGGTAGCACGGCCGACCAGGGGGAATTTGTTATCCAGGAGCTGCCACGGCAAATCGCCGGCGATCTGGGGCCAGAAGTACGCCAGCTGCCTGCGCGCCGCTGCGTGGAACGTGCGCGCCTGCACCCCGCCAATGCCCATGTGGCGTAGGCGGTCGCGCATCTCCCCGGCGGCACGCTGCGTGAAGGTCACCGCGAGCACCTTGTTCGGCGCCACCATGCCCTGGTCAATGAGATGGGCTATCCGGTACGTGATGGTGCGGGTCTTGCCGGTGCCGGCGCCGGCAAGGATGCACACGGGTCCGCGCGGAGCCGTTGCGGCGACGCGCTGGTCCGCATCCAAGAGGTCGAGATTAATTGCCACGGCGTCAGTTTCCCCCTTCAAACTCTCCGCGCGCCCAGCGGTCAATGAGCCGGCGCGCGATTGTGCCCTCCCGCGCTAGGGTAAGCCCAGCAAGCTCCTCCCTGCTCGCCCAGATGATCTGGCGCAGTTCTCCGTCAGTTGGTCCGTGCGGTTCAATATCCCGCGTGGTGGATGCAAAGCCCAGCATGAGTGCCCCGGTCAGCGCCCAGGGCTGAGAGCCCACGTAGGAGATGTCCTCCACCCGCCTGCCGGTCTCCTCGTACACCTCACGGGCCCAGGCATCCTCGATGGTTTCGCCCGGCTCCACGTAGCCCGCGATGCAGGTGAAGTAGCCGGGGCGGTGGCTGTTCTCGCCGAGGAGGATGCGCTCCCCGTCCGCGGACTGGACCACGCCAATCACACTCGGGTCAATGCGAGGGAAGACTGGGCGACCGGAGGCGCCGGAAGCAAGCGCGCCCGACGGATCCCACGCTAACGCCGTGCCGTCGGCGGGATCGAAGCGCATGGTGTCCTGCGCGCGCAGCAGGGCCACGGCGCGGGCAATGAGAGGGTGGCCGGCATGGGAACGCGCATCCCCCGTTGGGTACCCCAGCTCGGCGGCGCGCACGCCATCGAGCCTTACGGCCTCCGTCCCGTCCGGGAGGGTGACGCGGGTTGAGGTTGGGTGCAAGCAATCGTCGATAAGCAGGGGCTCCCCGTCCGGCCCGACTGGAAACGCGGTGTCCGCGTCGATGGGAAGGAGCATATTAATCGGCCTGCTTGGCCGCATCCGGAGAATCGCTCGGCGCGGTCATGCGGACGTACAGCAAGCGGTCGCCCGGCTCGACGGTTTCTGCCTCCGGCTCGTCGATGCGGTAGAGCTCGCCGGAGCGGACCACGCCGAGCACAATGTCGGCGAGGTGGCGGGGGTTCGCGCCGACCTCATCGTCCGCGATTGGACGCTCCGCAACCGCAAAGCCTTCGTCCGGGCTCAAAAGATCCTCCATCATCTCCACCACAGGCGGGGTGACGGTGGCAAGACCGAGTAGGCGACCGGTGGTTTCTGCGGACACCACCACAGAGTCCGCGCCAGACTGCATGAGCAGGTGCTGGTTCTCGCTCTCGCGTGCGCTGGCCACAATCATCGCGCCCGGCGCAAGCTCGCGCACAGAGAGGGTGACCAGCACCGCGGTATCGTCCGAGGACGGCGCGACCACCACGGAGCGGGCGCGGTTCACACCCGCGATGCGCAAAATGTCGGATTTTGTGCCGTTGCCCTGCACAGTGACCAGCCCCCGGTTCTCTGCGTGTGACAGCGCAGCCGGGTCCGTATCCACGACGACGATGGTGCTGGGAGCAGCACCGCCTGCGAGTAGCGCGTCCACGGCGGAGCGCCCCTTGGTGCCGTAGCCGATCACGATGGTGTGGTTGCGCACCGTTTGCCTCCATTGCTGGATTTGAAGCGTCTTGCGGGAATCCTCCGTAAGCACCGACAATGTCGTGCCGACAAGGAGCATAAGGAAGGCCACACGGGCCGGGGTGATGATGAAGATGTTGACCAGGCGCGCACCCTGCGTCACCGGGGTGATGTCGCCGTAGCCGGTAGTGGACAGGGACACCGCGGAGTAGTACAGCGCGTCAATGAACGTCAGCGGCTCGGAATAAGCCTCCCGGTCCAGGTACACCACCACGGCAATGAACACGATAAGCAGCGCGGCGTAGCCGAAGCGGCGGGCAATGAGCACCCAGGGAGTGGTGTGCTCCGCCGTGGGGATGGTGATGACTTCCGTGAGGGTGTGCACGGGCGCATCGAAGAGTTCCCCGTCATTGCGGAACCTGTTGGCGAAGGTGAACGAGTACGGCAGCTTCACGCCTTACTCCCTTCCTCCGTACCGGCCGGAACCTGTTTCCGAGTCTGCCCTAACGGGGGACACTGTACCCCACCCCGCGCTGCTCCCGGGTGCGGATTCCAATGCGAGCAGGCGCTCAAGTTCGGCGCCATCCGGCACGTCCGTCGGCGCGAAATCCTCGCCTGTGCGAACGTAGAAGAATACTGCGCGGACGTCCCGGCCGTCCCCGGCGATGCGGCGCCACGCCTCCCGGTACACGGCGAGCTGCAACTTGGCGGACTCCATCTCGGCGCGGTTGGGCCGCTGCCCGGTTTTCCAGTCCACAACCGTCCAACCGTCCGCATCTTCAAAAATGGCGTCGATACGCCCGCGGACCACCGAATCACCCAGTGCGAGTTCGAACGGGCGCTCCACGAACGCCGGCGTGCGTGCGGCCCAGTGGCTCGCCTCGAAGTTTGCTTTCAGCTCGTGCAGGATCGCACGGTCCACCTCTGCCTCGCCGCTGCCGGGCAGCTCATCTTCGTCCAACAGCGGGCGGGCACCGTAGAACCCCTCGAGCCATTCGTGGAACGCGGTGCCGCGCTTGGCGTAAGCGTTTGGCTTGAACGGCACCGGCCGGCGCGCGCGGCGGGCGAACTGCGCTGGATCAGCCCGCATGGCCACAACGTCAGACGCTGTGAGCTCACCCGGTACGACCACCGGCACATCGGGCGAGAACGCGGCTTCGTGCTCTTGGATAAGGGCGCTGGTGTCGCGTTCCCACAGCGAGTACAACTCCCCGTCGCTCAGCGCAGGCAGCTCTTCGCGTGCCGCTGACACTGTTGCTGCGGCGGCCAGCTCGGATGCATCCGGCACCATGTGCGGCCACGTGCCCGTGCGGATGGCCGGGGCTGAAGCGCGACCGGTCGACACCTCGGCGCCGCCCGCGCTCTGGTCGTCCGCCCCGGACCAGTACGCAACGGACCCCGGGACGAGGTCCCGCATGGCCGCAAAGTGGACATACGGTGCAATCTCCCTGCTAGAAGTGGCGTTGGCGCGGGCAGCGGTAACCAGAAGCTTGCGTTCCGCGCGGGTGACAGCAACGTAGAACAAACGCGCAGACTCCTCTGCCTGGGCAGCCCGGACATCGGCTTTCCACGCGTTGCCGGCCTTGAGGAAGTCAGAGCGCGTTTCTACCTCTGCAAATGCCGGGGTGACATCTGGATCGCCGAATGAATCATCCTGCAGCAGTTTGAGGTAGGTCAGGAACGTTTCCGCCTGCGCCCCGTAGGTTGCCTCATCCGCGTGTAGGACCGCACGGTGTCCCATTCCAGCCCCTTCGCTTTGTGCGCGGTGAGGATCTGCACCCTGTCATGTTTCACAGCAACGGTGCCCGGGGTCAGCCCGTCTTCTTGCTGGCGGGCGAGTTCGAAATAGTCCAGCAAGCCGTCAAGGCTCGCTCCCGGGTAACTTGCCACCACGTCCAGAAACGCGTCGAGGTGCACAGCCCGTGCGGCGCTGGGCCTAGCCAGCACTTCGGTGCGGATGCCAAAGACTGCGATGATGTCCGCGAAGACATCGGTGAGCTTTTTGCCCAGGCTGTGCGTGCGCAGCCAGCGCAACTTGGCGGCAAGCAGTTCCAAACGTCGCAGGCCCTCCGCCGAATAGCGCTCCGGCTCGCCCAGGTCCGCCACCGCATCCGCCAGGCCGGCCACCGGCTCGGCGCGTTCGCTTAAGGCATCCACTCGCTCCACCATGGCAGCCAGAGCGTGCTCGAGTGCGGCGGCCGGATCCTGGTCAGCTGCAGGACCGAACTCTTCCGAACCGCCGCCACGGAGGTTTGCAGCCCGCGCCGCAAGCGCGTTGAGGTCTGCCAGCCCAAGGCCGACAGCCGGGCCCCCGAGGACGCGCAATGCGGCGGCTGAGTTGCCCGGGCGGACCAACATGGTTGCAATGGCAACGGTATCCGCAACTTCGGGCACGTCCAGGAGGCCGCCAATGCCGACGATTTCGTACGGCACGCCCCTTTCCTCCAACGCGTCCGCCACCTCCGCACTGTGGCGGTTCTTGCGCACGAGAACCGCGGCGTTGAAGGGCTGCGCCTGCTCCCGCGCTTCTACGTACTGGGCGGCCAGTGCATCCGCGACAAACGCCACTTCATCGTCGCTCGTGTCAAAGTAACCCAGCGTCACGTCCCCTGCGCCGGCACCTGGGCGAGATACAAGCTGGGCTACCGCTCGTTCCGCGCCGGTGCCCAGGATTGCGTCCGAGACCTGGTTGGCCAGGGACAACACCTCCGGCGGGTTGCGCCAAGAGGTGGTGAGCTGCTTCTTCGGTGCCGGTCCGCCTTCAGCCAGCGGAAAATCCTGCACAAACGCAGCCAGATTTGCAGCGGTGGCGCCGCGCCAGCCGTAGATCGCCTGCATCGGGTCTCCCACCGCCGTGACAGTGAGCTGGGGGTCCTTGCCCTCCCCGAAGAGCGACCGCAGTAGCACACGCTGGGCGTGCGACGTGTCCTGGTACTCATCCAACATGACCACCCGGTACCGCCTGCGCTGGTGCTCCCCCACCACCGCGTGGTCGCGGGCGAGGCCCGCGGCGACCGACATCTGCTCGTTGAACGTAACTACGCCGCGGTTACGCAGCTCAGCCTGCAGCGCCTGGGCGAGGGGAAGGTACGCCACCCGCTCCGCCTGCTTTGCGCGCCACGTCTGAAGCTCCTTGGGGTACTCACCCTTGGACCCTTTACGTTTGGCCAGTGCCTCGGTCTCTTTCAAGAAGATGTCCGCCTGCTGGCTCACCAGGTCAGGGTCCGCGAGCTCGTTGCCCATGGAGGTAATGAGGCCCAGCACATTGTCCACTGCCGTAGCCAATGCGGGGTTCTTGCTTCCGTCCGCCAGCAATGTGCCCGTGTAGTTGGACACTACGTCTGTGGCTATCGCGTGCAGCTCCGCGTTGGTGATCAGTCGCGCATCCGGCTCCACCGGCACCAACAGGCCGTACTCCCTCACCAGGTCTCCCGCGTACGCGTCATAGGTGGACACTGTCGGCGCGATGACCGTCAACGCGTCCGCCAAGCCGCCGCTGGGGTCCAGCCTGCGCACCAAGGCGTCATCTGCAGCCAGGAGTTTCAACCTGTCTCGGATGCGTTTGCCCAGCTCCTGCGCAGCTTTGCGGGTGAACGTCAGGCCAAGAATCTCCTCCGGCCGGGCATAGCCGTTGGCCACCAGCCACACCACGCGCGCGGCCATGGTCTCGGTTTTTCCGGCACCAGCGCCGGCGACCACCAAGAGCGGGCCTGGTGCCGCCCCGATCACCTCTGCCTGTTGGTCTGTAGGCGGATGTTTCTGCCCCAAGGCGCTTGCGAGCGCTCTGGGTCCCATCACCTCGGCGACGTTAGTCACGGGTGACCACCTGCCCTTCCGGTTGCACCGGGCACAGCGTGCGCACCCGGCAGTGTTCACAATGTTCGCCTGTTGTAGCGGTCAGCTCTGGCCCCGCCATAGCTCGAGGCAGCGGCCTTAACAGCGCGGAGAACTCCTCCAGCTCATCCGCTGATTTCGGGTTCTGTTCCCGCGTGGTCACCTTCACCGTCGGCGCCTTGGGATACACCAATAACGCCCCGCCCACCGTCAGCGCATCCTCAGGGTCTTGGGCGGTGGTTATTGCGCCGTCGGCAAGCATGCCCCTGCTTACCGCGAGCTGGTACGCCGCAAGCTGCGGGTTCTCCTGTGTCTGCGCCGCGGAAGGAGCAGTGTTTCCAGTTTTCAGATCCACGATGAACACGTCACCGGCAGCATCGCGCTCCAGACGGTCAAGGCGACCGGCGATCCGCACGTGATCATCCACCGCCACGTCCACATCGGCCTCAACCGCCAGCGGAGTGAACGTCGCTGACCGCACGCTCAGCCAGCCGTCAATGCGATCCAGCATGACCGCAAAATCCTCAATGTCCCGCGCCGCTTTCCACACCGGCCCGTGCTCGGCTTTGCGGCGCGCATCCATCACTGCGGCCCGTGCCGTCGGCTGATCCACGCCGCGCCCCAGCGCCTCCAAATACGCGTGGGCCATGGAGCCGAAAATCATCGCCGTCGTTTCATCTATCTGCACCATCCGTTCCAGCACCGCCCGCAGCGGGCATTGGAGGAGGCTTTCAATCCGGGACGGCGACAGGGTGCTGCGCAGCGGGAGGGCATTGCTTATCGACGGCTGCGTCACCGACCACCACGTTTCCGGATCTGCCCCTGCCACCCCGGCCTCGGCGAGCCGGGCAAGCTGGCGCGCTGCCTGCGTACGCGTCGCTTCTGCGGAATCCGGGTTAGTTAACGCGCGCCGCAGTTCCGCCAACACATCCTCCTTTGCCAGC
Organism: Corynebacterium sp. CNCTC7651; assembly: GCF_021496665.1. Classification (NCBI taxonomy): domain Bacteria; kingdom Bacillati; phylum Actinomycetota; class Actinomycetes; order Mycobacteriales; family Corynebacteriaceae; genus Corynebacterium; species Corynebacterium sp. CNCTC7651. The sequence goes on along the minus strand of NZ_CP071246.1, from coordinate 461,075 downwards.
ACGCGTACGGTAGTCACATCCGCGCCATCTCCCAGCTCCTCTGCCGCGGTGCCTGCGATGGCGGCTGTAACTGGCGTGATCTCGAATTGTTCAGCGAATTCCTCCACAAACCGCGAGGGTGCGATCGCCTCTTCCCCGTCTGCGTCATCGACCGCAGTGACGGTGAGCGTCTCGGTTGCTCGGGTTGTCGCGAGGTGGAACAACCTGCGCTCCTCCACCAGCCGCTCCGCGATGTGGGAGACAGGCACCGCGGGGTCCACCCCCTCATCCACCAAGTCAATGAGGTCTTCCTGCCGGAACAGCGTGCCGGTCTCGCCCAAACTCGGCCAGGAAGACTCCTGCACGCCGGCCACAATCACCCGGCGAAACTCTTTGCCGGCTGCGCCATGGGCAGTGAGCAACGCGACGGCATCTGGGGCGGCCGTGCGGCGGTCACGCACGCCGGTGGGCAGCTCCTGTTCGGTGATGTACTCCACGAAGAGGTCAATGCCTGCCGTTGGGCGGCGCTCTGTGAAATCTCCCGCCGCGTCAAACAACGCCATCGCCGCATCCAGGTCGCGGTCCGCCTGCGAACCGGTGGCACCACCGCGCAACGCTGCAGCGAGAAGGCGGTCCGCCAACCCCGTGGCAGACCAAATCGCCCACAAAATTTCCTCGACGCTGCCACCGTTGTCCTGCGCCGTACGACCTGCGTCAAGCACACCCCGCATGCGCGCGAGGATGTCCTGCTCCCGATCCGTGAGCATTGTGCCGAAGTCCGGCAGATCCTCGCGCGCAAGAAGTAGCGCGCGCAACGTCGCCTCCGCCCGCTCCTCCGGAGCGAACCGACGCAAGCCGCGCAACAGCCGACGCAGTGTTACAGGGTCTGCTCCGCCTACGGGGCCAAGCAGCAGATCCCGCCACTGCGTCACTGTGAGCTCATGGTTCAACGCCTTCAGGCCCAGCATGAGGGAGACCACAATGCGCTGCTCCGACAGCACAACGTCGGTCGGATCCAGCGTGACCGGCACGCCCGCGTGGAGCAGCGCGCGACGGTGCGACTCAATCATCGGTGTGGCACGGACAACAACCGCCATGTCTTTGAACGCCACGCCTTCTTCAAAGTGGGCGCGACGGATCGCGTCAACCACCACGGCTTGCTGGGTTTGTTGATCCGGCGTGATGCACACATTGCGGCGCGGCGTGCGGCGGGAGAGGCCGAGATCAATCACCTGATGTTCTAGCCCACCAAGATTGCCGAAGAATGCCGGGGACGCGCCGCGGAACCGGAAGACGGACTGATTCACGTCCCCGCCCACAACACCCAGCCGTGCTTTGCGCAGCAGCTGCGTGACAAGCTCGCCGGAGGCGGGTGCGAGGTGCTGCGCATCATCCACAATCACCACGTCCCAAGCATGGGGCACATCAGCCGCGACCGTCTTCGTCACAAGCTCCGCCGCCGATAGGCGGACCGCACCGGAGAGAGCCATGACCTGCTCATACTCCTCCAAGAAGTCGCCCGCTGCGGACCACACATCAATCCCGTGCGCGCTACCCAAGCGACGCAAATCGTCCGCTCCAAGACCGCGCTCCAACGCACGCAGCAGGAAGTCGCGCAGCTGGCGGGCGAAACCAACCATGGTCAACGCTGGACGCAACGCCTCCGGCCATGTGCCGCGGCCGTCCTCGGCATGACCGAGCAGCAGTTGGCGGATCGCGGCATCCTGCTCCGCACCGGAAATCAGCCGGATCTCTTCCTCGGTGTGCTGCCGCAGCAGCGCGAAGGCAACCGAGTGCACGGAACGCACGACGGGTGCGTCCGCAACAAAACCGGTGGCCGCGAGGGCATCCGACAAAGCTCTGCGCAAGCGGGCACCGGATTCTTTCGACGAGGTGATAAGCAGAACACCGCCGCGTGCGGCACGCTCTGGGTCTGCTGCGATGGCACGCGCGGCGGTGTCAACGAGAAAGCTGGACACCCCCGAACCTGCCTCACCGGTAACTTTCCAGAGACCCTGTTCAGGCAGATCCACCGGCCACTGGCGGTCCGGCACAACCCGCTCGCGCGACACTAGGTAGGCACGGGGCGTGGTCACCGGCGGCAGAACGGATGCGGCATTCATGCCTCTATGGTGTCACGCTAGACCGAGAGGATTTCCTTAACCCGCCGAAATTCCGAACTGACGTTCGATGCCTCGCCGGAAAGCCCGATCTCGCGGGTCCGCACCGCCAACCCGCAGAGCTCGCGCAAATGCGGGATGTGCGACCACCGCTGCACCACGCGAGGATCAACCGCGTTTGTCAGCAGCCCGTCCACAATCACCAATGCCGCTGTATAGCCCACGGGGCGCGGACCAGCAGAGGGGGTTAATCCGACCAGCGCCGGCGGGTTTGTCCCCTCGAACACGCACCGCGCCAAGAAGTCCAGGCAGGCCACGGACTGCGGGCCGTTTGCGCGGAGACCGGCAAATACCTCGCGGTCCGCCTCCACCCACGGGTCCGGAGACTGCGGCGGTGCGGTGGGGGCATCGAGGTTGGCCAAGCAATCGTCGAAAAGCAGGGCCCCAGCAACCACCTCGTCGATGCGCGCGGCGGGTGACCCCGGGACGAACTCGGTGGCAGAGAAGCCGCCGACGGTCAGCCTGCCATCCGTGGCGCGCACCGGTCGGCTCACGCGCAAGCCCGGTGCCGCACCCGCCAGCTTCTCGCGGAGTTTGCCAGATACCGCGGCGGACGCAGCCGCGGGAGATACAACGACGCGACCGTAGCGCACCGCCTCACCCCACGGGGCGGGCACCGGTTCCGGGGAGCCGTCTAGCTGGAACGCCGCGCGGACGTGTTCAGGTACCTGCACCTACAGCACCGCCGGGCGCGGGTACGGCCACGCGTTGGCGCGGCAGGTGTCGCTGTTGTCCGGGTAGACCTCGTTCGGATCCAGCGCGTAGAGCGCCGCATTGTTCAGGCTCAGCGTCTGCTGCATCATGATCGGAGCCAACTCCCCGTCCGCTGGGCACGGCACATGATCCGAGAAACCGAGTGCGTGGCCCACTTCGTGGTTGATCAGATACTGACGGTAACGGCCGAGGTCACCCTCAAACGCCGCTGCGCCGCGCACCCAGCGCGATTCATTTACCACCACCGTGTCCTCGCCCGTGATCCGGGTGCGGCAGCTCGTCTCCAAGCCCAAATCCCCGCCGCACAACTCGCGCGTCGTGCCCACGGAGGTGAGCCGAATCTTTAACGTCGGATTATCGGCGTTGGTGACATGCTCAAAGCGGAAACGGGGGTCATTGGTCCAGCCGCGCGGATCCAGCAACGTGGCATCCACCATCGCAGAAAAAGCGTCCGGGCCACCGTACGGGGCCGTATCCACGCCGTGCTCCGCCTCGACGACGTACCGCACCACCATTTCCTCACCGGTGCCGCCCGCTGCACCCGGGGCGCCGATCTCATAGAACGTGCCCTCGCCCACCTCGGTGTAGGGGCCGCCGGGAGGCAGTTCGTTCGGCGGGGTGGTGCCCTCCGGCAACGTCGCAGGCTCCATGACTTCGGTTTCCGGCGCCTCCGCAGCGGGGCTTTCCTGCGCGGCGGAGCGCACCGAGGTTTCCGCCGCGCTCACCACCGGCTCATCCGGGTGCTGCAGCATGTTAATCAGCACAAACACCGTCACCACCGCAAGCACGGGGATGGCGTATGCGCGCCAGCCGTACTCGCGGGCGAACTCGACCAAGCGCCCTTCTCCGTCGTGCCGGTCATCCGGGACACCGAAATCCTTCTCAATGTCCTTCGCCCCGTCGGCGCCGTAGGGCTCCTCCGCACGCCGACGGGTGCCCTCGCGGTGGTTTCTGGTGGTCATAGGCAGTTAATTTAGCGCATGAAGCCCACGGAGTGGGCGGTGGTGGAGCCCTGCTCCACGTAAGCAATGCGGTCAGTGCGGATCAAGTATTCGCGACCTTTCTCATCTGCCAACTTCACCGTGGGTGCGCCGGAGGCGATTGCGTCCTCGATTGCGCCGAATGCGTTCTCCTGGCCCTCCGGCAGGCGGATTGCCAGTTCGCGCGGGGTATCAGCCAGCCCGATCTTGATGTCCATGGGGTAAAACCACTTCCTCTACATCGAATTACATCTGTGTTCGTGCCCTATTGTAGGGCGCACTTCCGACAGCCTGGGCCAGGCTGGGCGGCGGGCTAAGATGAGTGCGTGCCAAAAAGAGCTGAGAACCCGCCGCCCACCTTCGCCGAGCTCGGGATTGCCGCGGAGCTGATCGACGCGTTGGCGGAGCTTGGCATTACCCAATCCTTCTCCATCCAGGAGCTTGCAATCCCCATCGCGCTGGACGGCCGCGACGTAATCGGCCAAGCGCGCACCGGCATGGGCAAGACGTACGCGTTTGGCATCCCGCTGATGGACAGGGTGTTTGATGATGCCGCGCTGCGGGAGCTCGATGGGACGCCTCGGGCGCTTGTCGTCGTACCCACACGCGAGCTTGCGGTGCAGGTGGGAGAGGACCTCCAGCGGTTGGCTAAATTCACCCCGGTCCGCGTAACCACGATCTACGGTGGCAGGCCATATGAGGAGCAGATCTCAGCGCTGCACAACGGTGTCGATGTTGTGGTGGGCACCCCGGGCCGTTTGATCGACCTCTACGACCGCGGCGAGTTAATCCTGGACGGCGTTGCCATCCTGGTGCTGGATGAGGCGGACGAGATGCTGGACATGGGATTCCTGCCAGACATCGAACGGATCTGGAACGGGTTGCCTGCTGCGCCCGAACCGCTGCAGACCATGCTCTTCTCCGCCACCATGCCCGGCCCGATTCTGACTTTGGCGCGGTCGATGATGCGCACCCCAATCCACATCCGCGCCGAAGCGGCGGACGCACCAACTACTCACGCAACCACAAAGCAGGTGGTGTTCACGTCCCACCGCATGGATAAGCCTGAAGTGCTGGCACGCATCCTGCAGGCGCAAGGGCGCGGACGCACCATCATTTTCGCCAGAACAAAGCGCACCGCCGCAGAGGTTGCAGAGGATCTTGCCCGACGCGGCTTTGCGGTCGGGTCCGTGCACGGCGACCTTGGCCAATCGGCCCGCGAAAAGTCGCTTGAGGCGTTCCGCACCGGCGAGATCGACATCCTTGTTGCTACCGATGTGGCCGCGCGCGGCATTGACGTGGATGACGTCACGCACGTGGTGAATTACCAGACGCCGGATGATCCGATGACGTATGTGCACCGTATCGGCCGCACAGGGCGTGCGGGCCACAGCGGCACTGCCGTGACCCTGGTCGGTTACGACGAAGCTCACAAGTGGGCCATGATCAACAACGAGCTGGGGCTGGACCAACCGGACCCGCCGGCATGGTTCTCTACCTCGCCGGAGCTGTATGAAGCGCTTGATATTCCGGAGTCCGCCGCGGAGACCGTTGGCCCACCGCGTAAAGTCCTCGGGGTGCAGCGCGGCGAACGCCGCGGCGGCGCACGAACCAGCAACCGAAACCGGGGAGGATCACGCCGGTGAGTAAGCCACTACGTAGGACCCGCGGGGACCTGATTGCCACGGCGGTCATTGCAACCATCGCCGCCGTATGCGTGCTCATCGCATTCTTCACCGCGCCAATTCGATCCTCCCAGCTCACCCCCGCCGCGGCGGAGCTGGAAAACGCGGGGCGACTGGCGATCGTTCCCAACGGGTTGACCGAGAGTTTCCGGCTGCCGGACACCTCCCCCGGCACTGCACCCGTGGTGGTTGACGGCGTGATTATCACGTACAGCGACGGCACCATTACCGGCACCACCCCGGAGGGCGAGACGGCCTGGACCTACACCCGCGCAAATGAACTGTGCGCGTTGAACCAGGCGTGGGGCAAGGTTGTCGCCGCGTACCGGGACAACGCGGGGTGCGGCGACGTAGTGGCTATCAATGCCCGCACCGGCAAGTACGCCAACACCCGCTCCGCCATCGCTCCAGATGAGGTGACCGGGATCCACTCCAACGACCGGGTTGGCACGGTCGGTGCATCACGGATCGAACTGTGGCGCTCCGACATGGTGCGCACCGTGGAATACGGCAAGGTGGAGGCCCCGCAGGAGCCGGACATGCAGCCCAACCAGTGCCAGATCACCTCTGCACTCACCCGAACCGAGCTGCTGGCGAACACGGAGGTGTGCGACGACGGGGCGTACCTGCGCTTCCAGAACGTCACTCCGGAGGATTCCCGCAAGCCGGAGATGTACGGCAGCGTGGCGATTGCGGAGGACGCGTACCTGGTGGCTATCTCGCAGGACGCGGCGGCGATCTATGATCCGGTGTCCTCCGAGATCCGCGCCTACAACAAGGACGGCAACTCCATCAGCACGTCTTCAGTGCCGGGTCTTCCCGCCCCTGATGCGCTTGGCACCGGCGCGCACCCGCTGAGCGTGGCGGATCTCCCCCACCACATGACGTACCACCAGGGTGATTACCTGGTGCTCATGGAGCCGGGCGCGCTTGCCGCCACCGGCGTGTTCCAAGGCGCGCTGGGTACGGGCTTCCCGGCCGGGGACCGCCTGCTCTACGCCTCCGACGGCGGCATTGCCGTGATCAATTGGGACGCCAACACGGTAGACACCATCATCCCGGTTGACCGCGGGGGCTACAGCGGCCCGATTTCGATTGACTCGGCGGGGGCTACGATCGTCGAAAAGCGGGGCTCCGAAGTCGTTGTGCTGAGCGCGAGCTAGCGCCTACCGCCCGTTGCGCAGTGCGTAGCGGGCTTCCTCGAAGCGGCGGGTGTCCGGGTGCAGCAGGGAGAGCAGGACGAATGCGCTGGTGGCCAGTGTGGCCGTGCCAAGCAGCGGGACGCCGCCGCGGAACATGTAGAAGGCCACGCCGACCAAGATGGCCTCGATAAGCAGAATCGCGCCCTGGCTGCGGGGCTGGCCGCGCAGGGTGGATACCGCCACGTAGGCCACAAAGCCGAAGATGATTGCAAGGAAGATCGCCGTGCCCAGCGCGATGTAGCCGGTTGCGGCTGAATCTGACTCGATGGTGCTGGTTCCGCCGCCGAACTGCGAAATCAGCAGCGATACGATGTAGGCGGCCATGGCGAGGCACTGCAGCAGCACCACCACCATCCCGTATCGCAGCAGCGGGGGCATTATGGCGGCATCGCGCTCAAGGTCGGCGCGTTTGGGCTTTGCGGGGTTGGAACTCACAGGCCGTAGTGTATCTGCCCCGCCGCCCGCTTCCCGCGATTTGACCCCTGGCGCGGGGTATGCAGCGCGAGAGGCGTAGCGTTCGAGCTGCTCAGGAGGCTCTCTTGCTTGCCGACGTTCGCTTCAACACCCAAAACTAACGCACCCAACCCGTGCACAAATATATGACTTCAATCACATTTTTGACGCTAACCCTAGCGGGCAGGGACGTTACATGTCATTATTCTCGGGTAGCAAAAACAACGGGCTGGTTACACAGCCCTTAACCCTAAGCCACCACAGGGTTAACGCCAGGGAAACCGGCAGACGGACCTCGGTCACGCCGAGCAGCACCGCCCGGATCCTGGAATCAAACTTCGTTTGCAACACCCCCAACATCGTTGGGGTTGACGTGGTGCGCACCTGAAAAAACACACGAGCACGAACGAAACGTTAAGGAGTTTAGACATGGATTGGCGCCACGAAGCAATTTGCCGCGATGAGGATCCGGAGCTGTTCTTCCCGGTCGGTAACTCCGGCCCGGCACTTTCCCAGATCGCCCAGGCCAAGCTGGTGTGCAACCGCTGCCCGGTGACCTCCCAGTGCCTCAAGTGGGCGCTGGAGACCGGCCAGGATGCCGGCGTGTGGGGCGGCATGTCCGAGGAGGAGCGCCGCGCCCTCAAGCGCCGCAACAAGGCACGCGCCCGCAACCGCGCACGCCTCACCGTATAAATACCGTCTCAACAACGGGCACTGATTTTCGCGCCGGGGTACGCGGGCGATACAGTGAAACGCTGAAGTACCCCATCCGCAATCCATAAAGGAGGCCCCCATGAGCAAGCGTGGTCGCAAGCGCAAGGACCGCCGCAAGAAGGGCGCAAACCACGGCAAGCGCCCCAACGCGTAAGCCTGAGCTTTAAAGCACAGACGCCGCCTTCCCCCATCCGCAGTGATGGTTGGGAAGGCGGCGTTTGGTTTCGCGGGCGCGTGGCTCACCGCGCGCTGGCGAGCCGCAGCGGGGGCGCGGCAACGCGGCGGAGCTAACGGAACCTGATCTCCGTGTAGGTGACAGAGGTGATGGACGCGATAATGCGCTGGCGCAGCGGCTCCGGGGCGTGCGCGTTGCCGCAGCAGTCCCGCACCAGGTGGCGCACTGCCTGCTCGGACTCAAGCCGGCTCACGCAGTGCGGGCACCCGGCGAGCGTGGAGCGCACCTCGGTGGCGCGCTCTGCTGATGTCTCCGGATCAAAGAGCTCGCAGAGTAGATCCTGCGTGGTGTGGGACTTGCCGTTACCGCACGTACATTCTCCGGCGCCCATTACTTCTCCTCCGTATCACGGTCGAGTCCAATGCCTTGCTCATTAGCTACGTCCTTCAACATCTCCCGGAGTTGTTTTCTTCCCCGGTGGAGCCGACTCATCACCGTTCCCAAAGGAATGTCCATCACTTCCGCGATTTCCTTGTATGCGAGCCCCTCCACGTCGGCGTAGTAGACCACCATGCGGTAATCCTCGTTCAACGCGTTGAGCGCCTCGGAGATCCGTGAGTTTGGCATGAGTTTCAGCGCCTCCACCTCCGCGGACTCCAGCCCAGTAGAGTCGTGCGAGCTGGAGGTGTACAACTGCGAATCCGTGACGTCCTCCGCAGACGTCACCAGCGGGCGGCGCTGCTTCTTGCGGTAAGAGTTGATGTACGTGTTCGTCATAATGCGGTACAGCCACGCCTTCAGGTTGGTGCCTGGGGTGAAGCTATCGAACGCGTTGTACGCCTTGAGGTAGGTTTCCTGCACCAGGTCCTCCGCGTCCTGCGGGTTGCGGGTCATCCGCAGCGCGCCGCCATAGAGCTGATCCAAAAGCGGCATCGCTTCCTCGGTGAAGCGCGTTTTGAGGTCGGTGTCAGGCATAGTGGCCATTGTAAAGGCACCCGGTTGAGGTGCTCGCCCGCCCCCGAGAGGAGCCCCCATGGCCGCCCGCACCCGCGCCATCGCCGCAGTGGAAGATACGCCCCACCGTGTGTTGGAGTACGCGCCCAGCCAGGACCATTTCGGCGACCACGCCGCTGCCGAGCTGGGCATTGACCCCGCTGCAACGCTGAAGACACTGGTCATCGCCCGCGCTGGCGCGCCACGGGACATGGCGCTGTGCTGCGTGCCGGTCGCCGGCCACTTGGCGCTGAAGGCCGCGGCGAAGGCGCTCGGCTGGAAGCACGCGGAGATGGCGGACCCGGCGAAAGCCCAGCGCGCCACGGGCTACGTTGTCGGCGGCATCTCCCCCCTTGGCACGTTGAGCCCGCTTCCCACGCTTCTCGACGCCTCAATAGAGCACCTCGACGCCGTCTACGTCTCCGCCGGCCAGCGCGGCCTCTCGCTGGAAATCGCGCCGGCAGATCTGGCGCGCCTGGCGGGGGCTCAGTTCGCGGACATCAGCTCCGCGTAATCGTTGCGCACATTGCCCACGGCCTTGTCCGCTTCCTGCCAGCGCAGCGTGCCCGCCACCCGGGACGGCGTGAGCAGCTCGGCAGCGTCTTCCGGGCTGCCGTCTACCCACTGGCGGATCTCATCCTGTGCGAGGAAGAGCGGCAACCGGTGGTGCAGCCAGGCGGTTTCCTCGGGTGCGGCGGTGGTGACCATCGTCGTCGATAAGCGCGAAAGCCCCGTGTCCCAGAGCGCCGCAGCGTAGAGCAGACCCGACTCCGGCGCAACGTAGTAGGGCTGCTTGCCGTCATCGGTGGCCAGCCACTCGTAGTAGCCGTCCAGCACCATCAGGGCGCGGCGGGATTTGAACGCGGAGCGGAACGACGGCTTCTCCGCCACCGTCTCCCCGCGCGCGTTGAACAGCGGCGGGCCGGTCTCATCCTTCTTCCACGCTGGCAAAAGGCCCCAGCGGGCGGGGTTGAGGTGGGCCTCAGTGCCGTCGAAACGCACAAGCGGCACCTGCTGCGTGGGGGCGATGTTGTAGCGCGGCGGCGGGGTGCCGTCCGGCGCCACTACGGAGCCGACGCCGGGCAGGCCCGCAACCTCGTCGAAAAGGTCCTGGCCGGAAGTAAAGAGCACGAAACGTCCGCACATAGCTCCATTATGATGAAACGCATGACCAACCTGTGGCCGGCCCCGTACTCCCCGACCCCGATCACCCACACAGTTGCGGTACCGGGGTCGAAATCCATGACCAACCGGGCGTACATTCTCGCCGCCCTTGCGGACGGAGAATCCACCATCGTCGGCGCGCTACGCTCCCGCGACACCGACCTGATGGAAGCGGCGTTGGCCTCCATGGGCGTCGGATTCGCGCACGAGGACGGGCGCATCCGCGTCACCCCGGGCGAACTCACCGGCGCGAAGATCGACTGCGGGCTGGCGGGCACCGTCATGCGGTTCGTGCCGCCCGTTGCGGCGTTCGCCCAGGGCCCCGTGCTTTTCGACGGTGACCCTTACGCGCGCAACCGGCCCATGGCGACGATTTTGGAGGCCTTGCGCGCCCTCGGTGTCGCCGTTGCGGGCGATAGCTTGCCGTTCACGGTGCACGGGCGCGGCAGTGCGGAGGGCGGCGTGGTGGACATCGACGCGTCCGGCTCCTCCCAGTTCGTGTCCGGGCTGCTGCTGTCCGCCGCCCGCTTCGACCGTGGCGTGACCGTGCGCAACACGGGCGGGACGCTGCCGTCCATGCCGCACATCGAGATGACGGTGCAGATGCTGGAACAGGCCGGCGTTGCCGTGCAGGCGGAGGGCCACACCTGGCGGGTGGAGCCGCAGCCGATTCGCGCAACCAGGTTCACCATCGAGCCCGACCTGTCCAACGCCACCCCGTTCCTGGCGGCGGCGGCCGTGACCGGCGGTGTGGTGCGTGTGCCGCACTGGCCGGTGGACACCACGCAGCCGGGCGACGTGATCCGCCACATCCTGGAGCGCATGGGCTGCGAGGTGGAGCTGTGCGCCGACGGGGTCGGCCACACCCTCGAGGTGCGCGGTCCGGCGCGCGGCAACCTGCGCGGCATTCGCCTGGATATGAGCGATATCGGGGAGCTCACGCCCACCGTCGCCGCGCTGGCCACGCAGGCGTCGAGCGTCTCTGAGCTGACTGGCATCGCGCACCTGCGCGGCCACGAAACGGACCGGCTGGCGGCGCTGACCACGGAGATTAACAAGCTCGGCGGGCACTGCGAAGAGCTGGGCGACGGGCTGCGGATTCACCCCGCGCGGCTAAGCGGCGGCACCTGGGCTTCGTACGACGATCACCGCATGGCCACCGCCGGCGCCATCATCGGCTTGACGACGGAGGAGGTCGAGGTGGAGAACATCGGCACCACCGCGAAGACGCTGCCGGACTTCGAGCAGATGTGGGCTGAGATGGTGCGCGGCTAATGGCGGGACGCTCATTCGGGGACTACGACGAATCTGATGTCCGCGTCCGCCCCTCCAAGGGCTCGCGACCGCGGTCCAAGGATCGCCCGACGCACGACGACGCGGAGCACGGCATGGTCGTGTCCAAGGACCGCGGGCGCTGGGGCGTCATGCTGGATTCCGGCACGCTGGTGACCTGCATGCGGGCCCGCGAGCTGAAGCGCGTTTCCGTCGAGGTAGGCGACCGCGTGGGCGTGGTCGGCGACACGTCCGGGCAAAAGGACACCTTGGCGCGGATTGTGAAGCGCGAGGAACGCACCAGCGTGCTGCGGCGCACGGCGGATGACACCGACCCCTACGAGCGAATCATTGTGGCCAACGCAGAGCTGATGCTGATTGTGGTGGCGGCCGCCGACCCGCCTCCGCGCACCGGCTTTGTGGAGCGAGCGCTGGTTGCGGCGTTCGACGGCGGGGTGACCCCGGTCGTGTGCATGACCAAATCAGACCTCGCGGACCCGGCCGAATTCCAGCGCGAGATCACCGACTTGGACGTGGAGGTCTACGAGGTTGGCATCGAGGAGCCCATCGACGACCTGGTGGAGCGGATTGCCGGCCACGTTTCCGCGCTGATCGGCCACTCCGGCGTGGGTAAATCCACGCTGGTCAACCGCATCGTGCCGGATGCGGACCGCGCGACGGGGGAGGTCTCCGGCGTTGGCAAAGGCCGCCACACATCAACCCAGTCCGTGGCGCTTCCGCTTGCGGGCGGCGGCTGGGTCATCGACACCCCCGGCATCCGCTCCTTCGGCCTCGCCCACGTGTCACCCGGGGACATCATCGACGTGTTCCCCGAGCTCGCCGAAGCTGCGGAAGCGTGTCCGCGCGGCTGCACCCACCTCGGCCCGCCGGCGGACCCGGAGTGCGCCTGGGATCGGATCGACCCTGATTCCCCGCTCGGGCGCCGGGTTCAGGCGGTGAGGCGCCTACTCAGCGCACTGCACTCCAACAACGAGTGGGACTTAAAGCAGCTCGACGAGAAACGGTAGCTCGGACGGATCGTAAAACGCCATGTAATTGTCCTGCGCGTCCCCGACAGCAAGCTCCGCGTCCTCATCCCCCAAGTCCGCGGCGTCGATGTGCTCGATCGCGCGCGCCGTGGCCTCTTCCGCTTCCTTCACATCCACGTGGATGGCGGCAACGTCCTTCAGCTCGATCGGGCCGGCCAGCTTCACCACGGATTCCCCCATGTCCGGCGCACCCGTAGCTTCGGCGTCCGCGGACACCACGACGCGGCGGTGCGGGAAACGCTCCTCATCCCCGATCGCCAACAGGCGGATTGAGGCCAGCGAAGCATCGTCGAAAGCGATAGCCTCGATCTCCTCCTGATCGCCGGAGGTGAAAAACTCCGTCAGCTCCGGGGTTGCCGCGAATGCCCAGCCGTTGCGGGCGTGCAGCACGCCGTGGTCCTGCAACGATTCCAACATTGCGAACGTAGCCGGGATGTATACGCGCACTAGAATTCGCCCTCAACATCGAACAGGGACTGGATCTCCACCGCCGTGCGCTCGAACGCCGTGTGAAGGATGCCGATCATGCCGTATTCTACGGCGGCGCGGACGTTCATAATGTCATCGTCAATCATCACGCAGTCATTCAACGGCACATCGATCGCGTCCGCCGCAGCCTGGAACGCCTCCCGCTCCGGCTTATCCACCCCGACCTCGCCGCTGAGCACCACGGCATCCACGTCACCGCGGAACTCCCATTCACGGATCCGATCAGCCATCTCGCCTTCGGCGGCCTCGTTGGAGAGGATGCCGGTGGCAATGCCCTTCTCCTTTACTGCGGCGATCAGCGCCTGCCAGCGAGCCTGATCCTCAGGTTCAACATCCAGAACACCGGCATAGTCAAGGACAAGGCCCTCCATGCGGATCGCTCCCTTCACTTTCACTTCACGGTTCCCAGCCTGATGTGCATTGAAGTGTGCGCGCGAGGCTGGATCGCGCGCAGCGTGGACGTGCACAATACTACCGATCCCGCGCCCCACCCGCGCTCGCGCCAACACCCAGGAGGTCTATTGACGTACTACCCAGTCCCCGGCCACACCCACATGAAAGTGCTTGTGCCCCGGGCCACGTTTCCCAAGGTCGAGCGCGTGCAGGGTGTCAGGGCCGTCCCCACAGACCCCATGGCCCCGCTTGTGCGCCAGGCGCTCGACGCGACGTTTGGCAACCGAGACATTGCATCTCTCACCGGGGCGCTCTTTGACCTCGGCGTGCGCAGCCACATCAGGGCGAAACGCCACCAACCGCTGCCCAAGGGGGAGGTGCGCGTCCTCTCTTGCCACACAAGAGACAACGGAGAGGTGTTCGGCAGCATTGCCGTGGGCAGCAAACGCTACGGCTTCGCCGCGCGGATGCGCGGCGACCGGCTCGTGTCCTTTAAGGTGCTCTGAGGTGCTGTAAAGGTGTGTTAAGGCCCCTTAAGCCTCTACCGGCGCGTCCGCCGGCTGCTCAAACTGCTTGCGCATCATGAACAGCTGGCGCACCGTCTCCTCCTGGACGGCCTCATTCATGGCCTGGAACATGTCGCCGCCCTCCTTCTGGTACTCCACCAGCGGGTCGCGCTGTGCCATCGCGCGCAAGCCAATGCCCTCCTTGAGGTAGTCCATCTCGTAGAGGTGCTCGCGCCACTTCGTGTCGATGATCGGCAGGATCACCATGCGCTCGATGTTGCGCATCTGCTCCTCTCCACCGATCGCGGCCACGTTCTCCTCCAGCTTGTCGTACTGCGCCTGCGCGTCTCCGATCAGGGCCTCGCGCAGCTGATCTGCAGAAATCTCGCCCGGGCGGCCGTACCCGGTACCGTCGATAAGCTCTTGTGCAGAAACGGTCGGCCCGTAGAGGGAGTCGAGCGCGTTCCAGAGCTCGTCCAAATCCCAGTCCTCGACGTAGCCCTCGCGGGTAGCGCCGTCAACGTACGCCCCAACGGTCTCGTCGATCATGCGGCGGACCTGGCCCGCGATGTCCTTCGAGCCCAAGATCTCCTGGCGCTCGCGGTAGACCACCTTGCGCTGCTCGTTCAGCACCTCGTCATACTTCAGGACGTTCTTGCGCATCTCGAAGTTCTGGTTCTCCACGCGAGACTGCGCACTCTTGATGGCGTTGGACACCATCTTCGCCTCAATCGGCACATCGTCCGGCACGTTGAGGCGGTTCATCATGTTCTCCATGGACGTGCCCATGAAGCGCACCATCAGCTCATCGCGCATGGAGAGGTAGAAGCGGGTCTCGCCCGGGTCGCCCTGACGGCCGGAACGGCCGCGCAGCTGGTTGTCAATGCGGCGCGACTCGTGGCGCTCCGTACCGATCACGTACAGGCCGCCGGCCTCTCGCACCTCGTCGCCCAGCTGCTGCGAACGCTCCTTCGCCTTCGGCAGCTGCTCGTCCCACGCCTCCTGGTAGCGCTCCTCATCCTCGAACGGGTCGAGGCCCTGCTCCTGCAGCTTGGCGTCCAGGAGAATTTCCGGGTTGCCGCCCAGCACGATATCGGTACCGCGGCCGGCCATGTTGGTGGACACCGTCACCTTGCCGGGCAGACCGGCCTCCGCGATGATGCGGCCCTCTTCCTCGTGGTGCTTCGCATTCAGCACATTGTGCTTGATCCCCTTGCGGGTCAGCAGCTGGGAGAGATACTCCGAACGCTCCACGGACGTGGTACCCACCAGCACCGGCTGGCCCTTCTCCACGTGCTCCGCAATATCGTCGGCCACGGCGGAGAACTTGGCCTCCTGCGTCTTGTAAATCAGGTCGTCCCGGTCCCGGCGCTGGTTTGGCTTGTTCGGCGGGATGGCCACCACGTCCAGCTTGTAAATCTGGTGCAGCTCGCTCGCCTCAGTCTCAGCGGTACCAGTCATGCCCGCGAGCTTGTTGTACAGGCGGAAGTAGTTCTGCAGCGTCACCGTCGCCAGCGTCTGGTTTTCATTCTTGATCTCGACGTTTTCCTTCGCCTCGATCGCCTGGTGCATGCCTTCGTTGTAGCGGCGGCCAGGCAGGACGCGACCGGTGAAGCTATCCACAATCAGGACCTCGCCCTGGCGGATGATGTAATCCTTGTCGCGCTCGAACAGCTCCTTCGCCTTCAGCGCGTTGTTGAGGTAGCTCACCAGCTGGGAGTGCTCCGGCGCGTACAGGTTGTCAATGCCCAGCTGGTCTTCGACGTACTCAACGCCCTCCTCGGACACGCCGACGGTGCGCTTGCGGCGGTCCACCTCGTAGTGGATGCCCTCGCGCATACGCGGCGCCAGCTGGGAGAACACGGTGTAGAACTGGCTGGAACCATCCGCCGGACCGGAGATGATCAGCGGGGTGCGGGCCTCATCGATCAGGATGGAGTCCACCTCATCCACAATCGCGAAGTTGTGGCCGCGCTGCACCATCTCCTCCGGCGAGCGGGTCATGTTGTCGCGCAGGTAGTCGAAGCCCAGCTCATTGTTCGTGCCGTAGGTGATGTCCGCGGCGTACGCCTTCTTGCGCTCCGGCGGGCGCAGCTCGGAGAGGATCACGCCCACCTCGAGGCCCAGGAAGTGGTGCACGCGGCCCATCATCTCCGCGTCACGCTTTGCCAAGTAATCGTTCACCGTGACAATGTGGACGCCCTTGCCCTCGAGGGCGTTGAGGTACGCGGGCAGCACCGAGGTCAGGGTCTTGCCCTCACCGGTCTTCATCTCCGCGACGGAACCGAAGTGCAGCGCCGCACCACCCATGATCTGGACTTTGTAGTGCTTCTGCCCCAGCACGCGCCACGAAGCCTCACGTGCGGTGGCGAACGCGTCAAGCAAAATGTCGTCCAGCGAGGCACCGTCCGCGAGCTGCGCCCTGAACTGGTCGGTCTTGGCCTTCAGCTCGGCATCGGTCAGCTTCGAGTATTCCTCATCCAGCGCGATGACCTGGTCAGCGATCTTGCCGAGGCGCTTGACGGTGCGCCCTTCACCAGCGCGCAGCAGCTTGGACAGTCCTCCGAACACGTGCGATACGTCCTTCTCCATCGGGTAAGCAATCAACGGGCCATTGTACCCACACGCACTGTAAGACTCGCAGCTAGCCAGCTGGGAACTCCCTGTCCATCAGTGCAACGCAAAACCCGCCGCGGGAAACGAGTTCCGCACGGCGGGCGTTTTGAGCGACGGCAGATTTACTCCGCGTCCTCCGCGTCTGCCTCACCTTCCGGAGCGAGCGCGATCAGCCCGTAGTCGAACGCGTGGCGACGGTACACCACACTCGGGCGCTGCGTCTCCTGGTCAATGAAGAGGTAGAAGTCGTGCCCCACCAGCTCCATCTCGCTCAGCGCGTCATCCACGCTCATCGGGGTGTTGGGGTGGACCTTCCGGCGCACAATCTGGCCCGGCTCGAAATCTTCGAACTGGTCCGCGTACGGATCAACGTCGTACTTGCCCGGTGCCGGCTCCTGCGCCTGCGCGTCCTGCGCGGCCTGGTTCGCCAGCTCCGCGGCCATCACACCGGCGGACTTCGGGGCACGGTGGCCGGAGCGGGAGATCTCGCGGCGCACCTTCACCTTGCGCAGGGAGCGCTCCAGCTTGCCGACGGCAGATTCCAGCGCAGCGTAGAAGCTGTCCTCCTTCGCCTCCGCGCGGGCGAGGTGGCCCTTGCCGGTCGCGGTGATCTGGATGCGCTGCGCCTGCGCCTCGCGGCGCGGGTTCGGCTCGTGCTTGAGTTCAACGTGGAACGACGTCAGCGAAGGATCGAGCTTCTCAATCTTCGCCAACTTGGCGTTCACGCGTTCCTGGAAGTGTTCCGGTACCTCGACGTTTCGGCCAGTGATGGTGACCTGGGCGGACGGGCTCAGGCCTACCTCGGCGCCGTTGTCGTGCTCTGCAGAGGTCATCTGCTTCCTCCTTGGGTAGTAGGAACGGGTTCACCCCAAGTATACAACTGGTTATATCCAATCCGGGCGGGGTACCTGGGAACCTGCTGCCAGTTTCGCCGACGCCTCTAACTCCCCCTCTTACGCCGCACATATCGCCAGGCAGGCGGCTACTTCCGCACCGTGCGCCAGCAGCGTTTCGACGCTCGCCTGCAGCGTCGCACCCGTAGTCACCACATCGTCCACCACGATGCACCTGCCCCGCGGTACCGCGGCGATCCGGACCGCGCCCGCGAGGTTGGCCCGCCGCGCCGCCGCGTCCAGCTCACTCTGGTCCGCGGTACGCTTACCCAGCGAGAGCACGGAAGCCACCGGCCGCCCCGTCGCCTTGCAGCACGCTTCCACCGGGTCCCCGCCGCGCTCGCGTGCCGACGCTTCCCGCGTCGGTGCCGGCACCAGCACCGTGCCCTCCGGGATTTCGCCGCGCACCTCCAAATGCAACAGCGCGGCATCCACCACCGCGCCCACGTGGCGCCGCACCGCAAGGTTGGAACGCTCCTTCATCGCCAGCACCACCGAGCGGTGCGGGTCTGCGTAGGGCCCGAGCGCGAACACGGGCACGTGCGGCGAGGTCGGCGGAAACACGCGCGCCGGCGCCGTAGCCAACAGCAGGCGACACCGCGTGCACAATAGCTCCCCCGCAACGCCGCAGCCCGCACACCGCCGTGGCAGCAACAGTTCCCCCAACCCCGTCACAGCCGACTATTTTGCCACGATCGGCAGCGCGCGCACGCCCTCCAATCCGGGGACTTCGCGCCACAGCGGGTTGTCCGAACCCGTGCTGGGAAGCTGCAGCACCGCGTTCGCGTCAGTGACGTAGAGCATGCCCGGGGAAGCCGCCACCGCCACCACAGGCGCAGAAATGTTGCCCACGGAAAGCGCTGTCGCGCTGGAGCCGTCCTGCTCTACGCGAAGCACGGGCGAAACCGAGCTGGACGTGCCCACTATCAAGGACCCGTCCGGCTGCCAATCCGCCGCAACCACAGAACCGCCCAGCTCGGAGGCGTACTCCAGCACGTTCACAATTGCGCGCTCGCCCGTAGCGCGGCGCTCCACAATGCCGGTATACAGGTGCCCGTCCACCACCATCACCACGCGGGCGCCGGAGCGGGACAGCCGCAGCACTGAGATGTTGCCGGTCACCCCGTCGGGCATCTCGGCGAAGATTTCCTCCGTCGTCACTTCGCCGGTCGCGGCGGAGCGCACGCTGCGCAGGATGCGGGTGCCGTCCGCAACCGTCCACACCGCGGCCGCGCGGGCTTCGAACGACGGCCGGGTGAACGTGGTGGCCGTAATGAAGTCGCGGCCTTCGTCGCCCAGCACCCCGGCGCGTATCACCGCCGGGGCCTCGCCGGTCCCGCCGAGCACAGCCACCCAGTTCCCGGACGCCGTGATCTCCGCGGTTTGCACGCTGCCGGAGTTGCCCAGTTCTCCGTCGAGGGGGGTTGCAACGCCGCCGTCGATAAGCGAAATGCGCCCGTCGGTCAGTGAGTACAGCCGTGCGGTGCCCGCGGCCTGCACCAGCGGGCTAAGCTCGACGAAATCGTCCGTGGTGAGGGTTTCGGCGTTGGGTACCAGCGGCGCGCCGTCCGCCAGGAGGGTGTACGGGCCGGAGATGCCGGCGGATGCCAGGGTCCACACCACCTGCGCGGCGAACTGCGTGCGCTCGTCCTCGCGCACCGCGCCGAAGCCGGAGAATAGGTACGCGCCGTCCTCGTAGCCCGTGTAAGACACCTCGGCGGGCAGGGAGTCCGGCACCGCGGGCAACAGGCGTTTCGCCGGGCCCTCCAAGATCAGCGAAATCAGGGCGCTGGGCAGCGTCTCCCGGCGGGTGAACAGCCAGCGGCGGTCCGTCACCAGCTCCTGGCCGCGCGCGTCGAAGAAGTACAGGTTGAACGGCTGATACTGGTTGCGCAGCTCCGTGCGCTCCAGCACCACGCCGGCTGGCAGCGAAGAAATCCGCCACTGCCCGGCGACTTGCTCCATCTCAATGGTCGCCTCGTACGTGCCGCGCTCCGGGCGGAACGAGCCGCCCTGCCCCAGCACGCCCACCACATTGCCGTGCACCGAAAAACTGCGGCGGTTGAGCGTGCCGCCCGGCAGCGTGTTCACGCCGATGCGGTCCACCACCAGCGTCTCATCCGTCGGGTCCCAAGCGGCGCTGGCCTGCTGCGTCATGAACGCGCGCGCCGCCTCATAATCCGACGACGGGATGGCGGACGCCGCGTAGAAGTCGCGCAGCAGCAGATCGGGTTCCTTGCCGTCCTCCGGCGTGACCACCGGCGCGGCCGATGCCTGGGGCGTGTAGGGGCGCAGCACGTGCGGGTCCGAGGTGGACGGCAAGCTGGCGCAGCCTGCCGCGAGCGCGCCGGTGGTGGCCAGGGCGACCAGCGCGCCGGGGAGTCGCTTAAGGTTCACGGGGCACCTCGCTTGCCGACGATTGTTCCGTGCAATCCACCTCAGCCACAGCCTCATCAGCCCCTTCCGCCAACGCGCGGGCCTCCGCGACATCGTCCGGTTCGCCCGGCGCCTGCAGCTCCACCGGGGCGTGCGTGTACCCCTCCTCCGGGTGGCGCGGGAGGACCAGGCGGAACTGTGAGCCGACGCCCGGCACGCCAGCAGCGTCCAAGGTGCCGCGGTGCAGCTGGGCGTCCTCGCGGGCGATGGCCAGGCCCAAGCCCGTGCCGCCGGAGTGGCGCTTGCGGGACTTGTCCGCGCGCCAGAAGCGGTTGAACACCAACTCTTCCTGGCCGGGTTTCAGGCCCACGCCGCAGTCGGTGACGGTGACGGCCACGGCTTCCTCGTTTTCGAAGAGGGCCACGTGCACCGGGTTGCCCTCCGAGTGGTCGATGGCGTTGGCGATGAGGTTGCGCACAATGCGCTCGATGCGGCGCGGGTCTCCCTCAATCTCGACTTGGGTGTCCGGGATGTCGAACTGCACTTCGACGTTGAGCTCCTCCGCAAGGTGGTGCGTTTGTGCCCAGGCGGACTCGATCGGGCCGCGGGCGTCCATGCGGGTGCTGGCCAGGTCCGCCACGCCCGCGTCATGGCGGGAAATCTCCAGCAGATCGTTGAGCAGGGCCTCGAAGCGGTCCAGCTCGCGCGTCATCAGCTCGGAGGCGCGGCGGGCGGAGGGGTCGAGCGAGTCCTGGTCCGCGGCGATCAAGTCCGCGGCCATGCGCACCGTGGTCAGCGGCGTGCGCAGCTCATGCGACACGTCGGAGGTGAACTGGCGCTGCAAGTCGCCGTACTCCTCGAGCTGGTTGATCTGGCGCGAGAGCTTGTCCGCCATGTTGTTGAAGGAAAGGGCAAGCACCGCTATTTCGTCTTCGCCCTCGACCGGCATGCGTTCACGCAGGTGGCCGGCGGCGAAACGTTCCGCGGTGCGGGAGGCGGAGCGCACCGGGGCGACGATCTGCTGGGACGCCAGCCACGCAATGCCCACCAGTAGCACGATCACGATCAAGACGGCAGACGCCAGGATGCCGCGCATAAGCGCGAGCGTGGAGGCCTCATCGTCCATGTTGGTGACCAGGTAGAGCTGCAGGTTGGGCACGTCCGAATCGGTCGGTGTGCCGATGATCAGCGCGTTGTACGGCGACCCGTCCGGCCGCTCCACCACCGCGAATTGGTACGCCACGTTGCCTTGAGAGACGTACTCCACCAACCTGTCCGGCACCCGGTAGGACTCCGGCGAGGACGTGACCACACCCAGCGAACTTTGCACCAGCAGCACTGGCTCGTACACGTTGGCCACGTCGGAACCTTGCTGGGTGCGCTGGGTCAAGCTCGCGCGGGCGCTGTTCAGGCGCGCCTGGAGCGAAGACGTGGAGCTGGTGGTGTCAATCTGCTCCTCCACCACCACGCGGGCGCGGTCAATTTCCACACTCGCCGCGTCGATCTTGGATTGGGCGATGCGCTGGGACACAACGGTGGCCAGGGTGAACCCGAGGACCAGCATCACCACCGTCGATACGAGCAAGACGGTGCCCACGAAGCGCACCTGGAGGGAGGTGCGCCAAGATTCGGAGGCGCGCTCCCCCGCACGCTTCAGCCGGTTCACCGCCAGGGCTATGCCTCCGTCCGGCCGGTCTTGTAGCCCACGCCGCGCACGGTGAGGATGATCTCCGGGTTCTCCGGGTCATGTTCAATCTTGGAGCGCAGGCGCTGCACGTGGACGTTGACCAGACGGGTGTCGGACGCGTTGCGGTAACCCCACACGTTCTCCAGCAGCTCCTCGCGGGTGTGCACCTGGTTGGGGCGGCGCGCCATCTCCAGCAGCAGGTCGAACTCCAGCGGGGTGAGGCCGATCTCTTGGCCGTCGCGGGTGACCATGTGCTGCGGCACATCGATGGTCAAGTCACCGATGTGCAGGATCTCGGACGGTTCCTCGTCCGTGCGGCGCAGGCGGGCGCGGATTCGGGCCACCAGCTCCTTCGGCTTGAAGGGCTTGGTGATGTAGTCGTCCGCCCCGGATTCCAGGCCCAGAACCACATCCACCGTGTCCGTTTTCGCGGTGAGCATCACGATCGGCACGCCGGATTCCTTGCGGATTTCGCGGCAGATGTCAATGCCGTTCATGCCCGGCAGCATCAGGTCCAGCAGGATCAGGTCCGGGTTGGTGGAACGGAACGTGGGCACGGCCGCGGCGCCGTCGGTGACCGATTCCGTCGCAAAGCCTTCAGCCTCGAGCACGATGGTCAGCATCTCGTTGATTGCTGGATCGTCGTCTACAACCAAAATCTTCGGCGGCATGCGTTGGCTCCTTAGCAAGAATCGTTGATACTCCGCATGATAACGGCCGGATCAGTCGAAACCACCCAGGGACCCGCCCAGGAGCGCTCGGCCAGGCGCAGGTACGCCTCATACGTCGCCAGCTGGAGCCCGGCATCGCGCTCGTAGCGGTCGCGGGCCCGCTGCGGGTCATCCTCGGCGCGCTGCACCGCGCGTGCCGACGCCACCTCGGGCGGCGTATCGACGAACACTTGCAAATCCGGCCGCGGCAGCCCAAGCTTGGAAAACTCGAGCTCTTCTACCCAACGCACCGCGGTTTCGTCGCCGGAGCGCGCCCACGTGTACGCGGCGTTGGAGGCGGCGTAGCGGTCCAGGATCAGCACCTCGTCCGGGTTGTCCGCCGCGCGCAGAAGCGTGTCGCGCGCACCATGGCGGTCCAGCGCGAACATCGCCGCCATGGCGTACGGCGAGTCCGTCATATCGCCCATCGCGCCGTGCAGCGCGGCCTGGGCGAGCTGCGCCGCCGCGGACTCCTCGTAGCGCGGAAACGCCAAGGTGGCAACGCTTTCCGCGTTGAGGTCCTGCAAAATACCGTCGACAAGCGTGCGCTTACCAGCGCCGTCGATGCCCTCGACCGCAATGATCATGGAAATGCCCTGCCTAGTAGCGGTTGCCTAGTAGCGGTAGTGCTCGGGCTTGTACGGGCCGGCGACGTCGACGCCGATGTACTCGGCCTGCTCCTTGCTCAGCTCCGTGAGCGTGCCGCCGAGCGCCTCGACGTGGATGCGGGCCACCTTCTCGTCCAGGATCTTGGGCAGGCGGTACACCTCGTTATCGTAGTTGTCGCCGTTGGTGAAGAGCTCAATCTGCGCGATGGTCTGGTCCGCAAACGAGTTGGACATGACGAAGGACGGGTGGCCGGTCGCGTTACCCAGGTTCAGCAGGCGCCCCTCAGACAGCACAATGATGGCGTTGCCGCTCGGCAGGTCGAACAGGTCCACCTGCGGCTTGATGTTGGTGCGGGTGACATCGTCGCGGTGAATCAGCGAGTGCATGTCAATCTCGTTGTCGAAGTGGCCGATGTTGCCCAGGATCGCGTGGTCCTTCATCTGCAGCATGTGCTCGAAGGTGATAATGCCCAGGTTGCCGGTGGCCGTAATCACGATGTCCGCGTCCGCGATCGCGTCCTCCACCGTGACCACCTGGTAGCCGTCCATGAGCGCCTGCAGCGCGTTGATCGGGTCCACCTCGGTCACGGACACGATCGCGCCCTGGCCGTCCAGCGCTTCCGCAACGCCCTTGCCCACGTCGCCGTAGCCGCACACCAGCGCGCGCTTGCCGCCGATTAGCACGTCGGTCGCGCGGTTGATGCCGTCGATCACGGAGTGGCGGGTGCCGTAGCGGTTGTCAAACTTGGACTTGGTCACTGCGTCATTCACGTTCATCGCCGGGAACGGCAGCAGGCCCTCCTTGGCAAAGTGGTAGAGGCGGTGCACGCCGGTGGTGGTCTCCTCCGTCACGCCCTTGACGTGCTCCGCGGTTGTCGTCCAGCGGTCCTTGTCCTGCTCCAGCACCTCGCGCAGCATGGTGTAGAACGCGATCTGCTCGTCCGAGTCGCCCTCCTGCGGCTGCGGCACGGCACCCGCGCGCTCGAACTCGGAGCCCTTGATCACGGCCATGGTGGCGTCGCCGCCGTCGTCCAGGATCATGTTCGGGTACACGCCCTCACCCCAGTCGAACACCTGGTTCAGGCACCACCAGTACTCATCCAGGGTCTCACCCTTCCAGGCGAACACCGGCACACCCTGGGGATCTTCGGGGCTTCCTTGCTTGCCGACGACAACAGCAGCCGCCGCCGCATCCTCCGTCGAGAAAATGTTGCACGAAGCCCACCGGACCTCCGCACCCAGCGCCGTCAACGTCTCAATGAGCACGGCGGTCTGCGTGGTCATGTGGATGGAGCCCGCGATCCGCGCGCCGGCCAGCGGCTGCTCCTCGCGGTACTCCTCGCGCAGCGCCATGAGCCCCGGCATCTCGTACTCTGCAAGTTCAATCTGCTTGCGGCCGGACTCGTGCAGCGAGATGTCCGCGATCTTGTAGTTAGGCATTTGGTGCGCGCTCCTCGTAGGGGGTCGAATCACTGTGTGGCGCAGGCGCCGGTGGCGCGGGCGCTCGGACTCCCCCACTCTAGCCGGGTTAGGAAAGCGCCTCGATGAACTGGTCCACGTCCGTATCGCCGTTCGCGTCCGCGTTCTCCAGCACAGATACCGCAGCCTCCGCCAGTTTTTCGCTGATGTCGCCCGGGTTGGAGCGGATG
The DNA here is from genome assembly GCF_021496665.1 of Corynebacterium sp. CNCTC7651. NCBI lineage: Bacteria > Bacillati > Actinomycetota > Actinomycetes > Mycobacteriales > Corynebacteriaceae > Corynebacterium > Corynebacterium sp. CNCTC7651. Next base: position 436,588 of record NZ_CP071246.1, on the reverse strand, counting down.
AACGGGTAGGTCTCCGCGATCTCGCCCGCGGAGAACGGGGCGCCGGACCAGATGGCCGCGATCGTGGCGGCGGCGAGGCCGTTCAGGCGCTCCTCCTCGCTCGGCGACGCACCATCGGACGCCAGCAGCACCGCATCACGGACCGCTTCAAGGATTTCCTCCGGCTCCAATTCCGCCAGATCATCCAGAAAATCGGCGTTTTCCTCGGCGGAGAAGATCTCGGTCTCCCACGTGCTCATCGTGTCCATCCTTTCAGGGGCATCTCGTTGGGCTTTAGCCCTATATACGTCAGCCATTGCCCCGGTGCGGAGTATTTACCTGAAATTCACCGACGGGGTGGCTGTGTTTCCTCGCACAGGGTACTGAAAACCGCCTCCGGCGTGTTATAAACAGTCAACGGAGGGGCCGTTACCTATTTGTGACTTGTGGAGGCGAGATGGAGCAGAACCAACGCACCGTCGGCGCTTTCATGCTTGCCGGCCTGGCCCTCGCCGTTGTGGTGGGCGTGCTGGTGTGGAACGCATCCACGCCGGACCGCACGGTAACGGCGGGGTATACCTCCAATTCGCCCGCGCCGGTTGTCGCGCAGACGAGTTCGGCGTCGGGTGAAAGTGGACCGTCGTCACGCAAGAGCGAATCCCCCCAGCCGAGGTCCAGCCGCCCGCCGAGGCCAGCCGATGCCGGGCAGGCGCAGCACGCGAACCAGTACGGGGCCGGGGGCAGCGATGTTGCGCTGGCGCCTCAGGCCAACTCCAGCTACCGGATGGAGGCGGACCCGTACGCGCCTCCGCTGGCTGTGACATCCGCGCCGCGCTCCGTTGCGCCCACCGCGGTCTACCGGCCGACGAATGTGCGTCCGCCCTCGCAGGAGCAGCCCAGCCCGACCGGGGCTCCTGAGACTCCTGGTGTTCCTGGGGCAACGAATACGCCGGTCGCGCCGAGTCGCGTGCCCGAGCCGGAGAGCACCGTGCTGGAGCCGCAGACGACCCCGCCGAACAGCACCGAGGCCGTGACTACGGCCACCTCCGAGGCTCCGTCCCCGACCCCGGCGGAGGAGCCGGAGACCAGCGTGCGCACGCCAGCATCGCAGGAGGTGGCCACCGCGACGGCGACCACCGTGGCCACCCCCGAAACTGCCGAGTCCGTCGCGGTCGAGTCCGGGGCCGAGCTCACCCCCACCACCCCGGTTGAGCCCTAGCTTGACGACGGAGCGTTCTCACGCCCGCACGTAAAACAGCTCTGCAAACTGCTCAGCGCCCTCCCCGTCGGCCGCGGTGAAGGTCACGGCTGGGTCGGAGGCGGGGATCCACGCCGCTTGGCCCGGCGTGAGCGCGAACTCGCCGGAGCCGCTGGAGCCGCCGGAGCCGCCGGTTTGGGCGCGGCCAGCGGTGCACAGCACGACGGCGGGGCCGTCTGTATCTGCACGGAGCTCGCTACCTGCGCCAAGGCGGTGGCGGGAGACGGTGAAGGCGTCGATTGGCAAGTTGAACAACGTGGTGCCGTCCGCGACCTCCGCAGGCGCGTGCGGGTCCGACAGTTCGCTGAAGTCCAACACGCGGACCAGCTCCGGCACGTCCACATGCTTGGATGTCAGGCCGCCGCGGAGCACGTTGTCCGAGTTGGCCATCACCTCCACGCCGAGCCCCGAGAGGTAGGCGTGGAGCTGACCTGCGGCGAGGTACAGCGCGTCACCCGGCTGCAGGGTGACGTGGTTGAGTAGCAGCGCCGCAAGCGCGCCGACATCGCCCGGGTAGCGGTCGGCCAGCCGCAGAAACGTGCGTGCTACCTCGGCCATCCACGGCTCTGGGGCGGTCTCAGCCAGCTCTGCCGCGGCCGTGGCCACATCCTCCAGCAGGGCCAATCGCAGTGCCGACGGCAGCGAGATCAGCGTGGTGAAAATGGTCCGCAGGCTCTCGCTCGGCTGGGCGGGGTCTAGTACGCCGGCGTAGCGGCCGAGGCCACCCAGCACGGCGAACAGCTGCTGCGTTTGCGCCACCGGCCGGAAGCCGGCCAGCGCGTGGAATTTCGTCAACGCAACGATGAGCTCCGGCTTCGGGTTCGGATCCTTGTAATTGCGGCGGGAATCATTCAGGGCAATCCCCAGCGCGTTCTCGCGCTCGAAGCCTTCCCGCGCCTGCGCGGCGGACGGGTGCGCCTGGATGGAGAGCGGCTCCCCAGCAGCCAGCAGCTTGACCAGGAATGGGAGCTGCCCGTCAAAGTCGGCGGCGACCCGCGCGCCCAAGGCAGCCTCGGGGTCGTTGGAAATGACGGCGTCGAGCAAAGCGCCGTCGACACGCGAGGGTGCGGCAGGGTGCGCGCCGAACCAAAGCTCCGCCTCAGGCGTCGGTGCGGGAGCTGGCGTACCGCGTAAGGATGCGAGGAGCGTGCGCGACCCCCACGGGTACGTGCGCAGCGCCCCCTCGAGGTACTCCATCGAAGCGACTCCTCTTAGGCGGTAACGGGCGGCCCCGCGTGCTGACACATCATGGGCATCATGCCTGCAGATCGTCGAGGGCAGTGGCGGCGTAAGCGCGCGCGATCAAGCGCAACGCCTGGGCAGTGTCGCCCAGCCCCGCCGCCTCGACATACTCAGCGCGCGAGTTGGGCACGGCCGCCACGGAGTCATCCCCCGGCTGCTGTGCCCACAGAACGGTCTTTAACGGTACCAGTTCCAGCGGCCCGTCGATCAGCGGGTCGTAGAAGATGTCGGCCGCGTCCGGCGCCCCGGCAGGTCGGGCGAACTCCTGCGCAAGCGCGAGCTCTTCCGCGTCGACGAAGCCGGACGCCAGCCCGCGAGCGGACCACAGCTCAGCGATGAGCGGGGCGATCGCGCGGCCGCAGCGGGACAGGCCGGTGTGGATCACCCGCGCATCCGCCGCGAATGCTCGCAGCTGGTGGGCCGGGTTGACCGACTCATCCCGCTCCGGGGAAAGGGCGGTGAGCTCCGCGTCGACCTCTTCGGCGAGGACCTCCAGCTGGCCGGCAATCACGTCGCCGTCACCGGTGAGCGCGTCGAGCACAGCGGCCACTGCGGCCATCGTGCGCGCCGGCGACGCGCCAGCGGCCGTGGGGAGGGCAGGCAGGATGGTGGTTGGTTTCGGGGCATCGTCGATAAGCGGGCCGCGTGCAGGACCAGCAAGGATTGTCTCGGCGCCGCGGGAGGCTGCGGTGGCAAGACCACGCGCGTCCGCCTCGCGGGCGGCAGCGTCGCCGACCATGAGCACCACGTCCAGCGGCCCGACGTAGGTCGGCAGCGCCTCCGTCACCACAAGCGGCAGGTCAAGCGGCGTGCGCAGGCAGGCGACCGCCCGGGCAGCGGCGCGGGCGATCTGATCCGTGCCAACCACTACCACGGAGCGCGGATTCAACCCGCGCAACCGCTCCAAGCGGCCAACCGCCTGCGCCACGGCACGCAGCTGCGCGCCCTCGTGGGCGACATCGAAGAAGCGGACCGTTTCCCGGTCGTAGTGCCCGGCGCCGGTGTAGTACGTCTCGTCCATGCCTCCCGATCCTAGGCGCGGACGCTACGCGCGGATCGCACCCAGAATTTCCTCCACCAGCGCGTCCACCTCTGCCCGGGTCGGGGCCTCTACATTCAGGCGCAGCAGCGGCTCCGTGTTGGACGCGCGGACGTTGAACCACGCCTTGGAATCCTTGAGCTGCACCGTCACGCCGTCCAGGCGATCGACGCCCGCGGTCCGGTCCGCGAACGCGTCCAGCACCCGCTGCGTCGCCGCTGCCTGGTCCGCGACCTCGGAGTTAATCTCGCCGGACGCCTCGTAGCGCTCAAACTGCGCCATCAGCGCGCTCAGCGGCTGGTCCTGCTCCGCCAGGGCCGCAAGCACGTGCAGCGCCGCCACCAGGCCGGAATCCGCGTTGAAAAACTCGCTGAAGTAGTAGTGCGCGGAATGCTCGCCGCCGAACAGCGCCCCACGCTCGGCCATCTCCGCCTTGATGTAGGAGTGCCCGACGCGCGTGCGCACCGCGGTGCCGCCGCATTCCTCCACGATCTCCGGCACGGCGCGCGACGTAATCAGGTTGTGAATAATCGTCGCCCCAGGGTGCTCTGCCAGCGTGCGCGACGCAATCAGCGCCGTAATCGCGGACGGCGACACCGGCTTGCCCTGCTCATCCACCACGAAGCACCGGTCCGCGTCCCCGTCGAACGCGAGCCCGATGTCCGCACCCTGCTCGACGGTGAACTTCTGCAGGTCCACCAGGTTCTTCGGGTCCAGCGGGTTGGCTTCGTGGTTGGGGAATGTGCCGTCCAGCTCGAAGTACAGATCGCGCACGTCCATATCTCCCAGCACCGCCGGCACCGTCAGCCCGGCCATGCCGTTCGCGGCATCCACCGCGACAGTCAGGCTCCGAGTCGCGGGCACCGGCACCTGGGTGCGCAAAAACTCCGCGTACTGCCCGAGCACATTTTGCTTTTCGACGTTCCCTTTTTCCGCCGCGCTGTCCGGAGTGCCGTCGATAAGCATGCGCTTAATCTGGGCGAGCCCGGTGTCGGTGGAGACCGGGGTGGCGCCCGCGCGGCAGAGCTTGATGCCGTTGTACTGCGCCGGGTTGTGGGAGGCAGTGAACATCGCGCCCGCGCAGTTGAGGGTGCCGGCGGCAAAGTAGAGCTCGTCGGTGGAGGTGAGGCCGAGGTCGATGACGTCGAGCCCCTGCGACGCGGCACCGGCGGCGAACGCGGCGGCGAGCTGCGGGGAGGACGGGCGCATGTCGTAGCCCACCGCGATGCGGCGCTCCCCCTCGCCGTACAGGATGTGCGCGAACGCGGCACCGATGCGCTCGGCGACACCTTCATCGATGCTCTCCCCGACAACCCCGCGGATGTCGTACGCCTTGATGAGTTTGTCCAGGGATTCGCTGGTGTGCGTGATAGCCATGCGGGCTATCTTAAGGCTGCGACGTGCTGTGGTTCGCCTCAGGCTCCGGCACCACGCGCAGGTGCGAGCGGCGCTGGGCGCGCTCCGCGGCGGCCTGCTGCTCCACGCGCTTCGTGCGGTGAACCGGGTGGTTGGACGTTGCTGGATCGTTGAAATCGTGGGACGCGCCGTAATCGATCGGGTCGGCCGACGTGTCCACCAAGCCGGTGGTGACGCGGCCGGCTTCGCGCACCGCTTCCGCAAGGGCGGTGAGTTCGTCCTCGTCCAGCTCCTCCAGCTCATCGTCCGTGATGTCGACCTGCTCCACGCGCACCATTTCCCACCCCACCGGGGCGGTGATGTGGGCGGAGTGGCGCTCGCACAAGTCCCAGGCGTGCGGGTCCGCCACCGGCGCGAGCGGGCCAACCACCGCCGTCGACTCCGCGTAGGCGTACACGAGCGTAGCCACGGCGGGTCTTCCGCAGCCCGGCCGGCAACAACGACGGAAAGTATTCACGGCGAGTAAGTGTAAACCCCTACTTGAGTTTTGGGTAGGGCGAGGCGCGGCGTGGGTGGGCCGAAAGCGGCGCGCGCGGCCTTACACTGTGGGGCCATGGAGAGGCAGGATGCGAGTAGGCCGGAGCGGGCGGGTGGCGATGCTAATCCGGCGCGCTCGGCTGATCCGCTGAGCGCGGCGGGGCCGTTGCATCTGCGTCCCGGGCGGGACCGGCACGGCCGCGGCGCGCGCGGGCCGATGCTGCCCGTCGGCGTGCCGCGCTACCGCACCCGCTCCATGGCGTTTGACCAGCTCGTGCTGGAGAACTACGCGCCGCTGCACAACGCCTACTTCGAACAACTCTCTGGCGTTGACCTTGCGGTGGACACGATTCCACGTATGCGCTTGCGTGCCGACGCCGACGTGCTCCCCGACGAGATCGTCGCCGACGGGCCCGTTCCGCTCGGGCGCGTTTTGGAGGCGGGCGTGGACCGTTATGGCAACCCGACGCGGGCGCGGTTTGTAGTGTTCCGGCGGCCGGTGGAACAGAGGGCCAAGACTTTGGAGGAGCGCTCCGAGCTGATCACCTGGATCTTGACGGCGTTGGTGGCGTACTACCTAAACCTCGACCCGCGGGACGTGGACCCGGATTTCCCCTGGTAGCGATTTCTACTGGCCGACGGTGCTCGTCCCGGCGGAATGGGTTTCCGCCCCGGCTTGTGCAGGAGGTTTAGCCGAGCTGCTTCTTCAGACGGCGGCGCTCACGGTCGGAGAGACCGCCCCAGATACCGAAACGCTCGTCATGCTCGAGGGCGTATTCCAGGCATTCATCCCGGACTGCGCAGGCCTTGCAGATCCGCTTGGCCTCGCGGGTTGAACCACCCTTCTCAGGGAAGAAGGCCTCCGGGTCGGTCTGTGCGCAGAGCGCTTGGTCCTGCCACTCCTGCTCGACGGTGCCGAACAGTTCGTCGAGGGTCATGCCTCCCGCGGCAGCGCCTCGGAGAATGGCGTCATCTGCCATAGCCCCCACGCCTCCTTCCTCAGTGATAGTGGTTCTTCGCTGTGTGTAACTTACACCAATGCGATTAGACACCGAACCACTAAATAGCCGCAACCTCCTGCCCTCGATCAGGTGGCAAACTTATGGTTTTGGCCCGTAAAACGCCTCACCAGTCACAGAAGTTTGCGGACGTTTCAGGGGGCCCCTGCCGGGGGTGAAGTGAGGGGGTACTAGATGTTGTATGGGGGTGTCGCGCGAGTAACAAGTTGGCCGATTCGGCGTGTCGCTACGCGTCCGGGGAGAAGCGGATGCCGGTATCCGGGATCTCCACACCCGGCCACACGCGCATGCCGCCCTGCAGCTCGCAGCGGGCGCCGATGCGCGCACCTTCGCCGATCACGCAATCCTGGATGCGCACATTCGCGCCGATCCGCGCGCCCGAGGCGATGATGGAGTTACGAACAATCGCGCCCGGTTCGACGGTGACACCGTCGAAGATCACGGAATCGTCGATACGCGAGCCCGCGCCAATCACCGACCCGCGGCCCACCGCCGTGCCGCCCATGAGAATCACCCCGCCCGCAACTCCCGCGGACGGATCCACCAGCGACTCTCCCGTGCGCCCCTCCAAGAGCGGCGAGTACGCAATCCCGCGCACCAAGTCCGACGAGCCCTGTACAAAATCACTCGGGCGGCCCATATCCCGCCAGTAGGAGGAATCGACGTGGCCGAGCACCCGTGCACCGTCGGAAAGCAAGCCCGGGAAAACCTCCCGCTCAACAGACACCACACGCCCGGCAGGGATGCGCTCGATGATCTCGCGGTTGAACACGTAGCAGCCGGCATTGATCTGGTCCGTCGGTGGATCCTCCGTCTTCTCCAAAAACGCCAGCACCCGGCCGTCCTCGTCCGTGGGCACCGAGCCGAACGCGCGCGGGTCCGGCACGCGCACCAGGTGCAGCGTCACATCCGCCTCGCCGGCGTGGTGGGTGTCCAAGATCGCGCCGAGGTCCGCGCCGGAGAGGACATCGCCGTTGAACACCATCGCGGTGTCGAAGCGCAGCTTGTCGTACACGTTGCGGATCGCGCCGCCGGTGCCCAGCGCCTCTTCCTCCACCACGTACTCAATCTCGAGGCCGAACTCCGCGCCGTCGCCGAAGTACGCCTCGAACACCTCCGCCTTATACGACGTGCCCAACACCACGTGCCGCATCCCCGCCGCCGCGATGCGCGCCAGCAGGTGGCTCAAAAACGGGTAGCCCGCAGTGGGCAGCATCGGCTTCGGCGTCGCCACCGTGAGCGGCCGCAGGCGCGTGCCCTGGCCGCCGACCAAAATCACGGCGTCCGTGTGCGCCGCCCGCTCAGTACCCGGCGCGGAGTGAAGTTCCATACTGTATTCCTTTACGTTCTTTTCCGTGCGCGGGCGGCCTGCCGCAGCGCAACCGCCGAGCGCACCTGCAACCCGCCCCACAGTACGGCCCGCAGCGGTGCCTGCCACCAGTGCGGGTGCCGGTCGCGCTGGAAACGGTAGGCGGAAGCGTGGTGCGCGGGCACGGTCACGCGCTTGTGCTTGCCGGCAACGTGCCCTTGGTCGTGATGAATGACCGACGACGGGCAGTAGAGGTTGTCCCACCCCGCCCGCGAAAGCCGATCGCCGAAATCAATGTCCTCGAGATACATGAAGTAGCGTTCATCGAATCCGCCGACGGCCTCGAACGCTTCCCACCGCACCATCAGGCACGCGCCCGATAGCCAGCCGGCGTTTCGCTGCGTGCTCATGTCGTTAGCCGCGCGGTACGCCACCGAGAACGGGTTGTTCGGCCACACGTTGCCCAGCAGCGCGTGCCCGATTCCGCTGACAAGGCCAGGCACCTCCCGGGCGCTGGGGTACACGGAACCGTCCGCTTCCTCGATCCGCGGACCGACGGCACCCGCTTTCGGCGCGGCATCCAGGCATTGCAGGAGCGTATCGACGCTCGCTTGATCAAACGTCACATCCGGATTCACGATGAGGAAGCAGTGCGGGTCAATCTCCCCCGCGGCGCGGCGCGGTTTCAGCGCGCGTGCCGCCGCGTTGATTGCCGCGCCGTAGCCGATGTTGCCGCCGGTGGGCAGAAACTCCACGTTTTCGTGCTCCCGGGCAGCCGCCTCCGGCACACCGTCGGTGGAGCCGTTATCGGCGCACAGTAATACAGTGCGCCGCGAGGTTGCCTGGGCGAGGCTTTCGATGAGCTCGCCAAGATGGCGCCCGGGCGAGTACGTCACCGTCACCACGGCAAGCGGAAGATTCGAAACATCGGATTTCACAATGGGCCACAGCTTACCCAGCCGTATCGCGCTCACACGGCAGCCACACGCACGCTATCGGCGGAGGTGAGGGCCACGGTGCCGTATACTTTCCCGCTGTGACTGACAACTACAGGCGCGCCCGGGACATCCAGCCGGCCCCCTCCCGTGTGAGGGACGTCAGCCAAGCCGGGCACCCCGTAGTGAAAGGGGTGCTGGCATTCCTTTCGGCAGCTGTTCTGGTCACGTCGGGTGTGGGTTACCTGGCGGTTGGCCGGATTGGGGACCAGCTGAGTGCTTCCGAGTTGGAGTTGAAGCCGCCGTCGAAAAGCAAAGAAAAGAAGAGCGAGGAAACGCTGGACGGCGCGGTAGACATCCTGCTTGTGGGGTCGGACTCGCGCACCGATGCCCAGGGCCAGCCGTTGTCCGAGGAGGAGCTCGCGCGGCTGAACGCCGGCATCGCGGACGGCGAGGTGAACACCGACACGATCATGGTGGTGCGCATTCCGGCCGACGGGTCTCGCGCCACCGCCGTGTCCATCCCGCGCGACACGTATGTGCACACCGAGGAATACGGCAACCTCAAAATCAACGGCGTGTACGGCGCGCACGCGGCGGAGAAGCGCGAAGAGCTGGTGGAGCGCGGCATGGCCCCCGGCCAGCAGATGGAGCAGCAGGTCGCGCGCGCCGGCCAAGAGGGGCTGATCCAGGCGGTTGCGGACCTGACCGGCGTGGAGGTGGACCACTTCGCGCAGGTGGGCCTGCTCGGTTTCGTGCTGCTCACCGACGCGGTGGGCGGCGTTGAGGTGTGCCTGAACGAGGCGGTTAACGAGCCCCTTTCCGGCGCGAATTTCCCCGCCGGCGTGCAGACGCTGGACGGTGCGCAGGCGTTGTCGTTCGTGCGCCAGCGCCACGACTTGCCGCGCGGCGACCTGGACCGCATCGTGCGGCAGCAGGCGTACATGGCGTCGCTGGTGCGCAAAATGCTCTCCGCCGGCACGCTGGCCAACCCCGCGCGGCTGCGCGACCTGGCGAATGCGGCCGAGCGTTCCGTGACCATCGACCAGGGGTGGGACGTGATGGGCCTGGCGCAGCAGATGTCCGGCCTGGCCGGCGGTAACGTCACGTTCACCACCATCCCGGTCACCTCCGTCAATGGCGTGGGCGACTACGGCGAATCCATCGTGACCGTGGATGTGGCAGAAGTGCACCGCTTCATGGCCGACCAGCTTGCGCAGGAGGAGGACGCCGAGGACGCCGACGCCACGCCGACCGACGGCGCCCTGCCGGAACTCAGCGCCGCGCTGACAGCTGCCGAGGCGTACGTGCTCAACTCCGAAGCTCCCCCGCGCCAGGCCACCGCGGTTGCCGGGTTCCTTACTGACGCCGGCATGACCGTCGCCAACGTGTCCAACGCTATGGAGGGCGTATACAGCCGCTCCCAGATCGTGGCCGCGAACCCGGAGGATCCCGCCGCGCTCGAGCTCGCGGAGTTGCTCGGCGGGCTCCCCGTCACAGCGAACGACGGTCTGGAGCCGAACAGCCTCATCGTGGTCGTCGCCGCCGATTACATGGGACCAGCGGCGTTCGAGGACGGTGCGGGCCAGGATGGCGCAGGCGATGAGGTTGAACAACCGAACGTCGGCACGCCTGGCTCCGATTTCGGTGCCACCGACGCCGCGCCGGAGCTGAACGCGGGCGGCACGGGCCCGCGCTGCGTGAACTAATTGGCCTAGTCTGGGCGGGCATGAACATGCTTTCGCCGCTTATCGCCAGCGATCCGGCCAGCCCGCGCCTCACCGTCTACGACGAGGCGCGCGACACCCGCATGGAGTTTTCCGCCCTCACGCTGGACAACTGGGCGTGCAAGGTGGCGAACATGCTCGACGAGGAGTTCGAGCTCGAACCGGACGCAACCGTACTCATCGATCTGCCCGCGTCCTGGCAGGCCGCAGTCATCGCGCTTGGCACGTACGCTTCCGGACGGCGGCCGGCGTTCGGGGGCACGTTGCTTGCCGACGTCGTGTTTACCAGCCCCGAACGCTTCGAGCTATGGGCAGATGTGCCGGACTGCGCCGTGGTTTCCGCCGACCCGTTTGGGCGCGGCGTAGTCGAATCCGGGGGCGAGTTACCCCTCGGCGCGGTGGATTTTGGCCCGACCGTGCGGTTCTACGGCGACCAGTACCTGGGCGCGAGCCCGGAGTTGGCGCAGTGGATGCGCGACGGAATCGACGCGGCGCGGTACCTGATTCCCGCGTGGGAGGACGCGGAGCAGTTCGAGGAGTACGTGCTCGCGCCGCTGGCTGCCGGGGGCTCGGTCGTGCTTGCGTCCGGGCTGATGTCAGCGGAACGGCGCGAGCAGATTATGGCTTCGGAGAAGGTAACGAGTGTCTTAACAGCACGTTAAGCTGCCGTTGTTTTGCCCGCATTACCCCTGCTCTACCCCCGATGATGGGTAAACACGCAGAATTGCAGTTTTCGCTGTGTGGTTCTTTTAAATTGTAGGCACCTCCGATTTGAAAGGCCTGTGTATGAACCTGCACGCAACCCGTAGGACCGGCGCCGCACTGTGCGCCCTCGCCCTGTCCTCCGTCGCCCTGGTGGCTTGCTCGAACGGCAACGACAACACCGCGGCGACCTCCGCTGCAACCTCGGCCTCCGAGGCTGCAACCTCCGCAGCTGATTCCTCCGCCGCTGGCTCCGACAAGGCAGCCGCCGAGGACCGTGGCCCGATCACCTTCGCCATGGGCCGCAACGACACCGACAAGATCATCCCGATCATTGAGAAGTGGAACGCCGAGCACGCAGACGAGCAGGTGACCCTGAAGGAGCTCGCCGGTGAAGCCGACGACCAGCGCGACACCCTCGTGCAGTCCCTCCAGGCAGGCAACTCAGACTACGACGTCATGGCGCTCGACGTGGTGTGGACCGCGGACTTCGCCGCCAACCAGTGGCTGGAGCCGCTCGAGGGCGACTACGCAGTGGACACCTCTAAGCTGCTGCAGTCCACCGTTGACTCCGCCACCTACAACGGCAAGCTCTACGCCCTGCCGCAGAACACCAACGGCCAGCTGCTGTTCCGCAACGTCGATGTCATCCCGGACGCCCCGGACACCTTCGCCGACATCAAGTCTGCTTGCGAAGCCATCGAGACCGACTGCCTGACCACCCAGCTGAAGCAGTACGAAGGCCTGACCGTGAACACCCTCGGCTTCATCCACGGCTGGGGCGGCGAGGTCATTGACTCCTCCGGCGAGCCGACCGTCGAGTCCGCAGAGGCGAAGGCCGGCCTGCAGGCGCTTGTCGACGCTTACGCAGACGGCACCATCGCCAAGGGTTCCACCGCCGCAACCGAGGAGGAGACCAACCTCGCGTTCACCGAGGGCAAGACCGCTTTCGCGATCAACTGGCCGTACATGTACTCCAACGCTGAGGAAGCTGGCCTGAACTTCGAGGTGCAGCCGCTCGTTGGCGAGAAGGGCGTGGGCGCCTCCACCCTCGGCGGCTACAACAACGGCATCAACATCAACTCGAAGCACAAGGCAACTGCCCGCGACTTCATCGAGTTCATCGTCTCCGAGGAGAACCAGCTCTCCTTCGCGGAGGCGTCCTTCCCGCCGGTGCTGGCCTCCATCTACGACGATGCCGACCTGATCAAGGAGCACCCGTACCTCCCGGCGCTCAAGGAGTCCCTGGAGAACGCGAAGCCGCGTCCGGTTTCCCCGTTCTACCCGGCCATCTCCAAGGCGATCCAGGACAACGCTTACGCAGCCCTGACCTCCGGCAAGAGCGTCGACGACGCAACCAAGGACATGGCTGCTGCCATCAAGCAGGCCCAGTAACACTCCCCGCGCAAACGCCCGCCACGGATCTCTTCCGTCAGCGGGCGTTCGCCCGTTTTCCCCCACCTCCAATCTCCAAAGCAATCTCCAAAGCAGCAAGGGAACTCGCTCATGAGCACAGCCCTCACTCCCCGGGCTTCCGGGGAAGAACCGAGCAGGAACGGTGCCAGCCGCGGCGGTGCCAACCGCGGCGATGACAGCCGCGGCGTCGCAGCACGTCGCGACGGCACTGGCAGCGTTGGCACTGGCAGCGTTGGCACCGGCAGCGTTGGCAAGCGCAAGCGCAGCAGACAAGACGCGGGCAAGGCCTACGCGCTGGTCGCGCCGGCGTTGGCGGTGCTTGCCATCGTCATCGGATACCCGATCCTGCGCGCGATCTGGCTTTCGTTCCAGGCCAACCGTCACCTCGACCCGAAAACAGGCGTGTTCGTGGATGGCGGTTTCGCTGGGCTGGATAACTACCTTTATTGGATCACAAACCGGTGCATGAGCCCGTCGGGAGTTGTCGGCACCTGCCCGCCCGGCGTGCTGGCCACGGACTTCTGGCCCGCGGTCCGCATCACCCTCTTCTTCACCGTGGTCACGGTGGCGCTCGAAGCGGTGCTGGGCATGGCGATGGCGCTGATCATGAATCATCCGTCGAGAGTCCGGGCGCTCATCCGCGCAGCGGTGCTCATCCCTTGGGCGATTCCGACCGCTGTGACCGCGAAGTTGTGGCAGTTCATGTTCGCCCCGAACGGCATCGTCAACTCTCTGCTGGGGCAAAACATCGCGTGGACCACCGACCCCTGGGCCGCCAGGTTTGCGGTGATCATCGCCGACGTGTGGAAGACCACCCCGTTCATGGCCCTGCTCATCCTCGCCGGTCTGCAAATGATCCCGAAGGACGTGTACGAAGCAGCTCGTGTCGACGGCGCCTCGGCATGGCAATCCTTCACCCGCATCACCCTGCCGCTAGTGCGACCGGCACTGATGGTGGCGGTGCTCTTCCGCACCCTTGACGCGCTGCGCATGTACGACCTGCCGGTGATCATGATCTCCGGGTCCTCCAACTCCCCCACCGCAACGATCTCGCAGCTTGTGGTCGAGGACATGCGCCAAGGCAACTTCAATTCGGCTTCTGCGCTGTCGACGCTCATCTTCCTGCTCATCTTCGCCGTGGCGTTCATCATGATCCGCTTCCTCGGCGCCGACGTGGGAGGTGCGGTGCGCGAACCGAAGGCGACCAAGGGGGCGAAGGCGCGGGGAAGGAAGCGTCGTAAAGCAACGGCCCAAGACGCGGAACCAATGGACGCTCGACTGCAGGAGGCAGCGCGATGAAGAAAATCGGACACTACCTGGGCGTCATCTTCATCATGATTTGGGGGCTCGCCCCGTTCTATTGGATGCTGGTGACCGCGCTGCGCGACAAGCGCTACACGTTTGACACCACGCCGTGGCCCACGCACGTGACGCTGGACAACTTCCGCGACGCGCTGGCGACCGACAAAGGCAACGATTTTCTCGGGGCGATCGGTAACTCGCTGATCATCTCGCTGTCCACCACTGCGCTGGCCGTGCTCGTCGGCGTGTTCACCGCGTACGCGCTCGCGCGGCTGGATTTCCCCGGCAAGGGCATTATCACCGGCATCATTCTCGCGGCGTCGATGTTCCCGGGCATCGCGCTGGTCACGCCGCTGTTCCAACTGTTCGGCGACCTGAACTGGATTGGCACCTACCGCGCGATGATCATCCCCAACATCTCCTTCGCGCTGCCGCTGACGGTGTACACCCTGATCTCGTTCTTCCAGCAACTGCCGTGGGAGCTCGAAGAAGCAGCGCGTGTCGACGGCGCCACCCGCGGCCAAGCCTTCCGCCTCGTGCTGCTGCCACTCGCGGCGCCGGCGATTTTCACGACCGCGATCATCGCGTTCATCACCACGTGGAACGAGTTCATGCTGGCGCGCCAGCTTTCCACGACGGCGACGGAGCCGGTCACCGTGGCAATCGCGCGTTTCAGCGGTCCGAGTGCTTTCGAGTACCCGTACGCCGCGATCATGGCTGCCGGCTCGCTGGTGACCATTCCGCTGATCATCATGGTGCTGGTGTTCCAGCGCCGCATTGTGTCCGGTCTGACCGCCGGCGGTGTGAAGGGCTAGCCAGTTAGCGGGCGAACAGGGACTGCATCGCACCCTGCGGGTGCACCGAGTTGCTCACCAGGTACCCGCGGGGCGAACGCCACACCGGCATCCCGTTCATGAACACGATCCGGCCGCGGCGGTGCACGCCGGGGTCATCGTCATTCGTGCCGTTGTGGTAGCTGCACACCGGCGCGAGGTTATCTAGGTTAGTCTCACCGCCGTGCTTCCACGCTGTGATGTGGTGGATCTCGCACGCGTCCGCGCCGTGGCGGCACCCGGGCAGCGGGCAACCCGGGTTGACCATCCGCGCCAGGTCGCGCTGCTTCTGGTTTGCAAACCGCTGGGTCCGGTACAGGTTCACCGCGCCCTCCTTCGGGTGGAACAGCGCGGCCTCGAGATGGTTCTCCACCGTCGCCGCGTAGTGGTTCAGATACTCGGCACCCGTCATCGTTGTCCCGTCGGTGAGGGTGAGGGCGACCTCATCGCCCTGGCCCTGCTGAATCTTGACCCAATCCGGCAACGGGATCGCGATAATCGGGCGCGGCGCGGCTTCGGGCACCGCCCCTGCGCTGCCGCCACCGCCTCCTCCGCCGTCGTCAAGCTCAAGCTTGCCCCGCACGAACGCGGTAAACCGTTCGAGCATGTGCTCCGCCATCGACGTGCCCTTTTCGTGCTTCTGGCGCAGGAAGTGCTCCAAGTCCGCGATGAAGCGCTCCGGCGCGCTGATCACCATCCGGCGCTTGCCCTGGCGTGAAGAAGACACCCAAATCGAGTCGCGCGGTGGATCCTTCGGCTTCGGCGGAATGATCGCCTTCAGCTTCTCGACGAAACTCTTGTAGCGCCCCCGTACACTGAGCGCCTCCAAACGCAGCTTGTTCCGCGTCCGGGTGTGTTTGATTGCCTTGAGCCGCCGCTCTAGGGCCACAAGTTGGTCGAGGGACAGTTCCTGCCGAATCGCGGCCTCGCGGGCGAGGCGCTGCTTGCCGGCGGCGTGCGTCGGCGCGTAATACACCTCGTGGAGTTCTTTCCACGCGCGCACTCGCGCAGGGTCCACCCCTGCGTCGAGTGCCTTCTCCTGATTGAACCCAGCCAGGGACCGGAGGGTGGCTACAAACTTGATGAGTTGGTCGAAATCGTTCATACCCCGCACGCTAGGCAAAGGCAAACGATTGGCCAAGCGCGCGCCGCTGTTGCCTGTGGATAACTGATCCGCTTTCCACAGCTTATTGAAAATGCCCAGCTCACGCGCATGGCGAGCGGGGCCGACGGAACACGGGAGCGCCGGGACTCGGGCGCGCTCTAAGGGCGCTCGAACCGGCGCTTCGCTCGGCGCCACGCCACCCGCGCGAGCGAATGCGGCACGGCGGAAATCTCGCGCGCATACTGTTTCAGGTTCATCAGCGGCCGACCGGCCGGCATCGGCGCCGCGACCACGTCGATCGGAATGCCCAAATGCCGCGCCCAAATCCTGGTGCGCGGCACGTGGAAACGATTGGTCACCACCGTCAGACGCGGCGCGTCCGGAAACAGCGCCCGGGCGCGCTCCAGATTCTCATTCGTCGAGGTCGCCGCAGGTTCGACAACAATTCCCTCCGGCTCTACACCGTGTTCCACGAGCCAGGCGGCCATCGGCTCCGCCTCGCCGCGCCCAGTGACGACGATTGGCCCGGGGTGGGCGAGTTGGTGGGACGCAGCCGTCGATAAGCGTGAAGCAAGCATGCGGGAGGGGCGCCCGTCGACGATACGGGCGCCGAGCACCACGATGGGCTGGTTACCCACCAAGCAGGCGCTCGCGCAGCGCGGCGTCCTTGCGCTCTACCTCGGCCGCGAGATCCGCCTGGTACGTCGCCATCTTCTCCACCAGCGCCGGGTCGCCGGCGCCCAGGATGCGCACGGCAAGCAGGCCCGCGTTCTTCGCGCCGCCGATAGAGACGGTGGCAACCGGCACGCCGCCCGGCATCTGCACGATAGACAGCAGCGAATCGAGCCCGTCGAGGTCAGCCAGCGCGCGCGGGATGCCGATCACCGGCAGGGGCGTCGCCGCCGCGACCATGCCAGGCAGGTGCGCCGCGCCGCCTGCACACGCGATAATCGCCTTCAGCCCGCGCGTGTGCGCCTGCTTCGCGTACGCCAGCATTTTCTCCGGCGTGCGGTGCGCGGAAACCACGCCCACCTCGAACGGCACCTCGAAGTCGCGCAGCACCTCGGCGGCGGGGGCGACGGTGTCCCAGTCGGAATCGGAGCCCATAATCAGGCCGACGAGCGGTTGCATATCCCTATTCTCCTTCGCTGCGCTTGTCGCGCCACGTTGCGTTGACCAGGAACTCGGCAGCGTCCTCCGCCACCGCGAGTGCCTCCTCGAGCGTATCCGCGGTGACGTTCACGTGCCCCATCTTGCGCCCCGCGCGGTACGTCTTGCCGTAGAGGTGCACCTTGACCTGCGGGTAGCGGCGCATGACTTCGGCGACGCGCGCCGCGACCGGCATCTCGGGCCGCTGCTCGCCGCCGAGCGTGTTCACCATCACCGTCACCGGCGCGGTGGGCTCAGTCGAACCGAGCGGCCAGTCCAGCACGGCGCGCAGGTGCTGCTCGAACTGCGAGGTCACGCAGCCGTCCTGCGTCCAGTGCCCGGTGTTGTGCGGGCGCATTGCAAGCTCGTTGACCTGCACCTTTCCGCCGGCTTCGAACAGCTCGACCGCGAGCACACCGGTCACGTCCAGCTCTTCCGCAATCCTGCACGCAAGCTCGCGGCACTCCCGCTCCAGCTCGGGCGCGAGCCCCGGCGCGGGCGAAATCGCCACGCGGCAAATCCCGTTCTCCTGCTGCGATTCCACCACCGGCCACGCGCGCACCTCGCCGGATCGCGTGCGCGCGACCATCGCGGACAGCTCGCGGTCGAACGCAATCTTGCGCTCCGCCATCAGCGGCACGTCCCGCCCGAGCAGGTCCGCGACCAGCTCGGAGCACTCGCTTTTCGACGACGGAAACCACACCCCGTGGCCGTCATACCCACCGCGAGTGGCTTTCAGGCACACCGCTCCGTCGACCTGGTCCCAGAAAGCTTCGGCGTCGGCCGTGGACGTGATCGGGGCGAACTCCGGCACCGGGGCGCCGAGGTCTTTAAGGCGGCGGCGCTGCTCCAGCTTGTCCTGGGCGAAAATCAGGGCGCCGGGGCGGGGTTCGACGGTGATGCCGTCGTCGATAAGCGTCTGCGCGTACTCGTTGGGCACGTGCTCGTGGTCGAAGGTGACTGCGTCCGCGCCGGCGGCGATCGCTTCCAAGTCAGCGAGGTCGGTGTAGTCGCCGATGCGCACGTCGCCGAATACCTGCGCCGCGGATTCATCGGGCGCGCCGGCGAGCACGCGCGTCTCGATGCCCAGCTCGATTGCCTCAGTCTGCATCATCCGTGCCAGCTGGCCGTCGCCAACCACGGCGACCACCGGCATCCCATAGCTATTCACCCCCCACACTGTAGTCTCCGGACACGGCGGTCTCCGGACACGGCAATCTCCGGGCACGGCGGTCTCCGGGCACGGTGTCTGTGGCTACGATGGCGGCATGGCGGAGAGTATCCAGCGGCACACCATCTTCCAGAACTCGCTCATGACCGCGCTCCTCGACGGTATTTATGACGGCGAGCTCACCATCGGAGAGATCTTGTCCAAGGGCAACTTTGGATTGGGCACGTTCGACGGGCTCGACGGGGAGATGCTGATCCTGGACGGCGTGTGCCACCAGCTCACCAGCGACGGCAAGGCGCGCGTGGCGGACCTGGACCAACGGACCCCGTTCACGGTGGTGACCAACTTTGTCCCCCGCATTCGCGTTGACGCGCCGCGCGGGATGGTGCGCAGCGATTTGTCCTCGTTCATCGACAGCTTGGAGCCGAGCGCGAACTTCTTCTACGCCGTGCGCATCACCGGCCGGTTCAGCGAAGTGGTGACCCGGACAGTGTCCAAGCAAACAAAGCCGTACCCGCCGATGGCTGAGGCCGTGGGCGACGATCAGGAGCACCGCTTCACGGACATCGAGGGCGTGATCGGCGGATTCCGCACCCCGGGCTACGCGAAAGGCATCGGTGTGCCCGGGTGCCACGTGCATTTCATCACCGCCGACCACACGAGCGGCGGCCACGTGCTCGATTACACGGTGGAGGACGCCGTGATCGAACTCTGCCCGGGCACCGATATGGAATTGCACCTGCCGATCACGGCCGAGTTCCAAAACAGCGACCTCGCCCCGGAAGACCTCGACGCGCAGATCCACGCGACGGAAGTCAAAAGCTAAGGGGTGAAAAGTTAGCGTCGATAAGCAAGCTGCTCCCCGATAACGCGCTCCACCGCGCGCGTTTTGCCCACTTGCTCGAAGTGGATTGGGCGCTCGTAGCCGTAGATGGCGACGGTGATGCCGCCGTGCTCCCTGCCCACGGAGTGGATCTGGCGGTGCGGGATGGAATCCACCCCGCCGCTGCGACCGCGGGCGAGGATGCGGTGATCCGTGACCAAGAACCGGCGGCGGCGAGAACGCACAACAGGCACGCCGAAACGCCAAAGGGCGAGTAGCAGCCACACAAGCACTACCGCGTTGCGCACGAAGGGCTCGACGCCGGGCGTGACATCCATCCAGCCGATTGCGATCCAGGCGATGCCCGTGATCACGATGAGCTCCAGCAGCGGGAAGATTAGCGTGCTCAGCGGTGCGGAAACGTCGGCGAGGACTACTTCCCCCTCGCCGAGTGCAAATCCGGGCCTGCGCGCCATAGCTGGATCCGGCCCTACTCGCTCGGGCGCAGGTGGAACACGTCGCCGACGGCGTAGGCGGTGCCGTCGATGATTACTTCGCCCGCATCGTTGACATCGTCGACGACGCCGGTCACGACACCGTCGTGAAGCTCAATGCGCACCGGCTGGCCGATGGTGGAGCAGACGGCCCGGTAGTCGGCGAGCAGCTGCGGGTCGCCCGTCTGCCACTGCTGGAGGCGGCGGCCCATGGCGGTGAGGATGTCGATGGTGAAATCGTCGAAATCCACGTCGATGCCCTCGAGGTTGAGCGCCGTGGAGGTGTCCGTGGGCAGATCCTCCTCGCGCATGACTACGTTGATGCCGATGCCGACGACAACCTTCGGCATCGCGAGCCCAGAGAGGATGCCGGCGATCTTCTTGCCGCGGATCTGCACGTCGTTCGGCCACTTCAGACGCGCCTCCGGCACGATGTCGGTGACCGCTACGCCCGGCGCGATGGACAATAGGCCGAAATCGCCCGGGTGTTTCGACGCGTCGAGCACCATGCTCATCGCCAGCTGCGCGCCTTTCGGCGACACCCAGTGGCGGCCCAGGCGGCCTTTGCCGTCGGTTTGCTCGTCCGCGATGAGTACCGTGCCGGGCTCGCCGTCCGCGAGCATGTCCGCGTTCGTGGAACCGGTGGATTCCACCCAGCGCACGTCCGGCCAATACTCGGCGACGGCGTCTTGGATGCGTTGGATGTCGGAAACTGTCATGGTTTCCAAGGGTAGCCCGCCGCCCGCGCGTTAGGGCACTTCGCAGACGGCGATCGCGTAGTCGCCGTCGTGGCTCAGAGACAGCGACGCGGCCGGCGGCGCGATCTCCGCGAGACTCCCACGCAGCGCGATGGCGACACGCCCGTGCGCGTCCGCCACCACCTCAATTTCCGCGAAGTTCACCGCGTCGCGCGCGACCACGGGCGCCGCACCGTACGCCGTGTTGGACCACGCTTTCAGGTACGCCTCCTTCGCGGCCCAGCGCGCGGCCAGCGACGCCTCCCGGTCCGGCTTCTCGGCGCAGGTGCGGAGCTCGCGGGGTGTGAAGGAAGCGTCGAAAAGCGTGCCCGGAATGCGCAACTGAGCCGCAAACGCCGGGACGTGCACGATGTCTACCCCTACCGCCACCTGCCCCGCCCTTCTTCAAAGTCTCCGGACAGCCTAGAGTAGCCCCATGACCGTCTCGCGCGAGGGCAGCCCGTCTCACACCACGGCGGGGAAGCTGGAAGATTTGCGGCGCCGCAGGCTCGAAGCCCGCACCCAGGTCCGGGAGGGTGAGCGGCTCACGGCGCGCGAGCGGCTGAGCTATTTGCTTGACGACGGCTCTTTTGTCGAAACCGACATGCTGGCCCGCCACCGCACGCACGGGTTCGGGATGGAGGAGAAACGCCCGGTCACGGACGGCATTGTCACGGGCTGGGGGACTATCGACGGCCGCGAAGTGTGCGTGTTCTCCCAGGACGGCACCATTTTCGGTGGCGCGCTGGGCGAAGTGTACGGCGAGAAGATGGTGAAAATTCAGGAGCTCGCGGTGACCACCGGCCGCCCGCTGATCGGCCTGTATGAAGGCGCGGGCGCGCGGATTCAGGACGGCGCGGTCTCACTGGATTGGATTTCGCGCACGTTTTATCAGAACATTCGCGCGTCCGGCGTGGTCCCGCAGATTTCCGCGGTGCTGGGCGCGTGCGCGGGCGGCAACGCGTACTCCCCCGCGCTGACGGATTTTGTGGTGATGGTGGATCAGACGTCGCGGATGTTTGTCACCGGCCCGGAAGTGATCAAGACCGTGACCGGCGAGGAGATCACCCAGGAAGAGCTCGGCGGCGCGTGGACGCACATGACCACCGCCGGCACCTGCCACTACGTCGCGGCAACGGAGCGGGAGGCGCTGGATTGGGTGAGCGATGTGGTGGGGTACTTGCCGTCGAATAGCAAGCAAGCTCCCCCGGCGCTCCCCTGCCGCGAGCCGCAGAGCGTGACCAATGCGGACCGGGAGCTGGACACCGTGATCCCGGATGCGGCGAGCGAGCCGTACGACGTGCACGAGGTGATCGCTCGCATCACGGACGGCGGCGAGTACCTGGAAATTATGCAGCAGCGCGCGGGCAACGTGATCACGGCGCTCGGCCGGGTGGACGGGCAGACCGTGGGCATTGTGGCCAATCAGCCGAGCGTGTACGCGGGGTGCCTGGACATCGACGCTTCTGAAAAAGCCGCCCGGTTCGTGCGCACGTGCGACGCGTTCAACATCCCGATTGTGATGCTGGTGGACGTGCCCGGGTTCCTCCCCGGCCCGGACCAGGAACACGACGGTCTGCTGCGGCGCGGCGCGAAGCTGCTGTACGCGTACGGCGAGGCGACGGTGCCGAAGATCACGGTGATTCTGCGCAAGGCGTACGGCGGCGCGTATTGCGCGATGGGTTCGAAGGGGCTCGGCGCGGACGTGAACCTCGCGTGGCCGACGGCGCAGATCGCGGTGATGGGCGCCGCGGGCGCGGTGAGCTTCATCCACCGCCGCGAGATCGCCGCGGCGCGCGATGGCGGGCTGAGCGGCGCGGCGCTGGCCGAACTCGTCGCCGGTTTCGAGCGCGAGTACGAAGACGCGATTCTGAACCCGTACGTCGCCGCGGAGCGCGGCTTGATCGACGCCGTGATCCTCCCCCACGAAACCCGCACTCACATCGCGGCGAGCCTGCGCCTCTACCGAGACAAGGCCGTCGCCCGCCCGGCGCGCAAGCACGGCAACATTCCGCTCTGACACTTAGCAAAGGCCCCCGATGCACCTCACCCCGCTTCGCTCCATGTCACGCCCCGCACTGCTTTTCCCCGGCCAGGCCAGCGGGTGGCAGGCCGCGCTCGCCGACACCACCGCTGTTTTGGGGCCTTTGCTTGACGACGCTTACCTGCTCACCGCCCCAGTCACCCGCCACCTGAGCACGGCGGTGCCCGGCGCGGAAGGGCGGCTGCGCGACCTGATCGGTGCTGCGTCGGGCGGTGCTGCATCGGGCGGTGCGGTGGCGCGGACGGTGGGCATGGACGCGCTGCCGGCGGTGAGCGTGCCGGGCATCGTGCTGGCGCAGATTGCCGCTGTGGCGCAGCTGCGGGAGCTCGGCATGGACGTAGACGGCGCCGTGCTGGAGGGACACTCCCAGGGTGTGTTGGGCGTTGTTGCCGTGCAGGATCCGGTCTCTGCGTTGGCGTTTGCGCTGGTGTTGGGTGCGGCGGCATCTGCGGCATCGGTGCAGTACGGCGCTGTGGATACCGCGTCCCGCATGCTGTCGGTGCGCGGCATGCCCGCTGGCGAAATCGTGCAGCGTTTCCCGGTGGGGTTGATCAACGCGCCGCGGCACGTGGTCCTGTCAGGCGAGCCGGTGGAGCTGGCGCACGCCCGCGCGGCGATCGAGGCCGACGCGGAGGCGCACAACGCGCGGATCGCCGCAGGAGAGGTCGGCGGCGCTGAGCTGCGCCCGGTGTTCGACGAGTTGGACGTCGCCTACCCCTTCCACCGCCCGGGCAACCGCGGCGCGGTGGAGCTGGCGGTGGCGTGGGCGGAGGCGTGCGGGATTGCGCTTCCCGGCACCACCCCGCGCGAGCTCGCGGAGACGATTTTGGTGGACCAGTTCGACTTTCCGCAGCGCGTGAACCGGATGCTCGAGGCGGGCGCGACGCACATCGTCACGTTCGACCGCGGGACCGCGAACATTGTTCGCTCGCTGGTTGCGGGCGCGGGCGTGCCGGTCATCGCGGCGGATACGGAGCGTGCGCGCGACCGCCTCGCCACCCCCGGCGCGGAGCTCCCGGGGGCGGTCAATTACGCGGACTTCGCGCCGCGCCTCGTCCGCCTTCCCGGCGGCGACGTGCGCACGCAGACGCGCTTTTCCGCGCTCACCGGCCTCTCCCCCATCATTTTGGGCGGCATGACGCCGACGACGGTCGACGGCGAGATCGTCGCCGCCGCGGCGAACGCCGGGCACTGGGCGGAGCTGGCCGGCGGCGGCATGTACTCCGCGGCGTCGGTGGCCCAGCACGTTGCCACGTTGCACCAGCACCTCGAGCCGGGCCGCACCGCCCAGTTCAACACCATGTTCTTCGACCGCTTCCTGTGGAACCTCCACTTCGCCGACAAACGCGTCGTGCCCAAGGCCCGCGCTTCCGGCGCCCCGCTCAACGGGGTCTGCATCTCCGCCGGCATCCCTGAGGTGGACGAGGCAACCGAGCTCTTGGGACGCTTGCGTGCCGACGGCTTCCCCTACGTCGCATTCAAACCGGGCACCGAGCAGCAGATCCGCAGCGTCCTCGCGATCGCCGACGCGAACCCGGATACCCCGGTGATTCTGATGGTCGAGGGCGGGCACGCGGGCGGCCACCACTCGTGGTCGGGCCTCGAGGAGTTGTTGCTGGCCACGTACGCGGAGGTGCGCGCCCGCGCGAACGTCGTGCTGGCAGTCGGCGGCGGTGTGGACTCGCCCGAGCGTGCCGCCGAGCTGCTGACCGGCGCTTGGTCCACCGGCGCTTGGTCCACCAGTGCTGCGTCCACCAGTGCTGCGTCCACCAGTGCTGCGTCCACCGGCTGCGGGCGCAGACCTATGCCGGTGGACGGCGTGATCATCGGCACCGCAGCCATGGCCACCAAGGAAGCGAAGGCGACCGACAGCGTCAAGGACCTGCTGGTCAGCACCCCCGGCCTCACGCCCGCGGACAACGGCGGCTGGGTCGCCCGCGGCACTGGGCGCGGCGGCATCGCCTCCAGCCAGTCCCACCTGGGCGCGGACATCCACGACATCGACAACGCTTTCGCCCACGCCGCCCGCCTGATCGCCGGCCTCACGCCAGAGGAGTACCCGGCGCACCGCGCGGAGATCATCGACGCCCTCGCGCGCACCGCCAAACCCTATTTCGGCGACCTGGAAACCATGACGTACGCGCAGTGGGCGCAGCGCTTTGTGGACCTCGCGCATCCGTTCATCGACAGCAGTTGGCAGGAGCGCTTCACCGCCACGCTGCGCCGCATCGAAGCACGCCTGCACCCTCGCGACCACGGCGAGATAACGACGATGTTCGCGGAAGATATTGGTGAGCCTCAGGCGGCCGTCGATAAGCTTTTGCTCGCGTACCCCCAGGCCGCGGAGCTGCACGTGTCCCCGCGCGACGCGGCGTGGTGGATCCAGCTGCACCACGAGTACCCGAAGCCGATGCCGTGGGTGCCCGCGATCGACGCGGACCTGGCCGCGTGGTTCACCAAGGACACGCTGTGGCAGGCGCAGGACGCGCGCTACACCGCTGACCAGGTGCGCATCATCCCCGGCCCCCTCGCGGTGGCTGGCATTACGCGGAAAAACGAGCCCGTGGCGGACCTCCTCGCCCGCTTCGAGGCCGCCACGACGCAATTGCTTATCGACGACAGCCCCCACCCAACCGACATCTTCTCCCGCCTCGCGGACGCCACGAGCGCGGAGGAATTCATCGCCGCCGCCCCGACGATCATGTGGCGCGGCCGGCTGACCGCGAACCCGGCGCACGTGCTGGACCCGTCTGCGTACGCCATCGAGCGCGATGGCGACGGATGGGTGATCCGCGTGTTCGCCGATTCCGCGTGGGACCACCTGCCGGAGGCGCAACGCCCGTACTACGTCCGCGAGATCACGATTCCGATCGACCTGCCTGCGGGTGTTGAGGCGGGTGCTTCGCCCGTCGTCAGTGATGCGTGCCTGCCGGAAGCGATGCGGGAGGCGGCCGCGGGCTTCGCCGGGGTGGGAAGCGTGTCCGAGGCAGGGGACGCGGTTGCGGAGGGGCAGCCGTCGTTCCACCTGCCGGCATCGCTGCTCGCGGCCCACACAGCGGCCACCGGCGCGGCGCTGGGCGCGGGGGTAACGGCGGGGACACCGGACGTGCTCGTGGGCCCGTGCTGGCCGGCGATCTACGGCGCGTTCAGCGCTGCTGAGGCGGACGGTTTCCCCGTCGCGGAGGGCCTACTCAACCTGGTGCACCTGGATTACGCGCTTGACCTGCGCGCGGACCTGCGCGAGATTGCGGACGGCCGGCGCATCGACGTCACCACGCAGCGCGTCGCCGTCGCCGAATCTTCCGCCGGGCGCCTGGTCACCGTGGAGCTTGCATTGCTTGACGACGACACCTTGGTGGCCACCCAGCAGCACCGCTTCGCCCTGCGTGGGCGGGCCACCCCGGGGCGTTCGCCGGGCCCGGCGCCTGCGTACGGCGGCGTGGCGGACGCGGGCGCCGTGGTGGAGACGCCGCGCAGCTTTGTGGACCGCGCGGTGGTGCGCGCACCGCGGGACATGACGCCGTTCGCGATGGTGTCCGGCGACTACAACCCGCTGCACACCTCCCGGAATGTGGCCGCGCTGGTGGGGCTGGATGCGCCGATCACGCACGGCATGTGGCTTTCCGCCACCGCGCAGCACCTCGTTGGCCGGCACGGGGACGTGGTGGGCTGGACGTACTCCATGTACCGGATGGTGCAGTTGGAGGACGAGGTGGAGATCACCGTCGAGCGTGTCGGCCGCGTGGGGGTGCGGCCGGCGCTTGAGGTGACGTGCCGCGTGGACGGGCAGGTGGTGTCGCGGGCGCAGGCGCTCCTGTGCGAGCCGCGCACCGCCTACGTGTACCCGGGCCAGGGCGTGCAAGCTGTGGGCATGGGTGCGGGCGACCGCGAGGCATCCCGAGCTGCGCGCGAGGTGTGGTGCCGGGCGGACCGTCACACACGCGAGAAATACGGGTTCTCTGTGCGGCGCATTGTGGACGAGAATCCCACCGAGGTGACGGTGGACGGCACCGTGCACCGCCACCCGGACGGCGTGCTGCACCTGACCCAGTTCACGCAGGTTGCGCTGGCCGTGATGGCGTACGCGCAGACGGCGCGGCTGCGGGAGGCGGACGCGGTTGCGGCGGATGCGATGTTCGCGGGCCACTCGCTGGGCGAGTACACCGCCCTGGCGGCCATGGGCGAAGTCTTCGACCTGGAGACGGTGATCGACATCGTCTACTCCCGCGGCTCCACCATGGATGCCTTGGTGCCGCGCGACAAAGACGGCATGTCCAACTACGCCATGGGCGCCCTCCGCCCGAACATGATCGGCGTGGCAGGCGAGGAGGTGGCCTCGTACGTTGCCAAGGTAGCCGCGGACACCGGCGAGTTCCTCGAGATTGTGAACTACAACGTCTCGGGCCAGCAGTATTCCGTCGCCGGTACGAAGGCGGGGCTCGACGCGCTGCAGCTGCGGGCGAACGCGGTTCACCCGAGGGCGTTCGTGCCCATTCCCGGGGTCGACGTGCCCTTCCACTCCCGCGTGCTGCGCGCCGGGGTGCCTGAGTTCCGGGCGAAGCTGGACGAGCTGCTGCCCGCACACATCGATCCAGATGTCTTAGTGGGCCGCTACGTGCCCAATTTGGTCGCGCGTCCATTCGAGCTCTCGGAGGAGTTCATCGACGCGGTGCGGGCTCAGGTGCCCGCCGGTTCGCTCGACAGCCTCGACCGTGCGGGCATCGACCCAGCGAGCCTCGACCCCGCAAACATGGACCCGGCTGCTCTCACCCGCGCGCTGTTGATCGAGCTCCTGGCATGGCAGTTCGCCTCGCCGGTGCGCTGGATTGAAACGCAGAACCTGCTGTTTGCGCAGGTCGATCAGGTCGTCGAAGTCGGCCTGGCCGCGTCGCCCACGCTCACGAACTTGGCCACGCGCCAGATGGACGCCACCGGGATCCGCATCCCAGTGCTGAACGTCGAGGCGAGCCAGGATGCCGTGTTGCTGCAGGACGCCGTGCCGGTACCGGAAGCCGAGCCCGGGGCCGAAGCAGCGCCCGCAGCACCGGCACCGCAGCCGGAGCCCGCCGCCTCTGCCCTCACAACCTCGCAGGCACCGCAGCCCGCGCCGGCACCGTCCTCCGCCGCACCCGCCCTCGCAACCCCGCGGGTACCGCAGCCGGAGCCCGCCGCGCCGACAGCCGGGCCGGCACCGGCCGCGTCCGCCAAGCCCGCATCGGAGCTTCCGTTCACGGCGGCGCACGCCATCACGGTCCTCCTCGCGCTGCAGACCAAGCTGCGCCCGGAGCAGATCACCGACACAGACACGATCGAGGAGCTCACGGGTGGGGTGTCGAGTCGTCGCAACCAGTTACTCATGGACATTTCGGGGGAGCTCAGCGTGCCGGCGATTGAGGGGGCGGCGGAGATGAGCGTCGCCACGCTGCGCGAGCGCGCGACCACCGCGGCGCCGACATACGCGGCGTTCGGCCCGGTGCTCGGCCAGGCCGCGGCTGCGCGGCTGCGCCAGGTCCTCGGCGCAGCGGGGACCTCCCCTGCGTTCGCGGCGGCGCGCATGGCAGACGAGTGGCGCCTGCCCGCGTCGTGGACCCCGCACGTCGAGGCCGCGCTGCTGCTTGGCACCCGCGACGGCGATTCGGTCCGCGGCGGCAGCCTCACCACTCTGCCTGCTGCCACGAACCGCACGGAGGCTGAGGCACTCATCGACGCCGCAATTCAGCAGGTGGCGGGGGTGCATGGAGAGGTGCTTGAGCGGGCGTCGATAAGCGTGGTGCCCGTGGTGGCGGACAGCGGGGAGCTCACTGAGGCCGTGGCGGACGCGGCGCGCGCGTTGCTGCGCAGGCTGGGTGCGGACGAGCCGCCCGCCGAGGCCGCACTTCCCGACACCGCCGCGCACGAGGCCGTCGATGCTGAGCTTGGCGACGGTTGGCTGAGCACAGTCGCGCCCGTCTTCGATCCGCGCAGGGCCATGCTTTTCGACGATCACTGGGCCACCTCCCGCGAACTCCTCGCCCGCGTGGCGCTTGGCGTGGCGGAAGTGCCGGTGGCGCGGTTCGAGGGTGCGGGAGAGGTGGTCGCGGAACAGGCGGCGTGGTACAGCGAGCACGGTTTTGCCGGGCCGTTGGAGGCTATCGCCGCCGCGGCTGAGCGGGAGCCGGTGCTGGAATTTGCGGACGATGTTGCGCTGGTGACGGGGGCTGCCCCGGGGTCGATTGCGACGGCCGTGGTGGAGCGGCTATTGGCTGGCGGGGCGACGGTGATTATGACGGCGTCGCGCGTGGACCAGGAGCGGAAGGAGTTCGCGCGCGCGCTGTACCGCGATCATGCGGCGGCGGGCGCGGCGCTGTGGCTGGTGCCGGTGAACCTGGCCAGCTACCGGGATATCGACGCGCTGCTGGAGTGGATCGGGCGCGAGCAGAAAGAGCGCGCGGGCGGCGACGTTCGCGTGACCAAACCGGTGCTCACCCCCACCTTGGCGTTCCCGTTCGCCGCCCCGAGTGTGTCCGGCACGCTCGAGGATGCCGGGGCAGACGCGGAGGCGCAAGCGCGTGTGCTGCTGTGGGGTGTGGAGCGGACAATCGCCGGGCTGTCCCGCCTCGCGCTGGCGGGCGATGCGCCGACCCGCACGCACGTGGTGTTGCCGGGCAGCCCCAACCGCGGCACGTTCGGCGGCGACGGCGCCTACGGCGAGGTCAAGGCCGCGATGGACGCCATTGTGCACAAGTGGTCCGCCGAAACCGGCTGGCCGGACGGTGTCACGCTCGCGCACGCGCGCATTGGCTGGGTCGCGGGCACGAACCTCATGAGCGGCAACGACGGGCTCATCCCCGCCGCGCGCGAGGCGGGAATCCGCGTGTGGGAGCCGGAGGAGATCGCGGACGAACTGGTTGCGCTCGCCTCCCGCGAGGCTCGGGCCTGTGCCGCGGAGACGCCGCTGGATGCGGACCTCACCGGCGGTCTCGGCGACGCGAACATCAGTCTCGCCGAGCTCTCGCGCCGCGCGCCGAGCGCCCGACCCGGCAACCAACCCGGCGACCAGGCGCAAACGATCAAGGCGCTGCCGAACCTCGCCGCCCCGACCCAGCCGGCCAGCGTCGACGTGGGCGAGGTCACGTGCGCGTTGGAAGACATGGTCGTCATCTGCGGCATCGGTGAAGTGTCTTCCTGGGGCTCGGGGCGCACCCGCCGCGAGGCGGAGTACGGCATCAGCCGCACCGGCGACGTAGACCTCACCGCTGCCGGCGTACTCGAACTGGCCTGGATGACCGGGCTGGTGCGCTGGGCGGAACACCCCACGCCGGGCTGGTACGACAAGGACGGCACGCACGTAGCGGAAGAGGACATTTTCGACCGCTTCCGCAACGAGGTGGTCGCCCGCGCCGGCGTGCGCCAGCTCACGGACAAATACTTCCTCACCGACGGCGGCTCGATCGACATGGTCGAGGTGTTTTTGGATGAGGACGTGGTGTTCAAGGTGGCGTCGGAAAGCGAAGCCCAAGCTATCGCGGCGGCGGACCCGGAGAAGACCGTGGTGCGCGCGGACGGCGGCGAGTGGACCGTGACCCGGCTGGCGGGCGCGAAGGCTGCGGTGCCGCGGAAGGCGACGCTCAGCCGCACCGTGGCGGGCCAGATGCCAGACGATTTCGATCCCGCGGCGTGGGGCATCCCGCCGCAGATGATCGACGGGATGGACCGCCTCGCCGTGTGGAACCTGGTCACGGCCGTCGACGCGTTCGTGGGCGCCGGGTTCACGCCTGCGGAGCTGCTGCGCGCCGTGCACCCGGCGGATGTGGCGTCGACGCAAGGCACCGGGCTCGGCGGGCTGGAGAGCCTGCACAAGGTGTTCGTCTCGCGGTTCCTCGGCGAGGCGCGCCAGCCGGATATCCTGCAGGAATCGCTGCTGAACGTGGTGGCGGCGCACACCATGCAGTCGCTGGTGGGCGGTTACGGCCCGATGGTGCACCCGGTCGGCGCGTGCGCCACTGCCGCGGTGAGCGTTGAGGAGGCCGTGGACAAGATTGCGCTGGGCAAGGCGGATTTCGTGGTCGCCGGCGGCATCGATGACGTTCAGGTGGAGTCTCTCGCGGGCTTCGGCGACATGAACGCCACCGCCGAGACCGCCGCCATGCGCGCGCAGGGCATCGCGGACCGCTTCATCTCCCGCGCCAACGACCGTCGCCGCGGCGGCTTCCTCGAGGCGGAGGGCGGCGGCACGGTGCTGGTCGCGCGCGCCTCCCTCGCGTTTGAGCTGGGCCTGCCGGTGCACGCCGTGATCGCGTACGCGGCTTCCTTCGGCGACGGCGCGCACACCTCCATCCCCGCGCCGGGCCTGGGCGTGCTTGCGGCCGCGCGCGGGGGTGAGCGGTCGCGGCTTGCACGCTCGCTGCGCTCGCTGGGGCTTTCGCTTGACGACGTCCGCGTCATCAGCAAACACGACACCTCCACTAACGCGAACGACCCAAACGAGTCGGAGCTGCATTCGATTTTGTGGCCGGCGGCCGGGCGCGATCCGCGCGCGCCGATGTTCGTGATCTCGCAGAAGACGGTGGTTGGGCATGCCAAAGGCGGCGCGGCGCTGCTGCAGATTGGCGGGCTGATCGATGTGCTGCACACCGGCGAGTTACCGCCGAACGCGTCGCTGGACTGCCTCGACCCGCTCATCGAGCCGAAGGCGAAGAACTTGGTGTGGCTGCGCGAGGGGTTGGATCTCGGGGCGGGCGCCGTGAAGGCCGCGGCGCTGACCTCGCTCGGGTTCGGGCACGTCGGCGCGCTGGTGGTACTTGCGCACCCGGGCGTGTTCGAGGCGGCGGTGCGGGCCGCCGCCAGCGACGCGGCTAGCGACGCGGCGGCAGGCGGTGGCGCTGCAGGCGATGCCGCGGTGGAAGTCTGGCGAGCGCGGGCGACCCAGCGGCTGCGTGCCGGCGCGGCCCATCTGGATGCCGGCATGCTGGGCCGCCGCACGCTGTTCGTTCCGTTGGAGAACCGCCGGTTCCAGACCGGCGATGCCCACGACGGCGAGATCGCCTTGCTCCTCGACCCGGATGCGCGCCTCGGCGAAGACGGGGTTTACCCGCGCGGGTAGGTGTCGGCTCCGGCCGACCTCGATGACCGCGGTTAGATTTTGGCGCGGTAAAGCTGCGTCCCCGGGGCGAGGCCGGCGAGATCTGCGCCCGAGATCGCCGCTCCGAGGTCCACGGCAATGACGCCGCGCGAACTGGCGGCGTCGGCTTCGGGGGCGGCGTCGGCTTCTGGTGCGGCGTGGGCATCTGGGGTGGCGTCAGTTTCAGCCGCGTTGACAGCTACGAACCGGCGCCCCGGCAGCGCGTTGAGCCCATCGACGGCAACCTGCTGCCACGTCTCCCCCAGCTCAGCGAACCCGTGCACGGGCGCCACCGCGGCCAGGTCTCGCGGTAACCAGGCCAAGACTTCCCCGGCCACACGCGCGGCCTCTTCTTCTCGTCCCTCTACGTTCAAGCCCAGCGCCATCGCGGCGAGGTCGGTGGCTACCGCGCACTCGGGGCTGAAGGGTGCGAGGCGGGCGGTGGTGGGCAGGAGATCGTCGTAAAGCAAATGCTCAATGCAGTGCCGAGCGTGCGCGAGGTCCGCGTAGAAGTTCACGGGGTGCAACGTGCTGGTGGCGCGTTCAGCGGCGGCGGCAAGTCGGTGCAGCACCCCACTGTCGGCGCCGGTAAACGTGCAGGTCACGCGCGCGCTGTGCGCTTCGCCGGCGGTGGCCACCCGGTGCGGGTCCGCCGGGTACTGCCACAGCAACTCGCGCGCGGCGGGCACGTTGAAGTCCCCCGCGAGGGCCTCGGCGCGGCGCAGAAGGTGGTAATCCGCGGCGTGCGCAGGTTCATCGGCGATTGCCTCCGCGGCGGCGGCGAGGGTGGCCACGGCGGTCGCGGGGTCGTCGGCAAGCTTCGGCGCGGCGGGGGCGTGTTCTGCGGTGTGCGCGGTTTCCGCGGTACCCGGCACGTACTCGGCCGAAATGTCCATGAACCGTCTCAGCAGCGCGCGGGCGAACGACTCCTGCGCGCGGGTCACCGCACCGGCCAGCGGCGCGACCTCCACAGTCGCAGTCAGCGGCGCGCCCGCCACCGTGGTGGAAAAGGAAACGGTCTTGGTGGCCATGGGCGAGAGTGTACGGGCGGCACTTTCGGGGCGCGGGCTCGAGCTTGGCAACGTAGCCTCAAAACATGGGAGACAATCACCTGCCGGAACACCCTGTAGCCGGTGCGATCCGGAACATCCAGGGGGCTAATCCCCTGGCGCCGGTCACTGTACTTTGCGGGCCCGAGGCCCTGGACGACATCACGTCCGCAGTCGCGACAGGAGGCGCGTTTGCCAACGTGGAGGTCAGCCCGCTGCGCGCGTTCGTTGAGGACGCGGCGAGGGTGCTCGGCAGGGAGCCGCTGACGCTTGACGACGTCCGCTCCGAAGTCAGCGCCTTCCTTGCCCCCGACGCTGCGCCCACGGTGTTCCACGACAAGCACCTCAACGAATCCCCCGCCACCCTGGAGGGGCTCACCGATTCGGCCCCGTGGACAGCGGCGTGCAGCGCGAGGAAAAGGACACAAGTTTCGGCTCTGCGGTCCACGAGGTGATGGAGCGTCTGCCGGTTTCACCTGAAGCTTCGGTGGAGGAGCTGGCCAAGATCGCTGCTGCCCGTTACGACGTTCCGCAGGAGCAGGTAGCTGCCGTTGCCCGGGCCGCCGCGCAGTTCGCGCAGTCGACACCGTACCAGGCCGCGGCGGCGCCGGCCGCCTACCGGGAGGTGCCGGTGGTAGGCCGCGTCGGCGGCAACGAAACCACCGCTGTGAACGGGTACATCGACCTGCTCTACCGGGAGGAGGACGGCTGGGTCATCGCCGACTACAAGACGGACGTGTACGCGCCGCGGGAGATGGTGGAAAGCTACTTCCTCCAGCTCGAGCTGTACGCCCGTCTCATGGGCCCCTCCCTAGACGCGGACGTCACCCGGTTGGAGCTGATTTTCCTCCGCGGGGACGAAACCCAAGTGGTTGCGCACCCGCGCGGTTAGCGGGTGGTGCCCCGCGGGTAGCGCCCCGCTGCGGTGGCCCCGGGTGGCGCCGCGCGGCTAAATCCAGCAGCGGAAAATCTGGAGGTTATGCGCGCGGAGAATGTCCGCCTCAATCTCCACCCCGATGGGGATGGGGCTGAGCAAGTCCTTATCCGGCAAGCCCTTTGCGTCGAAGGCCTCCTGCGTCTGGGTGTCAAGGACACCGATGAAGTGGGCGCCGGGGAGGGCATTGAGGCCATCGACAAGTGGTTCGGGGAGCTGGTCGTTGAGTTCCTCGCTCCACTGGTCCGGGATGTACTCCTGGATGTCGCGCGGCAACCAGGCTTCAACCGCGTGAACCAAGTGCATCGCGGTCTGGCTCGTCATGTCCTCGTTCTTGGTCTCCGCGAGCTGGGTGAAGTACATCGGCATGGCATACTGCACGTCGAAAAGCGACATCACGATAAGGGACGGGTAAAGCTCATCGATGATGTTGCGGCGGTACACGCCATCCTCTTCGAAGCGCACGGTGCGCGACAGCGAGCAGAGCTGCTTGGCGTAAGCCAACTCGGTGTAGAAATCCAAGGGCGTGGAGCCGCGGCGCTCCGACGTGTAGACCAAGAACGCCTCATCCAACTTGTGCAGTAGGTGGAAAGCCTCGCGGTCGGTGCGGAACCTGAATTGGATAACCATGTCGCGCGTAAAGGCATACGACCTGCAGCGGGTCTCAAGCGTTCCCTCCGGGAACATCGGCACGGGAAGAACGGTGCGGCCGGTTTCGGCGCTGTGGTCCAACTCCGCGTCCTCCACCATCCTCACCTTCACCGCGGTGTGGTCCGGGGTGCGGGTGGCGGCGAAGTCCTCCGGGTCCTGGATGTCATCCACCACCATGCGGCGCGGAGTGAAACCGGGCCCGGCATAGCGCTGCGGCATCCAGGATTCCACCCCCTCCAAAATGTCCTCGATTTCATGGAGCATGAAGTGGCCGACCCTATCCTCCGCGTAGCGGGCCAAAGCGAGTGCGGGGGTGAACCGCGGGTCCCACATCGCGAGGACATCGAGGTTCGACGTTGTGAGGAAGAGGTACTCCTTGAGCTGCTTCGGCAGCCCATCCGTGGATGCCTTCGCGAGGTCAAGGACCTGGAAGGTGTTGGCCAAGACCACGTAGGCGTCGAGGCTTTCGTTGCGCACGTCCGCTTCCGGCTGGTACTCCGCCGCAACGTCGACCAAGTGCGCGGCTAAATCGTGGACGTATGCAATCTGCGCGTCAGTAGGGTGCTCGCCGCTGAGGGGTTGTACCAAAATCTCGGCCTCCAGCGCCGTGTTGCCGATGGTGGTGGAAAAAGTGACTACTTGCTGAATGTTTGCCATGTTGGCCTCCTGAAAGTGGGTGGGAAAACTACCGAGCCTCCTGCGGAAATAGGTGGAGCTTGCGGGGGCGTTCATGAGTGTAGGAAGCCCGCCCCACCTCGCCCCGCCCGAGCTCGAACACCCTTTCGCTACAAATGCCCTATGCTGGCCGTATGCGATTCCCGTCCCGTTTCCTGATCCCGCTTTTCGCCGGCGCAGGCGCGCTGCATTTTGCCAAGCCAGCACCGTTTGACGGCATCGTGCCGCCGCAGCTGCCCGGCCGTCCGCGCACGTACACCTACGCCTCCGGGGCAGCTGAGATCGCCGCCGCTACCCTGCTCGCGGCACCCTGGCTCGGGCCTCGCAACCACGCTGGCCACCGGCGCAGGTCGCGGAAGATGCAGCGTTTCGGCGGCCTGTTCGCGGCGGTGCTCCTCGCGGCCGTCTGGCCCGCGAATTTCTACATGGCGTGGCAGTGGCGCGACCAACCGCCGGCCAAGCGCGCGCTGGCTATCGGGAGGTTGCCGCTGCAGCTCCCGCTCATCGGCGCGGCGCGGCGCGTGCACAAGGAGGGGCGCCTTGACTGAGGTTGGGGAGGCGGAAATTCGAACGTCGATAAGCAAAATGCTCCAGGCGCGGAAGGAGGAGTCCTCGATCTGCCCCTCCGAGGTCGCGCGCGCCCTGTTCAGCGCCGACGAGTGGCGCGGGCACATGGACGCGGTGCGGGCGGTGGCGGCGCAGATGGCGGACGCCGGAACCGTGCGCATCACGCAGGGCGATTCGGAGGTGGACATCGCGACTGTGAAGGGCCCGATTCGCATCCGCCGCGGGCCGGAGTGGTAGAGCCCTAGCGGGGCGAATTAGACTAAAGCCTCATGACTGCAAAGCCCGACCTGACCACCACCGCCGGCCGAATCGAGGACCTGCGTAATCGCCTGGCCGAATCGCAGGCCCCGGCGGGTCAGGATGTGGCGTCGCCGGCGCGCGCTCGCCTCGAGCAGCTGCTGGACGCTGGGACGTTTGTGGAGACGGACGCGCTCGCGCGCCACCGGGTCGAGGCTTTCAAGATGTACCGCACCAAGCCCGCCACGGATGGTGTGGTGACGGGCTACGGGCTTATCGACGGTCGCAGGGTCTGCGTATTCGCCCAGGACGGCACGATCTTCGACGGCGCGGTCGGCGAGGTTTACGCCGAGAAGATGTTGAAGATCTACGACCTTGCAATGAAGACCGGCGTGCCGGTGGTGGGCATCTACGATTCTGCGGGCCCGCGCTGGCAGGAGGGCATTGTGACTGCGCACATGCAGGCCAAGATCTTGCGCGAGGCGTCCGTGGCTTCCGGGCTGATCCCGCAGATTGCCGTGGTGGCGGGCGACACGAGCGCGCTGGCGGCGACGACGGTGCCGCTGGCGGATGTCACCGTGATGGTGGAGGGTGCGTCGCTGCAGATCACCGGTGCCGCCGCGGGGGCTGAGGTCCACGCGGGCAACACCGGACTAGCGCACATCACCGCCGCGGACGATGCTGAGGCGACCCAGCTTGTCCGCACCCTGCTGGGCTACCTGCCGCTGAACAACCAGGCGGGCTCGCCGCTTGGCGTCAAGGCCCAGGACGCTGCGGAGGCGGACGGCGCGGACGTGAACCTGGACGAGTTCATGCCGGACGACGATGCCGCGCCGTACGACGTCACCAAGATCATCGCGGCCGTCACCGACGGAGACTTCTTCGAGCTGGGTGCCGCGTTCGCGCCGAATGTGCTGACAGGGTTGTCGCATGTTGGGGGGCGGGCGGTAGGAATCGTCGCAACGCAGCCCAGCGTCGATGAGGGCCGGCTGACTGCCAGCGGCGCTAAGAAGGCAGCCCGCTTCATCCGTACGTGCGACGCGTTCAACCTGCCGATTCTCCACCTGGTGGACTGCCCCGGCTTCGTGGCCACGGCGGAGGAAGAGGCCGCAGGTTCCGCTGCCGGCGCCGCCGCCCTGGCCTACGCCTTCGCCGAGGCCCAGGTGGGCACCATCACCGTGATCACGCGGAAGGCCCTCGGCGTGGCGTACACGCTCCTCGGCTCCAAGGGCCTGGGCGCGGACCTGGTGTACGCCTGGCCTACGGCGCAGATCGCGCTTGCCGACGCCGCAACAGCAGCCACCGCCATAGGCACCGACGTGGCGGAGTACGAGGCCGAGAATTTGAACCCCTACGTGGCCACTGAGCGCGGCCTTGTGGATGCGGTGCTGGAGCCGAGCCACACGCGCGCACAGGTGTTGGAGGGCCTGAGGTTACTGGAGCGTAAGGTGGTGTACCCTACCCCGAAGAAACACGGCAACATGCCGCTCTAAGTGGAAGGAGACCGGCAGTGACCACTGTGCACATCCAGCACATCCAGCACACCCAGGCTGATGCGCCGCTGTTCACCGTTACCAAGGGCGCCCCGACGGAAGATGAGATCGCGGCGCTTACCGCGGTGCTCAACGACCTGCGCGCATCGCAGCAAGCCGCCGCCACCCCGGCGGACCGCAACGGCTGGGGTGCCCAGCGCCCAGCGAACCACAATGCTGCGCTGTACAACCCGCACGCCTTCGGCAACGTTGCCTATTTCTAGCTCATACATGCGCATTGTTTTAGCGTCCCAGTCCCCTTCGCGGCGCATGCTGCTGGAGCAGGGCGGGGTGGAGCCCGTGCTGCGGCCGGCTGATATTGACGAAGACGCGCTGATCGCCGGGATGCCGGGCGCGGACCCAGCGGAGATCGTCGTCGCGCTCGCCCGCGCGAAAGCTGAGGCGGTGGCCGGCCAGTTCGCCGAAGACGTGGTGATCGGCTGCGATTCCATGCTGCTGCTGGACGGCGAACTACTGGGCAAGCCCCACACCGTCGAGGCGACCATTGAGAGGTGGAAGGCGCAGCGGGGCCGCACCGCGCACCTGATTACCGGCCACGCCGCGACGTACCACGGCGAGTGGGTGGTGTCGCCGGTGCGCACCGCGGTGACATTCGGCGAGGTGTCCGATGCGGACATCGAGGCCTACGCACGATCCGGCCAGCCGCTGGAATGCGCCGGCGCGTTCACGCTGGAAGGGTTGGGAAGCTGGTTCATCGACAAGGTCGACGGGGACCCGACCAGCGTTATCGGCCTGTCAATGCCGTTTCTGCGCCGCTGCCTGTACCACTTCGGCCTCAACGTGAGCGACTTCTGGGAGGCCGGAGGCCGGTAACATCTCCGGCATGGAAACTACTTCACCCCGCGCGCCCCGGTCCGGCCGCCGCGCCGCGGTGGCAGCAGCCCTCGCCGCCGCGGTGGCAGCAGCCCTCGCCGCCGCGCCGCCGCTGTTCGGCGCCGCCGGCTGCGCGCAGCAGCAGCCGGTGCCGGAGCCCTCGTTCACGTCCGCGGCGGCGCCCGCGCCCAGCACGGTCTCCGAGACTACGAAGGAAACCGCGACAACCCCGCCGCCGGAAGAAGCCGCACCGTCCAGCCCCTCGACCAAGCCGGCGCCGGAACCCGAATGCGCCTCCCTGCCCAAGGACCCGCTCCAGCAGTACCCCTCAGGCACCGCACCCGGCCGCATGCCCAACGTGGACGGCACCGATTACAACTACTGGATCGCGGACATTGAGAACCACTACGACCCGTGCGCACCGGTGAGCTGGATTATCTTCCGCGGCTCGCTTGGCGACGAACGGGGTCCAGCCGGCACCGGCGCCTCAATCACGGACGGCATCGCGTTCTACATCAATGGCAAACCTGACGGGGAAATGCGCACGTTCACCAGCATTGAGAACGTGGCGCTCGCCGGGCCGAACACCGTGATCATGACCTGGGGCGAGCGCACCGGCGCCACCGCAGAGGGCATCACCGCGCACTACTCCGTCACCCTTGAAGCAGACCCAGGCGGCATCCAGGCCATCGGCGGCGAATTGCTCGAGTTCACGGACCGCTGGTACTCCCCCTACGGCATGTACATGCTGGGCACCTACGACTAGGGCGACTCGGGCGACTCGGGCGACTCGGGCACAAAAGAACCCCGGCCGCGAGGCCGGGGTTAGCTTTCGTCGTCAAGCAAAGAGCGCTTAGGAAGCGTTCTTCTCCTCAACGCGCTTGATAGCCTCTTCCGCCACGAGCTCCTGGATGCCCATGTCCAGCTCGGAGGTGAAGCCGACGCAGGAGCAGTTGATCTCGCCGAGCACGTAGGTGTCCTCGCCGGTCTCATCGTCGTCAGCCAGCATGAAGTCAGCGGTCCAGATCAGCGGGATGTTGTCGCCGCCAAGGTTCTCAGCGATGACCG
This sequence comes from Corynebacterium sp. CNCTC7651, assembly GCF_021496665.1. NCBI lineage: Bacteria > Bacillati > Actinomycetota > Actinomycetes > Mycobacteriales > Corynebacteriaceae > Corynebacterium > Corynebacterium sp. CNCTC7651. The sequence goes on along the minus strand of NZ_CP071246.1, from coordinate 397,764 downwards.
GGCGGACCTCAGCGAACATGTCGACGAGCTCCTGCCACTCCTCCGGCTTCTGGTAGGTGTACTGCGCACCGGAGAACAGGGTTGCGGAGAATGCGTCGCCGCCAGCGGCCGGCTTCTTGTGCACAACGAAGACCGGGTGCGGGCCGACGAGGAGGATGCGGATCTCGCCCTCGACGATGCGCGGCATGAAGCGCATGTCAACCAGCATGCCGTTGTCGCCCACGATGTACTGGTCGCAGAAGTCCATGAACTCGCCCAGCTCGCGGTCCTCGGTGTGGTTGTCCACAGCCTCGGTGCACTTGAGCTTGGTGTCAAGCGGCAGTGCGGTGCCCGGCTCGACGGAGTTCGCCAGCTCCTCGTCTGCGAGGCGCACGCGCCAGATGCCGGAGCCGGTGGAGCCGCGGTTCTGCTTCAGCACGCGCTCGCCGTAGGACAGGGAGGTCGGGAAGGTGTTGTGGAAGGTCTCTACGTCGTAGTACGCAGCGGTGTCGGACGGAACCAGGTCGGTCTGGTTCAGCTTCACCAGGGCGTCCTTCGCACCGTAGGAGACCATCTCCTCCGGGGTGGACATGCCCACAAGGCCTGCCTCGGAGAGGCGGGTCAGCAGGTCGAAGTAGCCCTTCTCGCCGCCCGGCACGTTGCCCGGGTTCACGCGGGAGATGTAGCCGTCGAAGTTCTCGGACACGTAGGTGAACAGGTCGCCGGCCCACTCCGGACGGAAGTAGACAACCTCAGCGTGCCAGCCCTTGTCCTTGATCGCGTTGACGATCGGCATGGTGTCCTTGCGGTGGCCGTCAATGTACTTGTCGGAGCCGCCCTCAACCTCGAAAACAACAATTGCCTTGTGCACTTGAGATCCCTTTCGGTGTAGATCGTTAGCGTGTTTGCCGCGCTTAGCGGCACCGGGAGTGCCCCGGCGGAACTGCAGACAATTCCGCCGGTTCCTACCCTGAAACTGTAGGGCTTCACGGGTGAGTCCACTGGCCGAGCCGGGTCTTAAGTGGTTAACCTCACACCCGTTTTGGTTCGCGCTAAAGCCAAACCGCGGGGCGCGTGCGGCGGTATCGTTGACGGTGATGCTGCCCGCGCCGTGGCTACCCCCGCCGCGTCGACCGAAGGAGACACCGCAGTGGGAATTGAGCTGGAGAACAACCCGCACTTTCAGGCGTTTGCGCACCCGGAGAAGTTTGTTTCCGCTGCGTGGCTGTCTGCGCGGCTGGGCACTGAGGGCCTGCGTGTGGTGGAGAGCGATGAGGACGCGTATCTCTACGACATCGGCCACATCCCGGGGGCGGTGCGCATTGACTGGACGCGCGATTTGAATGATCCGGTGGTGCGGGACCTGATTGACGGGGAGGCGTTCGCGGCGTTGATGCGCGAGCGCGGTATTTCCCGCGATGACACGGTGGTGATCTACGGCGATCATGCGAACTGGTGGGCTGCGTACACTGCCTGGGTTTTCGAGCTCTTCGGCCACCCTGATGTGCGCTTGCTGGACGGCGGGCGCGACGCTTGGATGGGCGAGGAGCGCGACACGTCGTACGCCGTGCCGGAGTATCCGGCGGGTGATTATCCCGTCGTCGAGCGCCGGGATGCCCCGTTGCGCACCTTCGCTTCGGAGCTGCTGGGCTCGCAGGAGCTCCAGCTTATCGACGCTCGAACGCCCGACCTCTACGCCGGAGAAACCACCCCAACCCCAGCTGGGGCCGCGGGAAAGAGCGGCCCGATTGCGCAACGCAGCGGCCACATCCCCGGTGCGGTGAACGTGCCGTGGGGCCGGTCGGTGCACCCGAACGCACTGTTCAGAGGCGTCGAGGACATCGCCGCCATCTACGAGGACTTCGACCCGGAGACGCGCACCGTGGTGTACTGCCAGCTGGGCGAAAGCTCCGCGCACACGTGGTTTGTGCTGCAGCACGTCCTGGGTTTCAAGGACGTGTCGCTGTACGACGGCTCTTGGGCCGAGTGGGGCAACATGATCCGCGTGCCAATTGAGAAGGGCATGGGCGTAGAGGCGGAGTAGCGGCGCGGGAGCCGTCGGAATCGGAGGTGGCGCACCTCCCGCTGTACTATGTAGCGAACCATCGACGTGAGGAGAGACGGGGAGTTTTCGTGGCTACAGCACACACCCAGACGGCCAAGCTGACCAAGGTTTTGGTGGCAAACCGCGGGGAGATCGCGGTGCGCGTCATTCGTGCGGCGAAGGACGCGGGGCTGGCCTCAGTGGCGGTGTATGCCGAGCCGGACGCGGATGCGCCGTTCGTCTCGATGGCGGACGAGGCTTTCGCTCTTGGCGGCACCACGGCTGCGGAGTCCTACCTTGATATGGACAAGGTGCTCAAGGCCGCGGCTGACGCCGGCGCGGACGCCATCCACCCCGGCTACGGCTTCCTCTCGGAGAACGCGGACTTTGCGCGCAAGGTGATTGACGCGGGCTTGACCTGGATCGGCCCCTCCCCCGAGGCAATCGCCGCCTTGGGCGACAAGGTCACCGCACGCCAGATCGCGCACAAGGTGGACGCCCCAATGGCCCCCGGCACCGAGGAGCCGGTGGCTAGCGCGGAAGAGGTCCTCGCGTTTGCGGACAAGCACGGGCTGCCAGTTGCCATCAAGGCGGCGTTCGGCGGCGGCGGGCGCGGCATGAAGGTTGCCTACACGCGCGAGGAGATACCGGAACTGTTCGAATCCGCCACGCGCGAAGCTACCGCGTCCTTTGGGCGCGGCGAATGCTTCGTGGAGCGCTACCTGGACCGCGCCCGCCACGTGGAAGCGCAGGTCTTGGCGGATAGCCACGGCAACGTGGTCGTTGTGGGCACCCGCGATTGTTCTTTGCAGCGCCGGTTCCAGAAGCTAGTGGAGGAAGCGCCGGCGCCGTTCTTGAGCGACGAGCAGCGGAGCCGCATCCACGAAAGCGCAAAGGCGATTTGCAAGGAAGCTGGGTACACCGGCGCCGGCACCGTGGAATATCTCGTGGGCGCGGACGGGCTGATCTCCTTCCTCGAGGTGAATACCCGCCTGCAGGTGGAGCACCCTGTGACCGAGGTGACCTCCGGCGTGGATTTGGTGCGCGAGCAGTTCCGTATCGCCGCCGGTGAGCCGCTGCGCTTCACCGAGGATCCGGCTCCGCGCGGCCATGCCATTGAGTTCCGCATCAACGGCGAGGATGCGGCTGCCGGGTTCATGCCGGCGCCGGGCACCATCCGCGCCTACGCTGAACCGGCCGGGCCCGGCGTGCGCGTGGATTCCGGGGTGCGCGCCGGCTCCGTTGTCGGCGGCCAGTTTGATTCCATGTTGGCCAAGCTCATCGTTTCCGGCGAGGACCGGACGGAGGCGCTCGAACGTTCGCGCCGCGCACTCAGCGAGTACGTAGTCACCGGCATCCCGACCGTGATTCCGTTCCACCAGGCGATGGTGGAGGATCCGGCCTTTGTGGGTGACGGCGAAGGCTTCGATGTCTACACCCGCTGGATCGAGGAAGCGTGGGTGAACACCCTCCCGGCGGCCGAGGAAGACGCGGCGGATGACGCAGACGGGGACGAAGACGGCAACCGCGTCTTCGCCGTCGAGGTCAACGGCCGCCGCGTGGAGGTTGCGCTCCCCCACGCGCTGCTCTTCGGAGGGGCGCAGCGCCCGCGCCAGCGCCGCCGTCGTCAAGCGCAGTCCACTGCCGCAGCTTCCGGCGACACTGTGGCCGCACCGATGCAGGGAACCGTGGTGAAGGTGAACGTCGCGGAGGGCGACGAGGTCGCAGAAGGAGATGTCCTGCTGGTCCTTGAGGCCATGAAGATGGAGAACCCGGTCAAGGCCCACAAGGCAGGCACCGTGACGGGGCTTACCGCCGAGGCCGGCGCACAGGTGAATAAGGGCGCGGCACTGCTTGAGCTGAAGTAGCGCCCGTTACCGCGCCCGCAACGCGCGGGAGAAATCGATGATCTCCACCAGCGCGGGAGTGGCGGCAACCAGTACACCGACCAAAATCGTCGCGATCACGGACAGCGTCCCGGCTTCCCAGCCGCTGGATGTCGCCGTGCCGCGTTCGGAGGAAGATTCCATCAACCGCTCCTCCACCCTGCCGGCGATGTTGCCGGCGGCCTGCGTCGCGTTGACCATGGGCGTGCTCACGATAAGGCCCATCGGCTGGTTATCGCGGTAGAAGTCGGAGATGAGCGTGATCTCAGCCTCCGCAGTCGGCGCCGGCAGATTCTCCGGTACTGACGCGCGCAGCACCGTGTGCTCGCCTTGCCGTCCAGCCACCACGCTGTGGCCCGACAGCACGCCGACAAAGCCGCGACGCCCATCGACGAAGACGGCGCCGCCCGAGTCGCCCACCATTGCCGGGGATTGATCCCAGTACACGTTGCCGCCTAGCGCGCCCGCGTAGGTGCCGCAGCTCGGCGCGCCGGTCGCGGCGCCATACGTGCAGATCCTGTCGCCCGGTTGCAGCTGATTGGCGGGCAGGCGATCGTCGCCAGTAAAGCGGTTCTCCCCCAGGCGCACGCCGGCATCCCACTGGATCATCGCCCAGTCATTGCCGGAGACCGATTCGCCGTACGCCGTCGACGGGTAGAACGTGCCGGCCTCCACGAATTCGTCGCCAACCTGCACCGCCACCCGATCCCCGCCTCGACCGCAGTGCGCCGCCGTGTATCCCACCGACGCCTGCCTGTCGTTGAATCCGAGCGTGCAGTACGTGTACTCGCCCACCCGGACCCGGTCCCCCTGGCGCACCTGCACCTCCGCCGCGAGCGCGGGCACGTTCGCACTGGCGAGCACCGCCGCCGCGACCATCAGGGCTGTCTTCCGCATGGGGGCTACCCTACCGCGTCCGTTACTATCGGCCGCATGTCGCACTTTGCTTTACGACGAGCAGTTGAATCCGACCGCACCTACCTCCAGCGCCTCAACTTTTTGGCCGATGTGTTCGGGGACGAGACCGCCGAGATCGGCCCCGACGAACGCGAAGGGGTGGTGCCCTATATCGACGGCTGGGACCCTGACCGCGACGGTGGCGTCATCGCGTTCGACGAGTGGCGCACCCCGGCCGGGGGCGTGTGGCTGCGGTACTGGGAGAAGCCGGAGGACGGCCACGTGAACTTGGGCCCGGACGTGCCGGAAATTGCGATCGCGGTGGAAAACCGTTTCGCCGGGAACCGGCTCGCGGCGCGGCTGTTGGACGAGGTCGCGGAACTTGCTCGCGAGCAGGGAGCAACGCGGATTGCGCTGTGGGTTGATCCGGACAACGCTCGCGCCCGACACCGGTATGAAGAGTTCGGATTTGTCGGCATCGAGGACGATCCGAATGTGATGGTGTTTGAGCTTTAATCGCGAACCCCCGGGCAGTCTCTCGCAACTGCCCGGGGTCCGGTTATCCATTGGGTTTGCTCTTAGGCGATGACCACCACCAGGTCGCCGCCCTCAACCTTGGTCGCCTGGGAAAGCGCGACGCGCTCAACCTTGCCGTCCTTGGTTGCGGAAATGTTCGCCTCCATCTTCATAGCCTCGATGGTGGCAACCGGGTCGCCGGCCTTCACCTCGTCGCCAACCTTGACGGTCACGTTCACCACACCGGCGAACGGTGCAGCGACGTGGCCCGGGTTGGAAGCGTCGGCCTTCTCAACCTCGGCGACGGTGGATTCCGCGTTGGTGTCGCGCACCAGTATCGGGCGGACCTGGCCGTTGACGGTGAGGATCACCTGGCGCATGCCCTTCTCGTCCGGTTCGCCGACAGCGTCCAGGCGCACTACCAGCGGCGGGATGTTCGCGTCGATCTCGCCGTAGTAGATCATCGTCTCCTCGCCCTCTTCGAGGCCGTAGAAGAACGTCTTGTCGCCGAGCTGGTCGGTGATGCCGTACATGCGCTCGTGCTCCAGGAACTCCGCGTACTGCTTCGGGAACAGCAGCTTGTCCAGGGCAACGCGGCGGGTCTCGTGGTCGTCGCTCTCCAAATCCGGAGCGAGCTCGGCCGGCACCTCAACGGTGTGGTCGACCTCGCCGCGGTTCTCCAGCGCCTTCTCGCGCAGCAGCGGCCAGCCGCCCGGAGGCGTACCCAGCTCACCCTGCAGGAAGCCGATCACGGACTCCGGGATGTCGTACTTGCGCGGGTTCTCGGCGAACTCCTGCGGGGTGACACCCTGGCCCACGAGCTGCAGTGCCAGGTCGCCGACGACCTTGGAGGATGGGGTCACCTTGGTCGGGCGGCCCAGGATCTCGTTCACGCCGGCGTAGTAGTCCTCCACCAGCTCGAACTGGTTGGCCAGGCCAAGAGCCTTGGCCTGCGTGCGCAGGTTGGACAGCTGGCCGCCCGGGATCTCGTGCTTGTACACGCGGCCGGTCGGGCCCGGGATGCCGGACTCGAACGGGGCGTAGACCTGGCGGACAGCCTCCCAGTACGGCTCCATGTCGGAGACAGCCTGCAGGGAGATGCCGGTGTCGCGCTCCGTGTTGGCGAATGCCGCGACCAGCGCGGACATGGACGGCTGGGAGGTGGTGCCGGCCAGCGGCGCGGATGCGACGTCGACAACGTCGGCGCCGGCTTGGGCAGCGGCCAAGTAGGTGGCCAGCTGGCCGCCGGCGGTGTCGTGGGTGTGCACGTGCACCGGCAGGTCGAAGCGCTCACGCAGGGCCGTGACCAGCTTGGAGGCCGCCATCGGGCGCAGCAGGCCAGCCATGTCCTTGATGGCCAGGACGTGGGCGCCCGCCTCGACGATCTCCTCGGCAAGCTTGAGGTAGTAATCCAGGGTGTACAGGTCCTCGGCCGGGTCCAGCAGGTTGCCGGAGTAAGCCATGGCTACCTCGGCAACGGTGGTGTTGGTCTCCAGCACCGCGTCGATCGCCGGGCGCATCTGGGAGACGTCGTTCAGCGCGTCGAAGATGCGGAAGATGTCGATGCCGGAAGTCGCAGCCTCGTTCACGAACGCGCGGGTGACCGACTCCGGGTACGGGATGTAGCCGACGGTGTTGCGGCCGCGCAGCAGCATCTGGATGTTCACGTTCGGCATCGCCTCACGCAGTTCATCCAGGCGCATCCACGGGGACTCGTGCAGGAAGCGCATGCCCACGTCGAAGGTTGCGCCGCCCCAGGCCTCCACGGAGACCAGTTCCGGGGTCAGGTGGCCGACGTGCTTCGCCGCTGCGACCAGGGTGTTGGTGCGCACGCGGGTTGCCAGCAGGGACTGGTGCGCGTCACGGAACGTGGTCTCGGTGACACCGAGCGCCGTCTGGTTGCGCAGCTTCTCAGCCCACTTCTTCGGGCCGAGCTCCAGCAGCTCATCGCGGGAACCGCGCGGGGTCTCGCCGTAGTCAAACTTTGGCAGCTTCTTCGACGGCTGGATGTTGGTCGGGCGCGGGCCGTTCGGCTTGTTAACGGTCACCTCGGCCAGGTAGTTCAGGATCTTGCCGGCGTCGTCAGCCGCGTCCGGCGCATCCAGCAGGTGCGGGTGATCAGCGATAAAGCCGGTGTTGATGCGGTCGTTGCGGAACTCCGGCTCGGAGAGCAGGGCGCGCAGGAAGCCGATGTTGGTGGAGACACCGTCGATGGCGAACTCGTTCAGTGCGCGCAGAGCACGGTCCACTGCAACCTGGAAGTTGCGGCCGCGGCAGGTCATCTTGACCAGCAGCGAGTCGAAGTTCGGGGTGATGGTGGTACCGACGTGGACGTTGCCGTCCAGACGAACGCCGGCACCGCCCGGGGAGCGATAGCCGGTGATGGTGCCGGCATCCGGGCGGAAGCCGTTCTTCGGATCCTCGGTGGTGATACGGCACTGCAGTGCGGCGCCGTGGACCTCGATCTGCTCCTGCTGCAGGTTGAGGTCAGCGAGGTTCGCACCGGCGGCGATGTACATCTGGTTCTTCACGATGTCGATGCCGGTGACTTCCTCGGTGACGGTGTGCTCCACCTGCACACGCGGGTTCATCTCGATGAAGACGTGGTTACCCTTCTCGTCAACAAGGAACTCGACGGTGCCGGCACCCTCGTAGTTGATCTCCTTGCAGAAGTTCACCGCGTCCTGGCAGATGCGCTGGCGCTGCTCCTCCGTGATGTGCTGCGCCGGAGCAATCTCCACAACCTTCTGGTGGCGGCGCTGCACGGAGCAGTCACGCTCGAAGAGGTGGACAACGTTGCCGTGGGAGTCCGCCATAATCTGCACCTCAATGTGCTGCGGCTTGATCACGGCGCGCTCGATGTACACGCTCGGGTCGCCGAACGCGGCCTCCGCCTCACGGGATGCCTCGGCTGCCAGGCGCTCAACGTCCTCGATCTTCTCGACAAAGCGCATACCGCGGCCGCCGCCGCCGGCCACAGCCTTGACGAACACCGGGAACTCGAAGTCCTTCGCGAACTCGGCGAGCTCCTGCGGGTCGGAGGACGGCTTGGAGTCCTTCAGCGTCGGCAAGCCGGCGCGCTCAGCTGCGTGTACGGCCGCGGACTTGTCGCCGGTGAGATCGAGGGTCTCGGCGGACGGGCCGATGAACTTAATGCCCTCCTCCGCGCAGCGGCGAGCAAGCTGAGCACGCTCGGAGAGGAAGCCGTAGCCCGGGTAGACAGCGTCCGCGCCGGTCTGCTTGGCGGCGCGGATGATTTCCTCGATGTCCAGGTACGCCTTGACCGGCTGGCCCTCAACACCAATCTGCACTGCCTCATCCGCGAACGGGCGGTGGAAGGAGTTGCGGTCCTCGCGGGGGTACACGGCGACAGTCTTCGCACCGGTTTCAAACGCGGCGCGGAACGCGCGCACGGCGATCTCGCCGCGGTTAGCTACCAAGATTTTCTTGAAAGCAGGAAGGTTGTCGACAAGGCGATCTTCCACGGTTAGTCCTTTCGCAGGAACGTAATCCCACAGGTCAGCATGTGACCTGGGCAACGTTTGGGTCAGTTTGGCGGACGATATAACTTTATCGCACGCAGTGTGCGATATTTCTGGTATCACCAAGGTTGATTGTTTGGGCGGGTACCCCCTACCCCCGCCACAGGAGGTACAGCCGGTGACCGGGGCGGGGGTATCAGGGTCAGAAACACCGCAGCCCGGCCGGCTCGTGTGCGAGCAGACCGGGCTAGCGAACGTCGATAAGCAAAAAGCTTAAGCTTCGACGCCTGGTACGTGGCGCTCGTCCGGGCCGTTGTAGGCGGACAGCGGGCGGATCAGGGAGTTGTTCTCGAACTGCTCGATGATGTGCGCGGTCCAGCCGGTGATGCGGGACATGACGAACAGCGGAGTGAAGAACTCGATGTCGAAGCCCAGGATGTAGTACGCCGGGCCGGACGGGAAGTCCAGGTTCGGGCGGATGTTGATGGAGGTGTTCTCGTACATGGTCTTCGCCATGATGTCGTACATCTCCACCCACTTCTGGGAGTCCTTCTCCGGGTGCTCGGCGGCGAGCTTCTTGAAGGCCGCTTCCATCGTCGGCACGCGGGAGTCGCCCTTCTTGTACACGCGGTGGCCGAAGCCCATCACAAGCTCCTTGTTCTTGAGCTTGTTCAGGCACCACTCCTCAGCCTTCGCCGGGTCGCCGATCTCCTCCATGTGGTGCATGACGAACTCGTTCGCGCCGCCGTGCAGCGGGCCCTTCAGGGCGCCGATTGCGCCGGTGATGGCGGACCAGCCGTCCGACATGGTGGACGCGATGGTGCGGGCGGTGAAGGTGGAGGCGTTGAAGGAGTGCTCAGCGTAGAGAATCATGGTCTTCTCAAACGCCTCGATGTCGGACGGGATGTTGGCCGGGGACTTCTCGTCGTCGCCGAAGACCATCCAGAGGAAGTTCTCGGAGAAACCCTTCTCCTTGCTCGGCGCAATGTACTCCTTGCCCTGGCGGCGGCGGATGTCCGTGGCCACGATGGTCGGCAGCTTAGCCAGCAGCTGGCGGCCGATGGACTGCAGGTGCGCGGCATCGGTGGTGAACTTCTCCGGGTCGTGCGTGCCCAGGTAGCTCACTGCGGTGCGCAGCACGTCCATCGGGTGGCAATCCTTCGGCAGGAAGTTGATGATCTGGATGAGCTCCTCGTCGATGTCGCGGTTAGCCATGCAGCCGCCGCGGAACTCCTCCAGTTGCTCCTCGTTTGGCAGCTCGCCGTTCCACAGCAGGTAGGCAACTTCTTCGAAGGTGCAGTGCTCTGCCAGTTCCTGCACCGGGTAGCCGCGGTACAGCAGGGAGTTGGTCTCCGGGTTCACCTTGGACACTGCGGTGTAGTCCGCGACGACACCGTTCAAGCCCTTGCGGACGTCCTGCTCAGTCATGATGTGTGTGCTCCTTGTCTTAATGGTGTGGGGGTTTACTCAACGTCGTCGCTGTTGGCAACGAAGGTCTGCTGGTACGTGTCCTTGGAGTAGGTGAACACGGACTGGTCGAACTGGTTGTATTCGTCGTAACGCACCAGCTCGTAGAGGCGGGAGCGGTGCTGCATCTTGTCCAGCCACGGCTCCTGGGTGCCGGTCTGAGCGATGTCGCGCAGCATCTCCTCGGTCTGGCCCATGGCCAGGCGGAAAGTGGTCACCGGCCAGATCACGGCGTTGTAGCCCAGCTCTTCCAGGCGCGGCGCGGGGATGAGGTCGGTCTTGCCGAACTCGGTCATGTTGGCCAGAAGCGGGATGTCCACGGCGGCGCGGAACTTCTCAAAGTCCGCCTCGCTGTACAGGGCCTCGGTGAAAATGAGGTCCGCGCCCGCGTCGGCGTAGGCCTTCGCACGCTCGATAGCCTCGTCGATGCCCTCGATGCCGGCGGCGTCGGTGCGGGCGCAGATGACAAAGGCATCGTCGTGGCGCTCGCGGACGGCGGCGGTAATGCGGCGGACCATGAGGTCGCGCGGCACCACTTCTTTGCCGTCCAGGTGGCCGCAGCGCTTCGGGTTGACCTGGTCCTCCAGGTGCAGCGCGGACAGGCCGGCCGCTTCGAACTCCGCGACGGTGCGGGCTGCGGACATCGGCTCGCCGAAACCGGTGTCCGCGTCAATCAGCACCGGCAGGTTGGTGGCGCGGGCGATCTGGCCGCCGCGGTGCGCAACCTCGGTGAGCGTGGTCAGGCCGATGTCAGGCAGGCCGAGGTCGTTGGCCAGCACGGCGCCGGAGACGTAGACGCCCTCGAAGCCGCCGATATCCTCGATCAAGCGCGCGGTGAGCGGGTTGAACGCGCCCGGCAGCTTGGTGATGGTCTCGGACGTGAGGGACTCGCGCAGCGCAACGCGGCGCTCGTGCGGGGTCTTCTCAGGGGCGAACATTAGAAGATGCCCCCCGGGATCTCCGGAGCCTGCTCGCGGGCAGCGTCGTTGACCACGATGTTCAGCTCGGTCAGGTCGGTGAGGTTCTCCAGGTTCTGCACTGCTTCCAGGAAGCGGTCCTGCTCAGCCTGGTCGACGATGCCCTCTGCCAGGGTGCGGAACTTCTGGATGTAGTTCTCGCGGACGAACGGGCGGGCGCCGAGCGGGTGCGCGTCCGCCACTGCCATCTCGTCCTCGATCACGGTGCCGTCGTTAAAGGTGATGACGGCCTTGGCGCCGAACGCCTTCTCGTTCGGGTCGGTGGAGTGGTAGCGGCGGGTCCACTCCTCATCCTCGACGGTGGAGATCTTGTGCCACAGTTCCACGGTCTCAGGGCGGCCGGCGCGCTCCGGCAGGTAGGAGTCCACGTGGTGCCAGGTGCCGTCCTCGAGCGCCACGGCGAACATGTACATGATGGAGTGGTCCAGGGTCTCGCGGGAGGCCTTCGGGTCCATCTTCTGCGGGTCGTTCGCGCCGGTACCGATCACGTAGTGGGTGTGGTGGGAGGTGTGCAGCACGATGGACTCGATGTCCGCGGTGGACTTGCCCATCTCCTCGATGGTGGCCTTGATGCGGCGGGCCAGGTCGATCGGGGCCTGCGCCTGGTACTCCGCGGAGTGCTCCTTGGTGTAGGTGTCCAGGATCGCGCGCTTCTCCTCGCCCTCAGCCGGCAGCGGCACGGTGTAGGTGCGCTCCGGGGAGTGCAGCATCCAGGCGATAACGCCGTCCTCGCCCTCCCAGATCGGGGCCGGTGCGCCCTCGCCGCGCATCGCGCGGTCAACTGCTTCGATGGCCATCTTGCCGGCGAACGCCGGGGCGGATGCCTTCCAGGAGGAGATCAGGCCCTTGCGGGACTGTCGCGTTGCGGTGGTGGTGTGCAGCGCCTGGCCAACGGCCTGGTAGATGGTGTCCACATCCAGGTCGAGCATGGTGCCGATGCCGGCCGCGGCGGACGGGCCGAGGTGCGCGACGTGGTCGATCTTGAACTCGTGCAGGGAGATGCCCTTGACCAGGTTCACCTGGATCTCGTAGCCGGTTGCGATGCCGCGGATGAGCGCCTTGCCGTCCAGGCCCTTGTGCTGCGCCACGGCCAGGATCGGCGGGATGTTGTCGCCCGGGTGGGAGTACTCGGCTGCGAGGAAGGTGTCGTGGTAGTCCAGCTCGCGCACTGCGGTGCCGTTGGCAAACGCTGCCCACTCTGCGGAGTAAGCACCGTCGATGCCGAAGACCTGTGCGCCGTTCTCATCCACCGGGTGCGCCTGCGCCATCACGCGCGCGGTGGTGACCGGGCGGCGGGCGTAGGAAGCGACCGCCACCGACGCGTTGTCGATGATGCGGTTGATGATCATTTCCTTGGTGTCTTCCGGAACCTCGACCGGGTCCGCGGCGACCTTGGCGATCTTGTACGCCAAGTGCTCCTCGATCGGGAAGTCCTCGGCGGACTTGTGTGTGCGTACTTCGTGCTCAATCATGCAGCGATCAGCTCCTCACGTATTCGCTTGTCTACGCCCGGCCCCATCCGCCGGATGTTGCAGCTCATACTAAGGGCATTCATGTGTGCTAGGTCATGATCCAGACTGTGTAAATATGTGTCGCGCTCAGTTACACTTTGCAAAACTTGCAAATTCCGCAGCTTAGACGAACTTCTCCAGGAGGTTCACAGGTGGCCAAACACTTCGCGGGGGCACAGATTCACACTCTGCGCACGGGCCGCGGGCTCACACAAGTGGAAATGGCCCGCAAACTCGGCATCTCCACGAGTTACCTCAACCAGCTGGAGAACGATCAGCGCCCCCTGACCGTCACGGTGCTGCTCCAACTCACGCGCGTCTTCGGCATCGACGCTTCCTACTTCTCCCCCGACGCGCAGCAGCGCACCATTCGGGAACTCGCCGAGCTGCTCCCCGGCATCAGCGACGGGGAGCTCGCCGAGTTCGCACTCCGCTTCCCCGCCGTCGCTCAGGGGGTGCGGGACATTCCTTCGCTTTTAGACGCTTCTTTTACCAACCCCCACATCATCGTCCGCGACTTTTTCCAAGCGAACGAGAACTACTTCGATGACCTGGACACTGCCGCGGAGCGGTTTGCCCTGAAGGCGCCGTCGCGGCAGCTGCGGCTGACCCGCTTAGCGGCCGCGTTCGATCGGGAGCATGGTTATACAGTGCGGTTCAACCAGTTGCCGGCGGGTGCCCGATCGGTCGTCGATACGCAAACCCGGGAAATCCGCCTGCGTACCGGGCTCACCGAGGCCCAGCAGTGCTTCGAGCTCTCCTACCACTACGGGTTGATTGCGCACAGCGACGCGGTGGACACGCACCTGCGGCCTATTTCGGATGAGCAGGCGCGGGCAGTGGCGCGGCACGGGCTTGGCCAGTATTTCGCGGCGGCGGTGACCATGCCCTACGGCGAAATTCTCGCCGCTGCGGAGGCGACGCGGTACGACATCGACATGATTGCCGCGCAGTTCGGCACCGGGTTCGAGTCCACGTGCCAGCGCTTGGGTACCCTGCAACGCCCAGGCGAGCGGGCGGTGCCTTTCGCGTTTGTGCGGACGGACCGTGCAGGCAACATCTCGAAGCGGCAGTCCACCACCGCGTTCCACTTCGCCCAGCGCGGCGGGACGTGCCCGCTGTGGGTGGTGCACCGCGCGTTTGAAACCCCGAACCGTGTGACACGGCAGTTGTCGATCATGCCGGACGGGCGCACGTACCTGTGGGTCGCGCGGATGGTGCAGGGATCGGCGGTGGGGTTTGGCACGCCGCGCCAGGAAAACGCAGTGGCGCTGGGCTGCGACGCTGCCTACGCAGAGCGGCTGGTCTATGCGGACGGGCTCGATCTCGCGCCGGAATCCGCCACCCCGATCGGGCCGGGGTGCGAAACCTGCCCGCGCGTGGAGTGCCGACAGCGCGCGTTTCCGGCGCTGGCACCAGCCGCGCGCCTCACCTAGAGCGGGCTAAGACTTAGTCCAGCCCTAGTCCAGGTCGGAGTGCGCGATCAGGCGGCGGGCAGCCTCGGTGATGGAGCCGGACAGAGACGGGTAGACCGCCATCGAGTCCGCCAACTGGCGCACGGTCAGATTATTGGTCACCGCGATGGTGATGGAGTGGATCAGCTCAGACGCGGTCGGGGCGACGATCACACCGCCGATTACCTGGCCGGACCCCTTGCGGGCGAAGATCTTCACAAAACCGTGCTGCAGGGAGCGCATCTTTGCGCGCGCGTTGGTTGCCAACGGCAGCTTGTACACGTCTGCCTCGATCTCGCCGTCCTTGATCTGCTGCTCGGTCACACCAACAGCGGCGATCTCCGGGCGGGTGAACACCGCGTTGCCCACCGTCTTCAACCGGATCGGGGCCACGCCTTCACCCAGCGCGTGGTCCACCGCAATGCGGCCCTGCTGCGCGGCCACCGATGCCAGTGGCATGAGATCCGTGCAGTCGCCCGCGGCGTAGATGCCGGCGACGTTGGTGCGGGACACGCGGTCCACGTGGATGTGGCCGGACGGCGTGGTTTCCACCCCGGCGGCCTCGAGGTTCAGGTCCGCGGTGTTGGGGACGGAACCGATGGACATCATGACGTGGGAGCCGCGGATCTCGCGCCCGTCGGTGGTGCGCACCACCACACCGTCGCCGGTGTTCTCCACCGAATCCACGCGCGCGTCCTTTTCCAGGTGCACGCCAAGGCCCTCCAGCACGGTCTCCAGCACATCCGCCGCATCCGCGTCGTCGTGCGGGAGGATGCGGTCGCGGGAAGCGACCATGGTTACCTCCACGCCGAGCTCCGCAAACGCGGAGACGAACTCTGCACCAGTCACACCAGAGCCGACCACGATGAGGTGGGTCGGCAGCTCGATCAGGTCATACATCTGGCGCCAGTTCAAAATGCGCTGGCCATCCGGTTCCGCGCCCTTGAGCACGCGCGGGCTCGCGCCGGTGCAGACCAGCACCATGTCGCAGTCAATGCGCTCCTCTTCACCGCCCGCCAACTCCGCTACAACACGGTGGGTGGTGTGGCCCGTCTGCTCGCCGGAGAACCGCGCGCGGCCGTTGAGAATGCGCACGCCGGCGCGCTCCAACTGCGCGTGAATGTCGCGGGACTGCTCGGAGGCGAGGGCAACCACACGGTTGTTCAGAGCACTCAGCGCAAGGTGAGCGTTGCCCAAGTTGTGGTTGAGGCCCATCGCATCAGCGCGGCGCAAGTCGGTCTTGATGTTCGCACCCGCGATGAAGCTCTTGGACGGCACAACGTCCTTGCGAATAGCCGAGCCACCCGCACCGTTATCCTCAATCAGCGTGATATCCGCCCCGTACTTGGAGGCGACCAACGCTGCCTCATAGCCGCCGGGGCCACCACCCATGATGACGATCTTCTTGGACACGTAACGCTGCCTTTCCTCGGTCGATCCCGGCGCGGGTGCGCACCTGCAAATACGCCGGCCAGTGTACAGGCTTCCGCGCTACCGCAGCTCGGGGGCCACATCCCCCGCAACCGCGGCGATGTAGCGTTCGGCGATCGCGCCGAAGAGACGGATACCCACGTCGAGCGAGCGTTCGTCGATAACCAAGTTGCCCTGGTGGAGGTCGGGCTTCTCCCCCACTCCGCTCCAGGCGCCGAGCCGCACCATGGTGCCGGGGATGTGCTCGAGATACCAGGAGAAATCCTCGCCGCCGGAGGACTGCGGGGCGGTGACGATGGCGTGCGGGTCAATCGAGCGGCCGGCTTCGACTGCGAGGGCGGTAGCTGCATCGTCGTTAAGCACGGGCGGCACTCCGCGGATGTAGTTGAGCTGGTAGGTGCAGCCGGTGGGCGCGACGATGAGGTCGATGAAGTCCGTGAGCATCTCTTCGAGCGCGCGCCACGTGCTGATGTCCGCAGTGCGCACAGTGCCGTCGAGCAGGCCCCGTTTCGGGATGGCGTTGGCCGCGTCGCCGGCTTCGATCCGGCCGAACACGAGCACGGTGCCGGTGCGCGGGTCCACGCGGCGCGACAGCAGCGCCGGCAGCTGCGTGGCCACCGCCCCCAGCGCGTACACCACGTCCGCAGTCAAGTGCGGCCGCGCGGTGTGCCCGCCCGGGCCCTCTATCTGCAACTTGATCACGTCCGCGGCAGAGGTGATGGCACCTGCGCGCACGCCAACCTGTCCCACGCGCAGCTTCGGCTCCACATGCAGGGCGAAGATGGTAGCCACACCGTTCAGGCCACCCCACTCGATAACATCCAGCGCGCCGCCGCCCATCACTTCTTCGGCGGGTTGGAAGATGCAGCGCACGCCGATCGGCAGAGCGCCTTCCGGCAGGGTGGACAGCGCACAGGCCAGCGCGAGTACCACCGTCGTGTGCACATCGTGCCCGCACGCGTGGGAGACACCGGGGACGACGGAGGCGAACTCAAGCCCGGTCTGCTCCGGCACCCGCAGCGCATCCAGGTCGGCGCGAAACGCCATCCGCTGGCCGTCCTCGGGGCCAAGGTCCACGTAGCACCCGGTCCCCGGGAAGCGCACCGCTTCCAAGCCGTGTTCCGCAAGCACGCGCACCACAAGGTTGGTGGTCTCGATCTCCTCGTTAGACAGCTCCGGATGGGCGTGGAGGTGACGGCGCCACGCAACTACCGTCTCCCGGTTGTCCCGCAACCACGCATCCACATGTGCCGAGATCGCGCTTGCCACGCCCCTTGTCCTCCCACTGTCGTCTCCAGCGCAAGCCACCCCGGCCCGCCTGCTGGCCAGCAGTGTACGCCGGTGGGGCTACCCCAGCTCAAACAGGGAGCGCTGAAACCTGGGCACTTCCTCCGGAGCTCCACGCGCGAGATATTCATCGTCGAAACGCGCAGTGTCCAACGGCACGTTCGGCCACCGCAAGGCTATGGCCACGCTGGCGGGACCACTGCCCAGTTCCGGTCCGGCAAATGGCCGTTCCACCAAATCCCCCGCGCCGGGCAAAAGCACCGCGGGAGGAACGTAGAGCGCGGCGGCGAGCCGGTACACAGTTGAGAGTGTCGGGTCAGCACATTTCAGGCCGTTATATTCATTGCGTTCCATGTTGGAAATTAACGTGCGGCTCACCCCCGCCAGTTCCGCAAGCCGCGCTTGGGTCAGGCCCCGCATCACGCGCATGACGCGCACGCGGTGCCCAAGCCCCAACGCATAACTGGCCCAATACGCCTGCGGCAGCATGTCCGCCATGCAATCTTCCCCCTCGAACGCCCCCCGGCATCGTGACAGGGCCCAACGTTAGCGCACGCCGCCTCCTCCCGCCACGGCTACAGGTCGATGTTGCGGGGGCCGTACAAACGGTCGCCCGCATCGCCCAGGCCAGGCACGATGTACGCATCCTCGTTCAACGCCGGATCAATGGTCGCCGTAATCAGTCGCACCGGCGCATCGTGGGCTGCGAGCTTATCGACGCCGGGCTGAGCACTCACCATGCACACACACGTGATGTCGTCCGCCCCGCGCTCCACAAGGAGATCGATGGCGTGGATGAGGGAACCGCCAGTTGCCAGCATCGGGTCCACCAAGAACACCGGCTGGCCGGCCAGGTTATCCGGCAGCGCCTCCAAGTACGGCACCGGCAGGTGCGTCTTCTCATCTCGCGCCATGCCGATGAAACCCACCTGCGCGTCCGGGATCATGGACAGCGCAGGATCAATCATGCCCAGCCCGGCGCGAATGATGGGGACGATGATCGGCGGCGTCTGCAGACGCACACCCGTCGCGGTGCCCACCGGGGTGGCCGTGTCGAATGTCTCTACCGGCAAGTCGCGGGAAGCTTCGTAGATGAGCATGGCACCCAAGTCCGCGAGTGCGGCGCGGAACGTGGCGTTGTTGCTGCGCTCGTCGCGCATGATGGTCAAACGCGACGCGGCAAGCGGGTGGTCGACAACCTTAATCTCCATGCGCCCCATGGTAGGCGGGGATGGAACCGAAACGGGTTACTCAACGTCTAATACCCATGACTGTCTTTGTGCTCGATGCTTCTACTGTTTCCACGTTCACCGATGACCTGCGGGCTGATGCCGCGTCCTTAACCCTGCTTGGTAATCCACCGTTTCCTTGCGGTGGGCCATTCGCCGCGTTCCGTGCTGCCGTTGACGAAGCGGTGACCTGCGCGAACCGGCGGGCCGAAGAGGTACGCGCCGATGCCCGCCGCGTTGCAGCCGCCATGGATCTCACCGTTCACGCGGCCGCTGCGGTGGACGGCTGCATGTGCGAGGCGCTGGAGGCAGTGCTGTGACGGCGGCGCTGTCTTCAATGTCCTCAACTGCAGGAAACGTGGCGAAAGTGTACAGCGACGCGATTTTCAACCCACGCGTAGACGGGATCTATGACCCGTTGACCGCCGCAATGAAGATCCTTGCGGCGCGCCCGCAAATCATTCCGACCTTGTCCACGTTCCGGGTCCCCGATTTCGCGGCGTTTGTCCCCTTGGCGCACGTGGTGGGGGCCGATGCGCAGCCGCGTCTCGACGCGATCGCCGCATTGGAAGCACACCGCGCGGCAATCAGCGACGAGCTTGCTTCGGCGGCGCTATTTACCGCCGCGGCCGGAATAGAGCTGACCAAAATCGCGATGGGGTTAGGGCCCAGCGTTGCTTCCGCAGTAGCCGCGGCAACTCCGGCGGGACCGGTTGCACAGATGGCAGCGGCCGCTGGCCTCATCGGGTTGGCCTTCACCAATGCGCAAAGTGCGCTCGACGACATGCGTGCAGGTCTCGATGCCGCTGCCCAGCGCCTCGCCGCAGCAACTGCGCAGGCCATCACTGTGGCGTTCCCAACAGCAACGGGAAAGACCGACAATGCCGAGGCGGAACTATCCGCCTACGCCGCCCAGACTGCTTTGGGGACTCCACCTGCGCCTGCCGCGAGTGCGCCCCCGCAGGCGACTCCGACCCCGCCGCCGCCACCCGCCGCATTCCGGGACGCCCCGCCAGTCGCCGCTGTGCCGCAGCTCAGCGGCGGTGCGAGCGCGCCTATAAGGAGCGCGGAGACAGTGCCGGTGAGCATTACTGCCGGGCCGGTGAGCGAAGCCCCGCCGCCTACTCCCGCGGTGGTGCCCGCCGCCCCGCCTAATCCCTCTGCGGTGGCGGCCGCAGCCGTTACCGCTGCCAAGTCCCAGCTGGGAACCCCGTACTTGTGGGGAGGCACGCAACCGGGCGGTTTCGACTGCTCCGGGCTGACGTCGTGGGCGTACCGCCAGGCCGGGTTTGAGATCCCGCGGATCGCAGCCGATCAAGCGGTGGGCATGCAGGTGACATTCGAGGAGCTGCAACCGGGTGATCTTGTGATCTGGTCTGGGCATGCCGCGATGTACGTGGGGGACGGCATGATGATCGAGGCTGGCGATCCGGTGCAGATCAACCCTGTTCGGACCTCCAATATGGGGATGGCCTTTATGGGGTTCTGGCGGCCGACCGCGTAGGTGCAACGTACAGTTACCCACCATGAGCACCCGCGCGATTCTTCCCGTCAAGCTGTCCCTGACCCAGGGCGATTTCTACACGCTCTGGGCCCCGACCTGGAAGGAGAAGGGCTCCGAGTGGCAGGCCTTCCTTGGTGATGATGAAGCGATTCTTGTGTTCCACTCACCCGAAGAGCTGCTGGCTTACCTGCAGTCCACCCCGCGCCACGATCTCACGGACCATCCCAAGTGGGCGGCGTTTGAGGCGCAGGGCGAGGACCGTGTCGTTCCTTCGGAGAAGCAGTACATCGACATCATCGGCGCACCGGACTTCCTGGCGGGGCGCCCGAGCCACGAGAACGTGTCCGCCGTCTCCCGCGTATTCCAAATCTCCCGTTCGCTCGCCGATGTGGCCAGTGCGGAGCAAGCGCAAATCTTCTTCGCCTCGCACTCCGTGTTGAACAGCGTCGCCCGCGGCTCTGACCACTTCTCTGGGGACACCGGGCTCGACGAGTGGTCCAGCATCGGTCACGTTGTGCTTGCTAACTGGGCATCCGTGGTGCAATCGCTGGACAGCGCCGTGAGTGTGGTGGACTCCGCAAGCCTTGACGCTGGTGCAGTGAGCGCGGCTGCCGCAGCCATTGCTTCGGCCACGGATTCCCGCGCCCAGGCGAAGGAGGCCGAGACGCAGCGCGAGGCCGCGCGCATGGCGGAGCAGGACCCGTACGACGCATCCTCGTGGGCACGCGCCGGCATCGACCCAGTGAAGATCTCTATCCAGGGCAAGACCGTGTACACGTTGCGCACTTACCTGGGTAGCTCCCCGGTGTTCCTGGGCAAGTACGGCGAGATCTTTACCTTCCCCACCGCGAAGCACCTCGGCCGCTGGATCCTGGAGAACGACGAGCACGATCTCGCAGGCGTTTCCACCTGGCAGGATCTGATGAACGAGGCTAACGCCGGCGAGCTGAAGGTAGAAGTGCACCCGGACAACGCGTACTCCTTCAACGGCATCGCGGAAGACATTGCCAAGGGCGTTGACGCGGTGGACACCAAGCAGATGGCAAAGGCGTACGAGCTGTTGGCGGATGCCGCGGACTGGGCGCGCGATGACTCGCTGAACTCTCTTTTGCTGGCGAACCCGCGTATGCAGGACTACCTGGCGTTCATGCTCGGCTCCACAGAAGCGGCCGGCTACGTCCCCTCCGCGCCGTTCAACGACAAGGCGCAGGCGTGGAAGGACATGGAAGACCAGCTGATCAAGCGCTTCTCCAAGTTCTAACCCGCGGTCCGGCCGGCACCACAGGTCCGCCCTAGAATGACCGGCTATGACCGTGGACCAAGTCGATCCCCTGATCGCGTCAATTTATCGGTGGTTCGATGTCTCCGGCGTGCTCATCATGAGCATCATCGGAGGCACCATCGCCCGCCAGCGTGGCTATGACATTGTCGGGTTCTTCTTCATCGCGATGCTCTCCGCCCTCGGCGGCGGCATGCTTCGCGACGTGTTGATTAACCAAGGCAGCGTCGCCGCCATGCGCGAGCCGGAATACCTCATCTTGGCGCTGACAGGTGCGTTGATTGCCCGCTTCACTTACTTCAGCGGCCGCACGTGGCACTTTGTGGAGACGCATGGTGACGCGTTGATTTCCGCGCTGTGGGCGTCCACGGGCACCACCAAAGCCATCGCCTACAACCTGCCGGTGCTGCCCTCCATCCTGATGGGCGTGCTCACTGCCACCGGAGGCAGCATGATCCGCGACGTGGTCACCGGCCGTGAGCCGGCAGTGTTCGGCAACAACCAGCCCACAGTTGTCCCCGCCGTCGCCTGCTCCATCGTGGCGCTGGTAGGCAACGCGACCGGCTACGCTGCCTGGGGTTTGGTGCTGGGGCCAGTTGTCAGCTTCGCGCTCTTCCTGGTCGGCTACTACGGCAACTGGCGCATGTCCACCACCCAGGTCGCCCCGATCAATGAGACAGCGGCCCAGGTGACCAAGCTCGCCCGCATCGCGGAGCGCCGTTCCCGCGCCGTTGCCCGCGGGTTGGAGCCGAAGGCCATGCGCGCGTGGCGCCACCGCCAGATGGAGAAGGCTCTTGCCCGCCGCATTGAGGCGGAAGTGCAGCGAGGCAAACGCCGGGAGCAGGCAGAAAGCGACGCGGATGAGTTCCTGGCAGAGTTCACCGACGACTTGGCGGAGCAGGAACTTGTAGAGGGCAAGGATGCGTCGAAAAGCGAAATGCTCGATATGATCCTGAGCGATGATGTGCTCACGGACGAGCTGATCGAACGCCTTGTGGCCCGCTACCAGGCGAGGGGGAAGTAGACGTGAAATTCGCAGCAGCGGCGGTGGCCGGGGCGGCACTCCTGGCGCAGGCAGGCACGACGGAGCCTCCGGTATTGCCGACGTCGGGATATTACGACGCGAACGGCATGTGGATCCCGCCGAGCCGCGACCGCGCTCCTGATACGGATCACTGCCCGCAGTCCTTGGTGCCGCCGGAGCCGGTGAGTACGTCGGAGCGGCGCCCCGACGGCTCCACGCCGACGCCGCTGCCGCAGGTGTACACCGGCCCGTGCGGGGTCATTGCACCGGCCGGGTACGAGGTGAACCCCGGCGTGGTCGCGTCCGCATGGTTGGTGACAGACCTGGATTCCGGCGAAGTGATCGCCATGAAGGATCCGCACGGGCGCTACCGGCCGGCCAGCATCATCAAGGTGCTGCTGGCCATGGTGGCAATTGAGGAGCTGGACTTGGACGCGGAGGTTCCGGTCTCCGAAGAATCCGCGGGGCAGGAGGGCTCCGCCGCCGGCATTGGGGCGGAGGGCACGTACACCACGCGGGATTTGCTGCACGGGCTGATCCTCAACTCCGGCAACGACACCGCGCACGCACTAGCGCAGGCGCTTGGCGGCGATGCCGTGACGCTGCTCAAGGTGAACCAGAAGGCGCAAGACTTGGGCATGTTGGACACCCACGCCGCCTCCTACTCCGGCCTCGATGCCGCAGGCATGTCCACCTCAGCCTGGGACATGGCGCTGGCGTACCGCGCGGCGTTTGCAAACCCCACGTTCGCCGCCATTGCAAACACCGAGCACTACGACTTCCCGGGGTTCGGGGATTTGCCGGGGTTCCAGCTGTGGAACGACAACAAGCTGTTCATGTTCGACCCGGACGGCATCGGCGGCAAGACGGGGTACACCGACGACGCGAACCACACCTTCGTCGGCGCCGTGGACCACGAAGGCCGCCGCCTGATGGCGGTTGTGCTGGACACTTCGTCGTGGGACATGGCCCCGTGGCAGCAGGCGCAGGCCCTGTTGCACGCGGCGTACCCGCTGCACGCCGGGAGCGGCGTGGCCGAGCTGGAGCCGCTCACCGCCCCGACCACGGTCACCCCCACGCCCACCGCGGAAACAGCGACGGCCGCGCCAACCACCTCGTCTCCGGCCCCGGGCGGGGTGGAGGAGGCGGCCGACGCGGCCGGGAGGCAGCCGCGCGAGCGGTTCATCGCTGTTGCGGCTGTGGCCGGTGTGCTCGCACTCGCCGGCCTAGTCGCCTGGTTCAGCCGGCGGTTTGCAAAGCGCCGCTAGCTGCGGGTGAGCAGCGAGGCAATGCCCACGCCGATGGCGCCCAGGGCCGCGCCTACGCCGACTGCCTTACCAGTGTTGTCCTTGCTGCTGGACGCGGCACCCGCGCGCACGTTGATCACGGCTGGAGGTGGCACGTCCGCGGGCTGCATCTTGAGCGATTCCTCGGTGGTAGCCGTCCACGCGGAGACGTACAGCACCACGCGCCAGACCAGGTAGAGCACAACCATGAGCGAGATGATCGGGCCGAACACTGCGCCGGCCGGGTTGCCCGTTGCGGATCCGATGATCAGGCCGGCGAACTGCTGAATCAGGGCGAAGATGATCGCACCTAGCAGCGCGCCCTTTAGGCCGGATTTCACCGGGACCTTGGTGCGCGGCATGTACATCACGACCCACAACATGACCAGGAAGCTGGCCAGGACAGAGACCAAGAACCCGACAAACCACACGAGCGCGCGGGAGCCCGGGAAGTCGCCGAGGCCGAAGTACTCCATCACCTGGGACGTCCACCCGGACACGCCGATGGCAGTCACGCCGAACGCCAGAAGGAGCAGCGCAATCAGGCCGATCAGCCCAAGCAGGTCACGCAGCTTCTTCACCACGAAGTTGCCGCCCTCGTTCGCGTCCAGGCCCCACATGGTGGTGACACCCGCCCGCAGGTGGTTCATCCAGTTCAGGCCGGACCACAGGGTGGTCAGCAAACCTACACCCGCGACGGCGCCGCGCTGGTCAATCGCAGCCTCGAGGATGCTGTTAACTAAATCGCCCAGGTCACCCTCCAGGTTCTGGGTGATCTGGTCCTGGATCTGCTGCATCAGTTCCGGTCGAGCGTTCAGGAAGAAACCGGCGGCCGCGAACAGCAGCATCGCCAGCGGGAAGATCGCCAGCACGGAGAAGTAGGTGATGCCGGCGGCGAACTGGTTGCCGCCCTGCTCCGCAAAGCGCTCCTGCATCCGCATCAGGTGCGCCGCAGCCGGGGCCTTTCTCTCTAGCTTGTCTTCCAAGTCTGGCTGCTGCTGCTTGGTGGCGCGCTCGATGCCCTGCTGGTCAGTGTAGGCCTTGCGCGGCGATGTCGAGGTTGCCATCGACCGTCCCTTCCTCATTCCGATGTGGTCCAGCCCCTCATCGTAGAGGAAGTGCTTAGCGGCGGGGAGTGAGGAAGCCGACCTTGGAGTACACGTCGGCAAGCAGGGGCCCCGCGACTTCGCGGGCGCGCTCAGCGCCGCGGGCGAGGATGGACTCCAGCTCGCCGCGGTCCGCCATCAACTCGTCGAAGCGGGCGCGCAGCGGGGTGGTGAATGCCTCGAGCGCGTCCGCGGTGTCCACCTTGAGCGCGCCCTAGCCCTGGCCCTCGTATCCCGCGACAATCTCGTCCACAGGGCGGCCGGTGAGCGCGGACTGGATGACCAGGAGGTTGGACACGCCCGGCTTGTTCTCCTTGTCGTACGCGATCACGCCGTCCGCGTCCGTCACGGCGGAGCGGATGCGCTTGGCGGACACCTTCGGCTCATCCAGCAAGTTGATCAAGCCCTTCGGGTTAGTGCCGGACTTGCTCATCTTCGCCGTCGGCTCCTGCAAGTCGTAGATCTTGGCCGCGCCCTCCGGGATCATGCCCTCCGGCACCACGAACGTCTCGCCGTACTTGGCGTTGAAACGCTCCGCCAGGTTGCGGGTGAGCTCAAGGTGCTGGCGCTGATCCTCCCCCACCGGCACGAGCTGCGGGGAGTACAGCAGAATGTCCGCCGCCATCAGGATCGGGTAGGTGAACAGGCCCACCGAGGTGCGGTCCTGGCCGTGCTTGGCGGATTTGTCCTTGAACTGCGTCATGCGCCCGGCCTCGCCGAAACCGGTGAGGCATTGCAGCACCCAGGTCAGCTCCGCGTGCTCCGGCACGTGGGACTGCACGAACAGCGTGGACTTGTCCGGGTCGATGCCCAGCGCGATCAGCTGCGCGCAGCCCGCGATGGTGCGGTTACGCAGCTCCTCCGGGTCCTGCTCCACCGTGATCGCGTGCAGGTCCGGGATGAAGTAGAACGCGTCGTACCCGTCCTGCAGGTCGATCCACTGCTTCAGCGCACCCAGGTAGTTACCCAGATGGTAGGAGTCCGCGGTGGGTTGAATGCCGGAAAGAACGCGCTGCAAAGCCATGGGGTTAGTGTACGTCCATGCCCCACATCACCATCCTCCAGCCGGACCCGATCGTGCCGCCCCAGCGCCTCAGCGGCTGGCTGGCGCAGGCTGGGGCTCACACGCGGACCGTGGATCTCACCTGCGAGCCGGTGCCGCCGCTCGCGGACTGCGGTGACGGCATCATCCTCCTCGGCGGGCGCGCCGATGCCCTGGACTACGAGGCCTCCCCGTGGATCCCGCAGGTGCACGAGCTGCTGCGCGCCGTCCACGCCGCGCAGGTCCCCGTCCTGGGCATCTGCCTGGGCCACCAGATCGTCGCGGACTGCTTCGGCGGCGAGGTTGCGGTGGGGCTTACCCCGCAGGACGAGGAGGGCGCGACCCGCATCACGCTTACGGACACCGGCAAAAGCGACCCGATCTTAGGCGCGCTCGGCCCCGCGCCCATCGTCGCGCAGTCGCACCACGACGCCGTCACAGCACTCCCACCCGGCGCGACACTGCTCGCATCCAGCGACCGCT
Organism: Corynebacterium sp. CNCTC7651; assembly: GCF_021496665.1. Taxonomy (NCBI): domain Bacteria; kingdom Bacillati; phylum Actinomycetota; class Actinomycetes; order Mycobacteriales; family Corynebacteriaceae; genus Corynebacterium; species Corynebacterium sp. CNCTC7651. The sequence continues at coordinate 371,880 of NZ_CP071246.1, read as the reverse complement.
GCCCCATCCAAGCGATGCGGCTCGGCCCCATCCTCACCGTCCAGTTCCACCCGGAGGTCACGCCCGCCGTCGCCGGCGAGTGGGCGGAACGCAGCGGGCATGACGGCGCCGCCATCGCACAGGAGCTTTTGCTTTACGACGATTCCTTGCAGCGCAACGGCCAATCCCTGATCGCCGCATTCGTGAAAACTGCCCTAAACCGCCCCTAAACCGCCCGCGCGCTGGTTTTGTGATTTAGATTGCATGTAACGTCGTTAAGCTTTTTCCAGCCCCGAACGGAGCACCTATGCCACCCTTGCCCAACATGAACCCGCAGCAACTGATTGGCGCGATCATCGCGTTCTTGACGGCGCTGAGCGCGCTTGTTGGTGTTCCGCTGACGCCGGGCAGCAGCTCTCCGGTGCACGTGGTGTCGCGCGCGGAGGGCTCGGTGAGCGTGTCGCAGCAGGAGCTCATCGACGCCACGAACCGCTTCCGCGAGCGCAACGGCCTGCACGCGCTTGAGCCGATGCCGGAGCTGAACAACCTCGCCCAGGATTGGTCGGAGCGGCTTGCGCGCGAGGGGCGCCTCTACCACCGCCCGAGCTTCACCTCGTACTACCCGGCCGGGTGGCGCTATGCGTCGGAGAACGTGCTGCAGAACTGGTCCGACGCGAACGCGGACGTGCTGGTGAACCAGTGGGCGACGTCCCCGGGCCACCGCAAGAACATGCTTGATCCGACGATCACCCACATCGGCGTGGGCGTTGCTGACGCGCCGAATGGCAAGCGCTACGCCACCCAGAACTTCGCCCGGTACTAGCCCACCCCGGATTTTTCAGCGCTGCCCTTGACGGCAGCGCTTTTCTAGTTATATGGTTACCCACATGAGTGGTAAACCCATATACCAAGCGATCGCGGACGAGCTCCGCGACATGATCGGGGCCGGCACGCTCGCTCCGGGCGACCGCGTGCCGTCCACCAACGAGCTCTCCGCCTACCACTCTGTGAACCCCACCACCTCGGCCAAAGCGCTCACCGAGCTGTTCAACGAGGGCCTGTTGGAAAAGCGTCGCGGCCTCGGCATGTTCGTGCTGGATTCGGCGCGGGAGCAGGTGTTAAGCACTCGTCGTGAAGCGTTTGCCCGGGATTTCGTCGAACCCTTTGTCCACGCCGCCGACCAGCTCGGATTCACTACGGAAGAACTGGCCGACATGATTGCCAAGGAGCGCAACCGATGAACTTGGAACCCGGTTTTTACGCCCTGGTCGGGCCTAATGCCGCAGGCAAAACCCACTACCTCCATTCGCTGATGGGCCCGCACGCCGCGTTCGTCCCCGCGGGTGCGGATGCAAAGTTCGCGGGCTCCACCGTGCGCGATCACCTGCGCGCCGCGCGCGCCGTCAGGCCGCTCGGAGCGGTGGACTTCCACGACGCTCGCATCAAGAACCTCTCCGTGGGCCAGCGGCGGCTGCTCACCGTTTCGGTCGCGCTTGCCACCGGGGCACCCCTGCTGCTTCTCGACGAACCCTTCGACGGCATCGACGTCGCTACGCGCAAACAGGTCCGTCAACGCCTTATCGATTATTTGGCGGAAAGCCCGGAACGCACCGTGATTATGGCATCGCACCGGCCGGAGGACTTCGCGGGCCTGGCCACGCACGTGATTCAGGTGTTCGGCCGTGAGGTCTCGCGCCCGGTGGCGCTGGATGACGCGCGGGTGTGCTTCCCCACGGTCACTGGCCCCACCGCCGAGATAGAGGAGCTGGCCGCTCGCTTCCCCGTCGCCGAATCGTCCAGCCTCGGCCCAACAACGCGCGCCACGTTCGCCGAACCCCTCCGCGAAGAGGAGTGCCACCTGCCCATTTCTTACCCGGACGACGCCGAACTGATTGACCTCCTGGCCACCGAAAGGACCGCACGATGAAACTCTTCCTCAGCCCCTTCAAACCGGCGATCTACTTGGGCGGGTTCGTGCTGCTGTGCCTGGTGACTCCCCTCGGCCGCCTCGAGTTCGGCGACGGAGGCCTGTGGACCATGGCGAGCGCCGCCGCCCTGTGCCTGTTCTTCGCGGCCGGCGCAGCGAATTGGCCAGCGTTGAATCAGCTCGGCGCCAGCTTCAACCGCTGGATGAACTCGGCGGTGTTGACGGCGCTGGTGGCGGCGGTTGTGCTCGCGCCGCTAACGGCCGCATCCGCGGTGTACCACCAAGCGCACAGTCCGTATTACTTGTGGTACGACCCGTTCATCATCACCAACGGCGAGCCGATGCCCTGGATTGACGAGTACGGCGAGCCCCACCTCGTCGAAGGGGCGGCGCAGGACGCATCCTCGGCCGCGCTGACCCTGCTGTTCCACTTCGTCATCTTTCTCACGATTTCGCTGGTCGGCCTCGCAATCGGTCTTGCAAAAGACACTCGCATGCTGTGGCTACTGATGGGCGCGCTGTTCATCGGCAGCTTCGTCGGTGTCTTAGTCGGTGTGGTAACGGAAGATCCGTTCGCCCCGTTCCACACCACCAGCTACATCATTGCCGTCACGCTCGGTGGAAGCATCGTGCTGGCGGCGTGTGCGATTGTCTTCGCCCGTACGCGCCGGTTCGTGCGGTAGGAGCGAGCGCGTGCAGCCCTAGATCGCAGTTTTCGGAAGCGGGTACGATTTTTGGTATGACTGACGTTGCCAAGATTAGTGTGAGTTTGCCTCGCTCCGATGTGGAAACGCTCGATGCTCTGGTCTCGGAATATAAGTTTCAAACTCGCTCCCAGGGGGTGAGAGCAGCAATCCGGGCGCTCCAACGCGAATCCCTAGCTCGTGCCTACGATTCCTGCTTCAGCGATCCCACGTGGAAAGCCGAAGCGGAACAATGGGATGCCGTATCCGGAGATGGACTCGCAGATGCTAAGGGGTGAAATCTATCTGGTGGACTTCGAGCCGACCGTTGGGCACGAGGCCAACAAAACCCGGCCAGCTGTCGTAATAAGCAACGATCTTGCCAACCAGAGTGCAGCCATCCACGGAGGCGTGGTGACGGTGGTGCCGATTACTTCGAACACCACCAACGTCTACCCGTTCCAAACGCTACTTAAGGCTGACGAAACGGGCCTCCGGCTGGACTCGAAAACTCAACCGGAGCAAATCCGAGCGGTTTCCGTGCACCGGCTTAGCCGGCGCATCGCACAACTCTCCCAGCAGCAAATATCTGAGCTTGATAGGGCCCTTCGGATCCAGTTGGACCTTTAACTGTGAAGAGGCTTGGTCCTACCGCTCCAGCCACTCCGAGCGCAGCAGGCCGTGGCGGGAGCAGGCGGCTTCCCACGCCATCGGGCTGATCTTCACCACCATGCGGCGCTCGCAGATCGGGCAGATCCGCGGCGCGTCGTAGGGGCGGGCCGGGTTGATCGGCCAGGCGATCTCGCCGCTGAGGATGGCGTCGGCCAGCTCCGTCGAATCGGGGACGCGCATTAGAGGGACTTGAGGGTGTCGTACAGCGCGCCGTGGCCGGAATTCTGCTTCTGGCCAACCGGAGTGATGGTGAGATTCAGGTTGGAATCCATCACCCGGTCCACCGCCTCGCGGTCCTTCTCCATCGGGCGGCCGAAGGTGGTCAGGTAGTTGCCGCCGATGATGGCGTTGGCGCCGCCGAGGAGGCCCTGCTCCGTGCCGTCGTCGCCAAGCGCAAGCTCCGTGCCGCCGGCGAAACGCAGCTGGGTTGACGGCATGGCCAGGCGGAACGCGGCAACTGCGCGCAGCGCTTCGCCCTGCGGGACCAGCGGACGGTCCGCGAACGGGGTGCCCGGACGCGGGTCGAGGAAGTTCATGGGCACCTCGTGCGGGGTGATCTCGGCGAGCTGGGCGGCGAATTCTGCGCGCTGCTCGATAGTCTCGCCGAGGCCGATGATGCCGCCACAGCAGGTCTCCATGCCCTCTGCCAGCACGTGCTCGAGGGTGTCCTTGCGCTCCTGCCAGGTGTGGGTGGTCACCACGTTGGGGAAGAAAGACTTCGCGGTTTCGAAGTTGTGGTTGTAGCGCATCACGCCCATCTGGGCGAGGCGGTGCGCCTGCTCGCGGGTGAGGATGCCCAGCGACGCGGAGATGGAGATGTCCACCTCTTCCGTAATCGCGGTGACGGCCTCTGCGACCTGGTCCAGCAGCTCATCCGTTGGGCCCTTCACGGCGGCGACGATGCAGAACTCGCTCGCGCCCATCTTCTCGGACTGCTTCGCAGCCTCGACCAGCTCAGCGATGTTCAGGGTCACGGCGCGCACCGGGGACTCGAAGAGGCCGGACTGGGAGCAGAAGCTGCAGTCTTCGGGGCAGCCGCCCGTCTTCAGCGAGATGATGCCCTCGAGGGAGACGTCAACGCCGCAGTGCTTGATGCGCACCTGGTGGGCGAGGTCGAGCAGCTCCTGGAGGCGCTCATCCTCGATCTGCAGGACCTGCAGGATTTCGTCCTGGGTCAGGCCCTCGCCGCGCTCGAGGCACTTTTCGCGCGCGATGTCGAGGATGTCTTTGGTTTCAACTGGTGCAGTCATGGGTACTCCTGAACGCCGTTCAACAACAGGGAATGTGTGGCAGTGTAGTGCCTTAGTTGAACAATGTTCAGGGATTGGCTCCCGCAGTTACTATTCTCTCCGCGCCGGCTTGGCCATACCCTGTGCATATGAACAACAGGTCGGTAAAGCCTGTGTCGGGAACGTACCGCGCTAGCCGGACTGTGGCTAGGCGAGCTGGGGCACGGGCAGGTAAGGAAGCGCGCGATGTGCGAACGAGCCGCCTCGTGATCACGCCACCAACGGAGCCCGCCAGTTTCAGTGTCGACGACATGGTCGACGGCGAACGCAGTTCCGAAGAAATTCTGGCAGCACTGCGGAGCGATTAGCAGCTGGAAGCTATGGCCGCCTGGTACTTTGACACGACCGGCGCCCTGAAACTGCTGCTGAGAGAGGCCGAGTCTCCGCAATTGGTTGCAGCGATACGAAACATCAATCCGCAGCTTTACATCTCTGACCTAGGCGTGACCGAGTTGCGACGTGCGGCGCAGCGCGAAACGAATCTCACCCAGCAGCTCGTCTCCAACCTGCTGCGGAAGTTTCACGTCGTTCAGATCGACCGACCTGTTTTCAACCAAGCCGGATTACTTCCGGGCCGGCATCTCAGATCCCTGGATGCCCTACACGTCGCGATTGCCCTGGATATGCAGGCGGACGCCCTCATTGCCTACGACAAGCGCATGTTGGTGGCAGCTAACGAAGCCGGGTTGCAGATACTATCCCCCGGCGCCTAGCGGTACTCCACCACGTGTACCCCGCGTCCTCCGGGTTCAAACGCCGCGCCACACGGGAAAGTTTCGGCGCTACGCTCGTAGCATGACCATGGCGGAGCACATCTCTCAGCGGGAATTGCGAAACGATAGCGGGAAAATTCTGCGCGCGGTTGAGGCGGGCGAAGAGTTTGTGATTACGAACCGGGGGCGCCCAGTCGCGCGGCTAGTCGGCGTGGAAGATGGTGCCGAAAGGCGCTGCATCCTTCCTGTGCAGAAGCCGAGCCGCCCGCTCCGGATTGGGAAGCAGTACCGCCGGAAACTCTCGGCCACCACGGATGAACTCCTCGAGGGCTACCGTGACGAGCGTATTTGAGCCTGTCCACCGCTGGTACCTGGATACCTCGGCTGCCCTTAAGTTCTTCGCGGATGAGGCCGAATCGGATGCCTTGGAGCAGGCGATTCTAGAGAGCTCTCCACAAATCTTTTCCTCGACGTTGCTCGAGACTGAACTGCGCCGTGTTGCCGTCCGGCATCCGGAGATTGCGCAGAGCGAGATCTCAGACTTTCTCCAGTCGATCGAGTTGGTCACGTTGACCCAAGCGGCGTTTCGCCTAGCGGGGCAATTGCCCGGCGCGACGCTGAGGTCCCTCGACGCACTGCACTTAACCGCGGCCCTCCTCGGCGGCGCTAGCGCGATTGTCACCTACGATCGCCGTCTTCAGGAGGCCGCGAAGAGCGCAGGTCTCACAGCTCTCGCCCCGGGGCAGAGCTAGCGGTACTCCACCACCAGCGGCGAGTGGTCTGACCAGCGCTCTTCCACCGACGGCACCTTGTCCACCCACGCCCGCTGCGCCCGCTCGAGCAAGTTCGCGTCCTCCGGGTTCAGCCGCCGCGCGACATCGAAACAGGCCGGGGCTTCGCATGCTTTTCGACGCTTCCCGGAAACGTAATCCACCGCACCAGCCGAACCCGGTAGATCCTTAAGCTCTGCATCTTGCGCCACGTCGTCTGGGTAGCAGCCGAACACGGCATCCATGAACGCGCGCTCGTGCGGCAGGAAGCCGGACTTCTTGTGGTTCGTCTTCCAGTTTTTCAGATCCTCACGGCGGACACACATACGGGTGTACAAAATTAGCCTCGGTTGAGGGGCTCATCCCCGCTAGCGCGGGGAGCACCACCGCGCCTACGTGGTGGCGCTTGGCCCGTTCGGCTCATCCCCGCTAGCGCGGGGAGCACCAGACCGTCCGGAGCAGGGCAAGACCGTGCTCGGGCTCATCCCCGCTAGCGCGGGGAGCGCTTCACCCCTCCGTGACGTTTCGGTTGGCGGGAGGGCTCATCCCCGCTAGCGCGGGGAGCACTGCGACCAGGCAGACGGGAACGTACCCGGCTTGGGCTCATCCCCGCTAGCGCGGGGAGCACGGTGCGGCCGTCGGAGAGGGTGACCGTCTTCGGGGGCTCATCCCCGCTAGCGCGGGGAGCACGTGTCTGTGCACTCCGACCGGGTGGTGCGGGAGGGCTCATCCCCGCTAGCGCGGGGAGCACGTTTCGGGGCTGGTGCTTGGCGACGGTCGCCAGGGCTCATCCCCGCTAGCGCGGGGAGCACATTGAGGCGATTGGTGGGTACCGTCAAGACTCGGGCTCATCCCCGCTAGCGCGGGGAGCACGGGTGACGGATTTTGGGGCACCTGTGGTGGAGGGGCTCATCCCCGCTAGCGCGGGGAGCACCAAACCTGGGAGCAGCGCAAGCTCCTCGAAGCCGGCTCATCCCCGCTAGCGCGGGGAGCACAGAATGAGCTCAGCGCAGACACCGTGATCAAGCGGCTCATCCCCGCTAGCGCGGGGAGCACAGCCAATCCGAGAAGAACCGCACCGTCGACGAGGGTTCATCCCCGCTAGCGCGGGGAGCACGTGTGGCAGGTCATTGGCCCCGGTAATGCGCTGGCTCATCCCCGCTAGCGCGGGGAGCACGTGCCGTCCCAGTAGGGGCTGGGGTCGATGGGGGGCTCATCCCCGCTAGCGCGGGGAGCACATGATCGCATTCGCCATGTAGCCGAACTTCTCGGGCTCATCCCCGCTAGCGCGGGGAGCACGAGCCGGTCACGCCGAGCGAGACCAGCAGTGCGGGCTCATCCCCGCTAGCGCGGGGAGCACACCTCCACCCGCCCGGAGATCCACCACGTCACCGGCTCATCCCCGCTAGCGCGGGGAGCACGTCGGTGATCTGCATGAGCTGAACATCTTCGGGGGCTCATCCCCGCTAGCGCGGGGAGCACGTAGTCGCCGCACGATTCCTCTCGCGCCGGAACGGCTCATCCCCGCTAGCGCGGGGAGCACATAGTGTCTTGGGCCGGATTGATGGGGTTGAGGGGCTCATCCCCGCTAGCGCGGGGAGCACCCTGTGCTTGGCGGAGGCTAAACGTCTTGCGCCGGCTCATCCCCGCTAGCGCGGGGAGCACCAGGCCCAGTTCCTCAATAGCCTTCTGCGCCGGGGCTCATCCCCGCTAGCGCGGGGAGCACGCCCACATGATCAGCGGGGTGGTCCAACGCGGGGGCTCATCCCCGCTAGCGCGGGGAGCACCTCGAATTCTTCCGGCATGTGTTCCTGCAACGGGGCTCATCCCCGCTAGCGCGGGGAGCACGAACGTTATTTGACGGTGGGAGAGTTCGCGGAGGGCTCATCCCCGCTAGCGCGGGGAGCACCTTCGCGGCAATCATGTCGCGGGCAATCTCCGGGGCTCATCCCCGCTAGCGCGGGGAGTACCACGTCATGGAGTTGGCGTTGGTGCCGTATTGGGGCTCATCCCCGCTAGCGCGGGGAGCACTGACCGGCAAGGCTGACGTGGTGGCCGTTGCGGGGCTCATCCCCGCTAGCGCGGGGAGCACTCTCGCAGAGGCAGCGCTGCCCGCCGCCGCCTCGGCTCATCCCCGCTAGCGCGGGGAGCACCACCAATCGTCGTGGCCCCGACAGGCTCCGGCCGGCTCATCCCCGCTAGCGCGGGGAGCACTGGGGAAGTAGCGCGGCGGGCGGCCACCCCGTGGGCTCATCCCCGCTAGCGCGGGGAGCACTCATCGGCATTGGTCTGCCGCCACTCGTTCGTGGGCTCATCCCCGCTAGCGCGGGGAGCACAGGTCGACCTGTGGTGGCCGGGCGACGCTCCTGGGCTCATCCCCGCTAGCGCGGGGAGCACGTTGACGTTAAAGCCTTCAATATCGACATAACCGGCTCATCCCCGCTAGCGCGGGGAGCACTCCGGAGCAGGGCAAGACCGTGCTCGTCGATCTGGGCTCATCCCCGCTAGCGCGGGGAGCACAGGGCATGGCTATCAACTACGCAGGCAAGCGGAGGCTCATCCCCGCTAGCGCGGGGAGCACCAATTCTGCTTCTAGCTGGTGGATACGGGTCTGGGCTCATCCCCGCTAGCGCGGGGAGCACGCGCTGAAGCTCGTAAGCAGTGGGCGCGACAGAGGCTCATCCCCGCTAGCGCGGGGAGCACCTCAATCTGCGGCAGCGCAGCACGGCGCGGCAGGGCTCATCCCCGCTAGCGCGGGGAGCACTCGATGTACTGCATTGTGGGTTAGTCCTCGATCGGCTCATCCCCGCTAGCGCGGGGAGCACGCACACCGTTCCTCGAGGCTCGGCGGCACCCCGGGCTCATCCCCGCTAGCGCGGGGAGCACAGCAAGGAGTAGCACCAAATGGCTAACAACCCGGGCTCATCCCCGCTAGCGCGGGGAGCACGGCGGCTGCGAAGTCGGAGTCAGCAGCTGCGGGGGCTCATCCCCGCTAGCGCGGGGAGCACAGGAACTCGTACTCGCCCTGCTCAAAGTTGCCCGGCTCATCCCCGCTAGCGCGGGGAGCACTCGCCCTTCAGCGACTCCGGCGACCGTTTACCGGGCTCATCCCCGCTAGCGCGGGGAGCACCGCGAATCGTTCAGCTTCAAACACGTTGCCGCGGGCTCATCCCCGCTAGCGCGGGGAGCACCCGTCCTCGTACCGCTTCACCAACGTGTTCGGGGGCTCATCCCCGCTAGCGCGGGGAGCACCGCAGCCCCGCAGACCCGCGTCCCGGCGCGTCCGGCTCATCCCCGCTAGCGCGGGGAGCACGCGTTTTCGCCGTCTCCGCCTGCGTCCGTTGCGGGCTCATCCCCGCTAGCGCGGGGAGCACGCCGAGAACGAGGACCGCGACCGTGAAGCGATCGGCTCATCCCCGCTAGCGCGGGGAGCACTTCTCCGGCGGTTTCAGCACGTCGCGCCCCCAAGGCTCATCCCCGCTAGCGCGGGGAGCACAACACGGCATCACTGGTGGTGGCAACGTGCACAGGCTCATCCCCGCTAGCGCGGGGAGCACGCGGAGCTCATGGGTGAAGCGAAGTTCCTCAAGGGCTCATCCCCGCTAGCGCGGGGAGCACGACCTCCCCGGTGCGGGTGTTTGTGCAAGCGCGGGCTCATCCCCGCTAGCGCGGGGAGCACACGAACGCAAGCGCGGACCACGGGTTGTCGACGGGCTCATCCCCGCTAGCGCGGGGAGCACATGGCAGCAAGTTTCCGGCTGATGGGCAGGGTGGGCTCATCCCCGCTAGCGCGGGGAGCACTCCCGCTGCCCCTCCGTCGTGACCGTGCGCGTGGGCTCATCCCCGCTAGCGCGGGGAGCACAGCTCGCGGCTCGGCGGCACCCCGTTCGTCACGGGCTCATCCCCGCTAGCGCGGGGAGCACGTGTGGAGGTGGATGGTGACGCTGCCGGACGGGGGCTCATCCCCGCTAGCGCGGGGAGCACAGCTCGCGGCTCGGCGGCACCCCGTTCGTCACGGGCTCATCCCCGCTAGCGCGGGGAGCACGTGTGGAGGTGGATGGTGACGCTGCCGGACGGGGGCTCATCCCCGCTAGCGCGGGGAGCACGGCCTGAACCAAGGAGGTCCCCTGTGACCGCTGGGCTCATCCCCGCTAGCGTGGGGAGCACTTTGATAGGCCAGAGGTTTCAATACCCATGCCCGGCTCATCCCCGCTAGCGCGGGGAGCACCTGTGCTGCCTTATCGGCCTTACAGGTATTAAGGGCTCATCCCCGCTAGCGCGGGGAGCACTTCACCTGCTCCACAGGCGTGTAGGTGAACACCGGCTCATCCCCGCTAGCGCGGGGAGCACTCGCTCGAGTACGACCGCTTCCGTTGGAACGAGGGCTCATCCCCGCTAGCGCGGGGAGCACACCATCATTGGTGCCGCCGTAGCGGAAGATAGCGGCTCATCCCCGCTAGCGCGGGGAGCACGCACCGCCACGCGCGGCCCGCCGCGTTGCACGAGGCTCATCCCCGCTAGCGCGGGGAGCACGAGGCCTCCGCACGCGTCTCGGGAGAGGCCCTGGGCTCATCCCCGCTAGCGCGGGGAGCACCGTATCGCGACGGCGGGTGAGCTCGCGCTCCTAGGCTCATCCCCGCTAGCGCGGGGAGCACCACGCAGATTCTCCGCAACCTCCAACGCAACCTGGCTCATCCCCGCTAGCGCGGGGAGCACTGAACTAAGCCCCCCCCCCCCGCTGTTGGGTGGTAGGGCTCATCCCCGCTAGCGCGGGGAGCACTCGCTGGAGTACGACCGCTTCCGCTGGAACGAGGGCTCATCCCCGCTAGCGCGGGGAGCACGATTCTCCTTCGTGTGTGAGGACGGGGATGGTGGGCTCATCCCCGCTAGCGCGGGGAGCACTTACTTCTGCCTATGGCCACGACACGCTCACGGGGCTCATCCCCGCTAGCGCGGGGAGCACAAGGAGCTTAAGCGCTCGCAGCAGGGTAAGGCGGGCTCATCCCCGCTAGCGCGGGGAGCACGTTCACGCACGGGCGCGGTTTCGGCTTGGCGGGGGCTCATCCCCGCTAGCGCGGGGAGCACGCCCGGGTAGAGGGTGGCCTCTTGCCCGCCGATCGGCTCATCCCCGCTAGCGCAGGGAGCACACGAAGCGCGGTCAGAATGAAATGCGGGGGCTAGTGGCTCATCCCCGCTAGCGCGGGGAGCACTCCACCGACACCACAATGGTGGACACCCCCGTGGGCTCATCCCCGCTAGCGCGGGGAGCACAATCACTGGTGGTGGCAACGTGCGCATTGTGGGGGCTCATCCCCGCTAGCGCGGGGAGCACCGTGCGCAGACCTCGAAGCAGGCGATCTACGACGGCTCATCCCCGCTAGCGCGGGGAGCACATTCTCCCACGCCCGCCTCCGCGAGTACACCACGGCTCATCCCCGCTAGCGCGGGGAGCACACCTCGGACGGTTTGATGGTGGAGACCTTGCGGGGCTCATCCCCGCTAGCGCGGGGAGCACGACACACGCCCCTTGTCGGGCTGCACCGTATCGGGCTCATCCCCGCTAGCGCGGGGAGCACTTTACCTCCTGACCTTGGTGCTTTCGCCCGATGGGCTCATCCCCGCTAGCGCGGGGAGCACACTCAGTGAGCAGCCCGTTTGCCACTCTAACACGGTCTAGAGATTCAACTGCTTGCCGGACGCAACTGTTGGGTTGAACCCAATCCGATCACAACTTGTCGCCTTGAGGTCCCCAATGAGCGTCGTACGCTGCGCGTTGACGCCTTGCCTTGCTCCAACCCTTCCTGCGTTTCGCTTCCGAGGGCGGGTGCTTTCGCATCATCAGCGTAATCCCGTCGAAATCGGTGGGCACCCAGCTGTGTCGATGGGTCCGAAACTCCATCCCTTGCTCCGAATTGGAGGAGTACACCAGTAGCGCACGCCCGTCTTTACACAGCGCTACTGTGCGATCCCAAAGAAGATCGCGAATTCGCGCGCTCGGGGTTCCAACGAAGACACCAGGGGTAACCTCAAGGAGCCACTTAGTTAAATCACCTCGCAATCCGGCTGGGCAAGCAGTGACAACGAGGACAATCACTGCTTGAGCTCCTTTTCAGACCAGTTAACTCCGGCTGCAATCAGCTCGAGCTCGCTCCAAAGGAAGAGTTCGGCATCGGATGGCAAGACCTCGTCGTCCACGTCCATTACGTACTTGATGTCTTTCACCATTCGAGGCATGAGACGCGTGCTCACGACCAAGTCGCGAACTAACCGCCTGACTTCAACTGAGGGTTGGCCACAATTTGCAGCGACGGCGTCAAATGCCGCGGGAATCGCAATCTCAGCCTTGTAGAGGTCTGCAATGTCGTACACAAACGAACGATCAGTTCCGGTGTGCACTACCCCAAGCGCGGGTACGAATCCGAGGCCCGCAACAACAGCATGCGCTACCCCGTACAGCGCAGCGCTCGCTGCAGTTAGTGCTTGATTAATCGGATTCGAAGATTCGAAGTCATTCGGGTCATAGCTTCTTCGATCCCAATAAACTCCGGTTCGTTGCGCTTCAGCTGCGTAAATGCGCTTCATCCGCGCGCCCTCCCGGCTGCGGAGCTGCGACATCGAAAGACCTTCGAGGTCCTCACCGGGAAAACGCAGGGAGTACATCCGCTTGGCACAATCCAGACGCTTTCTCTGGTGTGTCACTATCTCCGCCTGCTTTTCCGCGCATCGCGATGACTTCGCAGGCGGACGGCCCTGCGCGTAGAAGCGCACACCGCGCTCCCCGACCCACACAACGCTCGTCCCAGCATCTCCCAGCAATGCCATCGCCGCATAGGTAGCCCGTGTGCCTGGCCCGAGGAGAAGCGCTGCCAGGGCGGTTGCGGGAACGTGAGCGATGCCTCTGTCGTCGGTAATCGTAAGTGCATTACCGTCCCGATTCACTGTTGCTCTCTCGACGTAGAGAAATGAGATCCGGTTCTCTAAACGCGAGAGAGCGAGGCGCGTGATGGGAACTTCACTGGGGGTGCTCACTGAATCTGGCCCAACGGTGCAAGCGTCAGCAATCCACAGCCGTACCCTTTCGCGCGGCCAATCCCTTGCTGGAGACTCGTCCGCAGCAGCGCTGCATCTGAAACTTGGAGCGTCCCAGAGAAACGTGCCTTGGCCACGCGCACGGGTTGTTTGCGTGCACCAGCAGCCCTATCGCGATGGAACACGTCAGTCCACCGCTCGGTGATCTGGGGGACAGCACCCAGCGCGTCAGTCGCGTCGCGCTGGGCGAGAGCGAACCCGCACCCCGGAGCCTTCTTGTACAACCAATCGAGTTGGTGCACCGGAGACACATGCGCTTTCACCTTCCCGCGCTTTCCCTTTTCAAAGACGGAATATGTAGGGTTCGCCACAAGTTCGAAGTGCCACCGTTGGCCTTTCATCAAGCTGCCAAGAAGGCGATCGTAGTTTGCTGTCTCTCCCGGCCGTTCCGGCCACCCTGCCTGATCGACAATGTGGTCCACAGTGGGAACTTCAGGCCCCACGATGTAAAGCACACTGTGATGCTCATGCGGATCCACTCGCCATAGCACCCGGGAGTCCGTCTCGTCTATGTCCGGGGGAAACGCGCTGCGAACTGCGGCGTGCATCGACTGAGCGTCGGAAAGCAAACGAGCTCCACCGCGCCGCTTTGGATTAATGAGAACCCTGGTCATCGTTGTCATGCCCACACCACCGCATCAAAGAAGGGATCCGACGCTTCTGCGCCGTCGGGATTATTCATGTCGACGTAGCTCGACTGGATTACGTTGCGCCACCCGTACTGGCGGTGGCGGGGGTCGAACGAAAGCGGGACATCCTGCCTTGCCACCCCACCGCTTTCTCCAGGCAGCGCATCCCGGTAGATCGGGAGGCGCACTTGGCGGGGCGACCGGGACTTGTGTGCCGTGGTAGCATGCCACGATTTGTGCTCATGGAGCGCCTCTTCTGCAGGCTTATCAACGATTCCCAGCACCAAGCCGGGGTGCACGGGACACGACCGACGGCCCATGAACAGCGGGTAGGCGGGCTGCCGAAGCGCGGATTCAAGGCCTTCGACGACCTCCCGGTGCTCGGATTCCACAGCGGCGACAAACGCGGCATCTGCCAGGTAGTACCGCGTGACCAGGGATGCAGAACTGCCGGGCTTTCTGATCCAGTCCTGCGCTGTTTGATAGTCACGCAGGAGGCTCCCGGATTGGTCTACCCGGACCGCGAGGGTCAGCGCCGCCAGGTCTTCGACGGGATCACTGCGACGCCTGCCCTCGGCTGCGGCGAGTAAGCCGACAATGCCGGATTTGGAGGGGGTGGGAGCGGTTGCGCGGACTTTGAACCTCGATTCGTCGCCCCACGACTGCATTGGCCCCTTGAGGAGTAGTAACAGAGAGTGAGCCATTACTTCGCCTCTGCTGCAGCCAGATCAGCACGGATCTTTTCAGCGAGTTCCGGAAGCGTGACGCGATCCGCTATCCCCTTAAAGGCATCGGCGGACGTTCCGAGACCGACTACGTACGACGCTAGCGGCTGGAAACCGTATGCCTCGCGCACGTTGGTAGCCTCCTCCGCGAGGCGGCGAGTGGCAACCTCGCGGCGGCCAGCCCCGTCTTTCGCTTCCACCGCGTGCTCAAACGCGGTAACGAGGGAGATTGGACGGGTATCACGGACCGTGACGTAGAGCAGCTCCGGCACCGTCTGGTTTGCGAAGGTGTTGATTTTGCCGGTCGGCATCGAGCAGGCAAACGCTTCGATGAAGCGGGACGCTGCTTCATGCGCGGCCTCGGTCGATCCGAGGTTCTTCGCGAGACCCTCAACGTTGACGGTTGCGTATCGGTAGAGGGTGGACGACATCATCTGGGTGGTGCCAATCATGCCTGCGCCAGTTTCATGTCCGTCGGCCGCAAGGTCGTCGACGGCAGTGAAGTAGTCGAATTCCGGTGCGCTCGTGTGAACGCCAATGGCGTGTGCAACCTGAACGGCAGCGTCGATGTTGAACGATGCGTCATCTGCGACCATCCGGCCGAACATTGCCATATCCACAGAAGCGTCGGAGTTAAGAATCTCTTTCGCGGTGTTCTTATCCACCTTCTCCCCCTCCTCCAGGGCAGCAAGCGTGGCTACGGCGCGATCAATCTGCTGCTGACTGAAGAAGAATAGGTACCCGGTTTCGGGGTACTTGGTTTCTGTGTTCTCGTTCTGGGACTCAGCCTCGGCCTTTTTCTTCGGCTTCTTTTCTTCCACAAGCCCGATCTTTGCTGCGGCAAACAGCTCGCGGACGCGCTGCAGTGCGGTTACCTCATCCCAGCCGGTTGCCTTAGCGAGCTGTTTCGTGATCTTTTCGGGAAGGCGCTTCGACCGCGCACCGATTGCTTCAGTTTCAAAGTTCTCACGGTAGTAGCTGCGAATCGCCCGCTTCCATGCCTGCGAGGAGACGCGCTGGCGCGGGGTGCCACCGTAGATCGCGGACTTCGGCGAGCCAGTGTCATCGCGGTTGATCAGTGACGGGGGCACGGTCTGCAGGGCGTGGATATCGATGGTGAGGGTCATGGTGTGTTCCTTTCAAAAAAAGGCGGGTGGCTAGTTCGTGTTGGTGGTGGTGTCGACGTCTTCTGGGGGCGGTGCGTCTTGAAGCTGGCGTGCACCTCGAGCAAAGTCGCGGCCCCAACGAAGGAGCACTCCCGGCTTTCGGTTCGGGTTCGCCAGCGCGCGCAGGTCCTCGGAGAACCGTCCGTAATCAAATGCCAGCTCGTAGTTCCGCAGAAGCGAGACGAGTGAGCGCAAGTGGACTGCGCGAGAAGCATCGTCCGTCGCCAGCTGAAGTGCGTCGAAACGGTGCTTGAAAGATTTCGATTCAGTTCGGGGCATAAGCTGACCACAAGCCTGAGCGAACGAGACTTCACTCGTATGCATCGGCTTCTTGGCGCTCTGCATATGCACCCCAAAGAGCGAGAGCGATCGGTAGAGCGCAACTTCCGACGCTGATAGACGATCGTCATGGCCCATGAAATCCTCGTTGAGCGGCGGGTTCAGCATGCCGATGATTTTCTGCAACCCCATGGGGTTTTTCGCAGGTTCTAACGCCGATGCCTTACGGAGTTCTGCTAGCGCCGCCCGAGCATCCGCGGCATCACGCCCATACGGGTTGTCTAGGTAGTCGCGCTGCAGCTTGTCGGCAGTTCGAGCAACGCTCTTGCACAACGGTGCACCGCTCGGTGGCACTGATGGTTGTGTCATTCGTTCATTCCTTTCTCGCTTTGGGTGACGGAGTCTTTCTGCACGCTCAACGGGAGGTCCTTATCCAAACGTCGACGCAGCTGACGCTCAGCGGTGCCGGCATTGAGGATTCGTCCGTCTCCCCCGTCCTGTCCCGCCCCCTCCAGACGTCCGATGAGTGCTCTCGGACCTGCACCGACGATCAGTTCGTGAGCTGTTTCGAGCACCACCTGGCGGACCGTACGTTGCCAGTCGACTGATTTCTCCTCTATGTTTTCCGCCGTCACTCCACGGAGCCACGCAACGAACTGCGGCTCCAACTCAGCGAAAAGTCTGTCTGCGGGCTCTTGGCTAAAGGCATACTCACCGCCCGCCGCCTGCAAGAGCTGACCAGCGAAGCGACCGAGGGAATATCTGGCCGCTGCAGCGGCGGCCGCAGCGTTGCGCACGTCGCGGCGCATCTCAGCACCTAGGGCATCCCCTCGCAATACCACGAGCGGAAGGCCAATACTTGCACTCATCGTGACTGCAACGGAAGACGACTGGGCCCCGTATTCCATGGACACAAGTGCGACATCGAAGACGTCATCCTGGCCGGTTTCGGCTGCAATCTCCGCGAGGTTCGTAAGCGTCTCGGGACGCTTCGGCGCAGTCTCGGCCCCGTCGTACTGGGCATCCTTGTCCACGGCGATCAAGGGGTCGAGCGAGCGCCACATTGTCTGCCGCATATCGTGCGGACGCGGGTAGAAGGCCGGCTTCCCCTTTTTTGACTTGTTCGGGCTGTATCGGTACGGAGTCATCGGGTCGCCGAAAGCGTTAAGGCCAGCATCCGGGATTCCATCCCCGTTGCTCACAAGAACCTTCGTTACCAGACCGTTTTCTTCATAAAGACGGATCCGTCGGGCCTGCCAGGTAGCAAATTCCGCAGCGCCGCTGGGCGAGACCAGACGCGGGGCCGCAGTGTCTTGGTCTCGCTCCCACACGGGCAAGCTGTCCTCCAACACCGAAGAGGCCGTGGTGTTGAGAATGAGTGTCTCCAGCAACGTAGAGCCCACGATGACGGTACCGCCCGTCATCCCGCTCCAGCCGGTTCCGATCGGGTAGCCTTTTCCGCCCTTGACGCGAGGGTCACCGACAGCACCCGTCTTGATGCCGGAATAGTCGTAGGCCTGACAGTGAATAAGCCACCGAGCCGCCTCAGCGAGACCGAGCGCTTCGCGTCCATCGCCGGTACGCATAGTGAAGTAATCGTGCTCCGCCTCTGGAACTATGCGAGAAACCGATTGCGTCGTCCCGTTGCATGCAACTAGATCTCCTACCTGCATGAATGGTTGTTCCGAGTCAAGCAGATCAAACCTGTCGTAGTGCGTATCCAGGTAGCTGAGGACCGCTTCGTCCCTCCCAGTGGCAAGCAGCGCGGTTCGCGTATCCACGAACCATTCTTCCCACTCAAAGTCATCGCGGGCGCGTTTCGATGTCAGAGTTTCAGCGAGCTCAGCATGATGAGCCCTCCAAAACACCGCAAGGAGCACTCGCAGTACCGCGTAGTCCTGCGTCGGCGAATCACCCATAACCGCCGTCGCGTGAGTCGATCCGTCGAACAGCTCGCGCAAGCTCGCAATCCGTTTCTCGCCATTGACGTGGCACGCTACCCATTCGTGGTCAACCAAGTTGAATGTCATGGCAAATCTCCTTTCTAATTCCGAGTAGCAATTGGGACACTATCCGCCGCCTCCGACAGCACGAGAGGTGTTGTCGCTCAAAATTTCGAGTCCGAGCTCTGACGAATACCTCACCTGGAACCTGCCCAGCTGCGCTACCCAACCGGCGTTGAGAGGGAGCGCCAGCTGTCCGCGGAGGAGATAATTTCCGTCCCAGGTTTTCGGCGTGGATTCCTCCAGCTGGCCAACCACTGCCTCGAAGTCAGCGAGTGCACGCGTCATACGGACAGGCAGGCGAACAGTGCTCGCCGCAAGGTGGCGCGCAACCCGAGGCTCTGGGTCCGCATCCCACAGGACCTCCCCGTTCGGTTGCCCAAGAGGGAAATAACCGAATTCCGTGAGCTCAATGGGGATGACCTCGACCGTTGGTTCGGCATCGCGAACCTGTGCGGTGCCGCGCTCCTCCCCTTTATCCAGAGTCCGGAGGGCCTGATCAGTCAGCGTGAAAAGCTCGCGGAGATGCTTTGCGTCCTCTGGAGCTGCAATTCGGAAATCGCGGGACCGTCTAGCTGCACTTTCCTCCCGTAACCTGGACGCTTCTTTCGCCTCCTCGTAGATCGGAAGCCACGCAGGCGGCACGTCGACGCTCCCTCTGTAGGTTGCGTGGACCAGCGGGGCGATATCGCCAGGGCGCTGAAACGCATCGGGCAGCAGAGCTGCGGTGTGGAGAAGGATTTTGGGGTCGTAGATTGCCGCCGTACCGGAATCAAATATCGGGCAAGGTTCCCGCTGCACGAACCCTCGGATGTAGATCCGCGGCGAACTGACTTGGCCCGGGCGATCGGTGACAGGACGCAGATGGCGGTGCAGACGCCCCGCACGTTGGATAACAAGGTCCATTGGCGCAATGTCCGAGTACAGCACGTCCACGTCGATGTCGAGGCTCTGTTCAGCGACCTGTGTCGCGACGACCACTTTGCGCAGCGGGCGACCTGCGCCCCTGCGGGCATCTGGACCTAGCTCAGCGCGCAGCTCATCTTCTCTCTCGACTCGCTCCCAGGACATGAATCCGGCGTGATGCAAGGTGACCTCTTCGGGGAAAGCATCGCTGAGGACCCGATACGCGTCTTGGGCGCGGGCAATCGTGTTGCAAAGGACGAGCGCGCAGCCGCCATCCGCCAAGTTGTTCTCCAGGCTGGCACGCAGCGTGTCAGTATCGTCCGCGATCACCTCGATCGTGGCTGTCAGCGTGGTCGGGGACGGTTCCGGGGTATGGAACCGAACGTGCTCATCAGTTGCAACCGTGACAAGCGGGTATGCAACTCCAGGGTCCTCGTTTGGTCTCGCATCCGTGTAGGCAGAGATCATGGCGTTGCGGCGGTCTGGTGGCAGCGTTGCGCTCATCACAATGGTGCTTGCGCCGTAATAGTGCAGCCATTCGAGGGTGGTCAGCAGGTACTCCGAGGTGTACGCGTCGTACGCGTGCACCTCATCGAAAATCACCACTTTGCCTGCTAGCGCTGCATGCCGCAGCATCGAGTACCGCTGTGTCAGCGCAAGCATCAGCACTTGGTCGACGGTGCCAACAACGATGTTGGAAAGCAGGCCTTTTCGCCTCCCGCTCATCCATTCCTTCGCCACAACACTGCCGTGTTCAAGGTCCTCCCCAATGCCTTGAAATCGCAGAGACTGATACGGCTCAACCAGGGAGTTCTTCGAGTGGGCAAGGTACATGGAAGCAACGCTTCCACTCTCCCCAGCCCGTGAGGCCCAGTCGAGGGTGCGCTCCAGCAGCCCATTCGCTGTAGCCATTGTGGGGGCCGCGAAATACACACCTTGCGCCTCGCTTTTCGCGACCATGAGTCCCGCACCAGCAAGAGCCGCTTCTGTCTTACCGACTCCGGTTTCCGCCTCGACAATCACCAGGCAAGGGCCATCAACTTCGCGTACCGCATCGACAACCGCCCGTTGCACAGAGCGCGGCGTGCGTTCACTTCCCCACCCGAAGAATTCTGCAAATACCTGATCAACACCCCCTTCGACCGCCCTGGTGCGCAACGGCCCAGTAAGTTCGATCGCTGCAAGACCGCGAACAGCACGGTCGACCTGCGATCCGCCACTGCCCATTGGAAATGCATCCGCGTTGGAGGCGATCCAGTCAGCCATCACAACAAGCCCGGAGAGGACTTGCGCGGGCGCGGTTCGCACCCTGCGGATGCGGCTCACTACAGATTCAAACCCAGTTAGTTGAGCCATAGCGTCGACAAGCTCTTCTTGAACCTTGCCCCACTCCGGCGGATACATAGTTGCTGCGTGCGCCGCTGCGCTACTGGCCTCTTCTTGGGACGCTATTCCGTGGTGCGCGTCCACGATTGCAGCGAGCCTCCTGGCCACGGAGCGGGCCATGCCGCGCCCCACGAGCCACTCAGAGAGGATCACCCCCGAGGCGACACCATGCGGAATCTTCTGCTCTTGCTGCTCGCGGTTAGCGGCATCGAGCGAAAGACCTGCGTCGCGCACTCCGGAAACAATGTGCGCATATTCTCCTCGATCGATTTGGCGCTGGAATTGAGGGATCGCCTTTCCAACGTCGTGAACCCCTGCCAGGAAGATGTACAACAACCTGACTTCGTCAGAAGTGAGGTGGAGCCTATCTGAGAGGAACCGAACCATAGCGCCGGAAATCCAGACATCGAACACACCAGCGGCAACACAAGCCGTGTCGACGAGGTGCTGAGGTAAAGAAAGATGACCGGAGTCATCTCCAGACTTCGCCCACAGCGCCCTCGCTTGCGCCGAGCGCGCCGCAACCCACCCTTCGGCATCTGACGCAAACTCAAGGGTAGAGGCCGGAAGCTCAGGGATGTTCACGCTGAACCACTCCTTCCCTCCAATTCATCGATACTCTCCAAGAATAATAGCGTTCATGAATTATCGCCAGAGATACCGAAAAATCCTGAATACCCAGTGGCACCGGTTGATTTGTAAAGTCAATCCGGAGATCCCAGGCTGGCTCCCCGCGCCCGCGGGGATGAGCCCGCTATCATTCTGGGATCCTCATCCTCCCCGCGCTAGCGGGGTTCCAGGGCTGGCCAGTCTTTCAAGGCCAGCCCCTTTTTAGCGCTACCCCCTCCCCCGAAAAGGTTCCGAGCTACCGGTACTCCACCACCAGCGGAGAGTGATCTGACCAGCGCTCTTCCACAGTCGCCACGCGGTCCACCCACGCGCGCTGCGCCCGCTCAAGCATGTTGGCCGTAGCCGCCTGCACGTCGATGCGCCAGCCCGCGTTGTTGTTGAACGCCTGCCCGCGGAACGTCCACCACGTGTACCCCGCGTCCTCCGGGTTCAAGCGCCGCGCCACATCGAACCATCCAGGGTCCGCGCATGCTTCTCGACGCTTCTTTGAGACGTACTCGACCGCACCAGCCCAACCCGGCAGGTTCTTAAGCTCTGCATCCTGCGCCTCCTCGTCCGGGAAGCAACCGAACACGGCATCCATGAACGCGCGCTCGTGCGGCAGGAAGCCGGATTTTTTGTGGTTCGTCTTCCAATTCTTCAAGTCTTCGCGGCGGTGGCAGATGTTCCAGTCGCCGCCGATCACCATGTCGGGCTCCTCCTCGGCCCACTGGGCGAGCAGCGGCTCGAACTCGTCCAGGAAGCGGTACTTCTCGTCCTGTTTCGCCGTACCGGCCGACCCGCTGGGGAGGTAAAGGGAGGCGACAACGGTACCGTCGTGAAGTGTGGCCCTGATGAAACGGCCGGCGTCTTCGAAGGTGGGGATGCCCACGCGGACGTCGGCAAGCGGGGTGCGCGAAAGAATGCCCACCCCGGCGCGGCCCTTGGCCCCGGGCGCGGTGGCGGGGGCGACGGCGAGGTGCCAGCCGGCCTCGAGCGCGGGGGCGAGTGCGGCGGTGGCCTCGGCCTCGGTGGCGCGGACCTCCTGCATCAGCACCACGTCCGCCGTGGTCCCGGCGAGCCACGCGAGCATGCCGAGGTTGTCCTCGCTGCGGATCTTGGTGGCGGCGCGGATGCCGTTGACGTTGACGCTAGCGATGGTAAGGCTCATGGGTTTGCACCATACCGGCATGCGTGAGGCGGTACGCTGGGAGGTTGAAGTCTGACACCTTACTTATAAGGAGCACTATGTCTACGATCATCTGGACCCGCACCGACGAGGCGCCGCTGCTGGCGACGTACTCCCTGAAGCCGATCGTGGAGGCATTCGCTTCCCAGGCCGGCATCGACGTGGAAACCGCCGATATTTCCCTGGCTGGTCGCATCCTGGCGCAGTTCCCGGATCGCCTGACCGATGAGCAGCGGATGGATGACGCACTGGCGCAGCTCGGTGAGCTGGCGAAGACGCCGGAAGCCAACATCATCAAGCTGCCGAACATCTCCGCTTCCCTGGTGCAGCTGAAGAAGGCTATCGCCGAGCTGCAGGCGGCTGGCTTCGACATCCCGGATTACGAGGATGCGCAGGAGAAGTACGACGCGGTGAAGGGCTCCGCCGTGAACCCGGTGCTGCGTGAGGGCAACTCTGACCGCCGCGCGCCGGAGGCTGTGAAGAACTACACCAAGAAGCACCCGCACTCCATGGGCGCATGGTCCCCGGAGTCAAAGACCAACGTGGCCACCATGGACGCGAATGACTTCCGCCACAACGAGAAGTCCGTCATCATGCCGTCCGAGGACACGCTGACCATCAAGCTGGTGAAGGCTGACGGAACCGAGGAGGTGCTGAAGGACGGCCTCAAGGTGCTTGAGGGCGAGGTTGTGGACGGCACCTTCATGTCCGCGAGGGCGCTGGACTCTTTCCTCCTGGACGCCGTGAAGCGCGCCAAGGAGGAGGGTGTGCTCTTCTCCGCGCACCTGAAGGCCACCATGATGAAGGTCTCTGACCCGATCATCTTCGGCCACGTTGTGCGCGCCTACTTCAAGGATGTGTATGACAAGTACGGCCAGGAGCTGCTGGACGCCGGCCTGAACGGCGAGAACGGCCTGGGCGCCATCTTCGAGGGCCTGTCCGAGCTGGGTAACGGCGAGGAGATCCGCGCTGCGTTCGACCAGGCGCTGGCAGATGGCCCGGACCTGGCGATGGTGAACTCCCACAAGGGCATCACCAACCTGCACGTGCCGTCCGACGTGATCATTGACGCTTCCATGCCGGCTATGATCCGCACCTCCGGCCACATGTGGAACGCAGATGACCAGGAGCAGGACACCCTGGCTGTCATCCCGGATTCCTCCTACGCGGGCGTGTACCAGACCGTGATCGACGACTGCCGCGCGAACGGCGCGTACGACCCGACCACCATGGGCACTGTGCCGAACGTGGGCCTGATGGCGAAGAAGGCTGAGGAGTACGGCTCCCACGACAAGACTTTCAAGATCCCGGCCGACGGCACCGTCCAGGTGGTCAACTCCGCAGGCGACGTACTGATTGAGCACCACGTGGAGGAGGGCGACATCTGGCGTGCATGCCAGACCAAGGATGCCCCGATCCAGGACTGGGTCAAGCTGGCCGTGAACCGTGCACGCCTGTCCGGCATGAAGACCATCTTCTGGCTGGATGAGGAGCGCGCGCACGACCGCAACCTGATCGAGCTGGTGAACAAGTACCTGGCGGACCACGATACCGAGGGCCTGGACATCTCCATCGCTTCCCCGGTTGAGGCCACCCGCACCTCCGTGGAGCGCATCCGCCGCGGCGAGGACACCATCTCCGTGACCGGTAACGTGCTGCGTGACTACAACACGGACCTGTTCCCGATCCTGGAGCTGGGCACCTCCGCGAAGATGCTCTCCGTGGTGCCGCTGATGGCTGGCGGCGGACTGTTCGAGACCGGTGCCGGCGGCTCCGCCCCGAAGCACGTCCAGCAGGTGCAGGAGGAGAACCACCTCCGCTGGGATTCCCTGGGCGAGTACCTGGCGCTGGCGGAGTCCTTCCGCCACGAGCTGAACCAGAACGGCAACCAGCGCGCCGGCGTGCTGGGCGACACCCTGGACCGCGCGACTGAGACCCTGCTGAACGAGGGCAAGTCCCCGTCCCGCAAGGTCGGCGAGATCGATGACCGCGGTTCCCACTTCTGGCTGGCCACCTACTGGGCAGAGGAGCTGGCGAAGCAGACCGAGGATGCGGAGCTGGCTGAGAAGTTCGCTCCGGTGGCTGAGGCACTGCGCGCTAACGCCGACGCGATCAACCAGGAGCTGATCGACGCACAGGGCGGCGCTGTTGACCTGGGCGGCTACTACTGGCCGGACGAGGAGAAGACCTCCGCGGTCATGCGCCCGTCCGCAACCTTCAACAAGATCATCGACGCACTGGAGAAGTAGCTCGCTGATCTGAAATCGACCGGTGTCGGGGTTTCGCGCCCCGACACCGGCCGTTTTTGTTTGGTCAGGCTGGGCAGCGCTGTGCCCAGCCCGGTACCTCCGCCCCACTTACCGCAAACGCTTACCCGACGAACTAGACCACCTAGATCAGATCAGAAGAGCGATTTTTTCTTGCTCCGTAACCAGAAAAAGATGCCAAAACAGCCCTTAAACTCTTCAAAAAACTCCCTTACCTGCGGAATCGTTTTCTTGCCTGTTTCTTGCTTCTCGGGCGCGTTTTAGGTTGGATCCACCTCTCCGGCTCCGAGGCGTCGAAGCCGACAACCTCCCCGGCGTTGCGCAGGGCGATGGCGAGCCCGTTCATGGTGACCTGGATCGTCTCGGGTACGAGGAAGGTCTCGCCACCGGCGTTAGCCGGCTGGGAAGCGCTGTGCCCGACCGAGACAGCCACGTTGATCAGCCCAGTTTCGCCTTCCATCCCCAAACGCCACCCCTCCCGTAGTCGCTGGGTGCTGCCTACGCGTCACCAAACGACTGCGCATCCGACAAGTACAGGGGTGACGCTCGATCCCAGCTATATTTTTCCGCTACATCAGAGCTCCACTACCTCATCTGAATTATTGGAGATAAACGCAGAATGGGTGGCTACGACGACTACTGCGCCTTTCTGAGCAAAATGGCGTAGATGCTTAAGAACGAGTTGCGCATTTGCTTTATCGAGGGCTCCGGTTGGCTCATCTGCTAACACTATTTTCGGCTGCGCGAGAATGACTCGTGCCAAAGCGATGCGTTGTTGTTCACCACCAGAAAGTTCGCTCACCGTTCGCTTCTCGGATCCGCCAAGTCCGACTTCATTCAGCGCCGCCTCCATTGTTTCGCGGGAGACGCGGGGGACAGCGATCTTGATGTTCTCCATCACAGAGAGATCGGAGACCAAACCGTAGTCCTGAAACAGATATCCGACGTTTGATCGCCGAAATTTGCGACGTGCGCGCGAATTCATAGATGCGATGTCGAGCCCCTCGAACTCGATCGTCCCCGAATCCGGCGTGGTCAGCCCACCTAACATATTGAGCAAGGTTGTCTTGCCGCTGCCGGAGGGCCCTGTGAGCGCCGTGATTCGACCTGCCCTAAACGTGGCTGTGAAAGCTTGCAAAACCGTCCGCTCGCCAAATGCGCAGGATACTTCGTTTACCTGAATTGTCATTGCGGTTCCGTACCTCCTCTTGCATCCCACCGCGAAGCAGCTTTGAGCATCAACCCCACAGAAACCATGAACCATACTGCGCCGAAACCTACTACTGCGACGATGGTGGATGGCGACCATTGATGTTCAAACCCGATACTCCAGGTTGACGGCACGCGGCTCTCGGCTTGAATCCAATGATCGCGAACCTTATAAAGCAGCCAACCAATCGTGGCTAGGAAGAATGCAACTTCGATAGCTACTGCTTCTTTTGCAACCCACCAAGGGCTTCGCCCACAAACATAGGCAACGTGGATTTTGCGCCGGTAGGTGACGCGAAAAGTAAGGACCGTGGCTCCGACCAAGACCGTCACAAGCAGGACTGATGCAAAACCATTCAGCCCCCACAGAGCCACATTCTGCTCGGCGGTGCGAATGCTCGCCTGCCATGAGTCTTCACGCGGTCTAAAGAAAGCAAGTGTGTTCCCAGTAGCGCCCTTCAACATTTGCGAAGGTACGTCAGGGGAGACAGTTAGAAGGACTTGCTGGGATACCTTTGACATCAAGTTGTGGTCGCCCAACGGAGCGAGGCCACGCGGGAGTATGACGAGAATCGGGTTATCGACTTGCGGACGGTAGTTAACGTCATAGGTGAATACCGAGCCTAAGCTGCAACCGTCCCGCCACTCTATGTCGGGCGCTGGTTCATTGGCATAGCCGGCCTCGAATTCGAGCGAATCCTCGATCACGTTTCTCGAGTGCACCGACGTTTCTCCCGGCGAGCAGACCGTCACTGCAGCACCATCCAACATCGACACTCCCGCCTGTCTCGCGAATTCCTGGTTCGCTAATAGGACTGGTGCCTCTAATTCCACGGGCCATGTAATCCAATAAGGATCAACGAGGAGCACGTCTCCCGCCTCGTCGGCAACCCGGAATGGCGCTGCGGTCTCTGTATCTGACCAGTCTTCGAAAGCCGTGTTGACGTTCAACGCCAACTCTTGCGGCCCACGGTGAGCATCCCACAGCCCCTGCAAGCGGTGACGCGCCTCGAGTTCCGCAGAAAACCCAACCAAGGTTGCAACCACACTGAGCGCAGCAACCAGGGTCACTCCGCGGACGGCAGTCAGGGAATAGAGAATTGGCCGCGCGTGGATCTTGCCCTTGATGGATTGCGGTATCGATGTCCTGCGAACCAGAAACTGCCCACCTAGGTAGCCAACGAGCAAACACACAGACAGAATCACGCTGATCGTGAAATACATTCTCCAAAATACCCAGCTCTCCGCCCACCCGTTGTAGGCATAAAGAAGGCCAGCAACAATCAGTGGGCTTCCGAGGTAGGCGATCGTAAGGGCAACGCTTTGGCGCTGAATTTCAATACGGGTCGTTTCTGCGACGCTGAGCCCAAGCAGTCGATGAACACCGACCTCCCGCGAGCGGGCAATGACATGGCCCGCGCCTAGTACCAGACACAGGAGCACAGATAGGATCAGCAGAATGGGAATTGTCGAAGATGCAAAGATTTCGGAGAAGTAACTGGTAAGAGGCACCGCGTCGAGCCCCTGTTCGGCTAACCACCGCAGCAAGTGTTGCTCGTCCGTCGCAGACCCTTTGAGATGGAGAGGTTGCCTTGGATCAGAGTATGGAAAGTCTTCCAGCGGATAAAATATGTCAACTTCCCCGCGTTCAAAGCGCGGCCGTTCCATCCGACCGCCGTTAGGCGGAAGCGAGGATGAGTAGACTCGCTGCTCACCACCAGAGGCAGCGAGCGACGAGTAGTTAATCGCGATATCGAAGTCATTGCTTCGCGCAAACTCGGCCAGCTCGGAATAGAAACTCGCACGCTCCGAAGCGGTGCGATCTGATTCCACCTGTACCCCGTACTCACCCAGGTGACCATCGATCGCTGAGTAAAGCCTCGCGCCGAGGAAAGCCACGGTAGTCGCCAGAATGGCCGTGGCGACTATCCCCACGGCTAATAGGCCTGATTTCAGAAGAGACATGCTCTAGCAATGGCGGTAGAAGGACTCATTGCCCAGTTCATGGTTCCCCCCATCGGTAGGCATTCAGCGGCGAAGGGGCTTTCGCCGTGTGGTAATTATCACACTCAGATTTATGTTACACAAGTAGGAAAACCTACCTATGTGACTTACGGCACTAACCGATTTCAATCGTTGCCAGTTTGGGCTTCCCAGGCACGGTGGAGCGACAGCTGCTCACGCATGGTCGCGTCCTTTAGCGCGGGATACCGCCTTCACGATTGCTCATCGGTACATCCCTCCATCATCGACCGGTGTGACTGATTGTCATCTACGTTTCGCCCCTTCCTGAAAGAACCTCGCGGCCAAAAGAGGCCGCCAATACGGACAACTTCCCAAAACCGAACAGGAGCACCCAAAGCAGATCAGTCACACGTTCATCCCTGGGCCCGTAGGCTCAAAATCTTTATTGCTCCGTAACCGGAAAAGGGCGCCAGAACAGCCCTAAAACCGCTCGAAAGATTCTCCTACCTGGAGAAACTTTTTCTTGCCTCTTTCTTGCTTCTGAAGCGGGTTGCAGGGGATCCACCCCGCGCCCCAGCCGCAGAAACCTACCCCGCGTTGCGCAGGGCGGTGGCGAGCCCGTTCATGGTGACCTGAATCGTCTTGGAGACGAGGAAGGTCTCGTCGCCGGCGCGGTAGCGGCGAAGCAGCTCGAGCTGGATAGCGTTGAGCGGCAGGAGGTAGGGGTAGCGACGTTTCAGGGATCGGGCCTGGCGCTGGTTTTCGGCTACAAGGTCCGTATGCCCGGTGATGCGGAAGTAAACCACCTTGGTGCGCTGGAATTCATCGGCGATGAGCGTGTAAATGCGTTCGGCTACCTCGCGGTCCTCCACTAGGTCGGCATAGAGGCGGGCTAGCGACATCTCCGCCTTGGCCATGACTTGGGCCATGTTGGACAGCACGGAGCGGAAAAAAGGCCAGTCGCGGTAGAGCTCGCGCAGGTCCTCCCAGCGCTCTTCACTCTCGCCCGCCCAGCGCTCGACCGCGGTGCCGACGCCGAACCAGCCCGGCACGTTGGTGCGCGACTGCGCCCAGGACAGCACCCAAGGGATGGCGCGAAGGTCGGAGATCGCCGTGGTCTGTTTGCGCGACGCCGGGCGGGAGCCGAGGTTGAGCTCGCCGATCTCGTGCAACGGGGTGGACTGGGTGAAATAGCCAATAAAGCCAGGGTCGCCGATGAGTTCTTTGTACTTTTCGCCGGAGTAGGCGGCAAGCGTACGCATGATGTCGTAAGCGCGGGTCGGGTCTTCGATAGGTTCGGTATCCAGGAGGGAGGCCTCAAGAGTGCCGGCAACCAAAGCCTCGAGGTGGCGGCGCGCGGTCTCGGGCGAGCCGTACTTGGCGGAGATGATCTCGCCTTGTTCGGTGATTCGGATGGAGCCGGCGACAGCGCCCTTGGGTTGGGCGAGGATGGCGTCGTACGTGGGCCCGCCGCCGCGGCCGACTGCCCCGCCGCGGCCGTGCGCGAGTCGAAGGTGGATGCCGTGGCGGTTGCAGAGTTCGACGAGGGCGAGTTCGGCGTCGTAAAGAGCCCAGTTCGCTTGCAAATAGCCGCCGTCCTTGTTGGAGTCGGAGTAACCGAGCATGACCTCCTGGACATCGCCGCGGGCGCGGAGGTGTTCGCGGTAGAACGGGAGCGACCAAAGGTCTTCGAGGATGCGGGCGCCGTGCGCAAGGTCTTCGATGGTTTCAAACAACGGGACGACGTTGACACCATTCAGACCAACTTCCTTAAGCAGGACCATGGGTTCGAGGATGTCGGAGACGGCCCCGGTCATGGCGATAATGCACTGCGCGATCGCGCCCTGGCCGAGGTCTTGCACGGCGCGGGCAGCGGCGGCGAGGATGCCCATTTCCTTGCGTGTGTCATCACTAAGCTGGGCCTCGGCGCGCAGCAGCGGGCGCGGGGTGCGCAGCTCCTCGACGAGCACCTCCACGCGGTCTTCCTCCATAAGCGACGCGTAGTCCTCGCACACGCCGGCAACGCTCAGTACTTCAGCCACGACCTTTTCAAAGGATTCGGAGTTTTGGCGCAGGTCTAGCGTGTACAGGTGGAAACCGAAGGTGGTCACCGCAGAGCGCAGGCGGCCCAGCCGGTCGTCTGCAATAATGGCGCCGCCGTGCGCACGCAGGGAGGCATCGATCACGTCCAAGTCTGCAAGCAGCTCACCCGGGTCCGCATACGGCAGATGTTCGCCGGTTCTCGGCTCGCCGGCGAGTACTTCGCGGGTCGCGGCGACGCGGTGGCGGATGCCGTAAATGGCGCGGCGGTAGGGCTCGTCGACGCGGGACTCGGCGGTGTTGTTCGCGGACTCGGCAAGCTTGGAAAGCTCCTCCGATGAGGTGGAGTAGCGGTCTGAGAGGGACAGCTCGCGCTCCAACTCGCCCAGCTCGTCGACGTAGTAGCCGAGCACGGCATCGGCGGCTTGGCGGGTGGCATACGTGAGAGTGTCTGCATTCACGTACGGGTTGCCGTCATGGTCGCCGCCGATCCAGGAGCCGGGGCGCACGACGGGGGTGAGCTCGAGGTCGCGTTCGAAGGTGTCGCGCAGCTCGTAGCGGATCGCGCGGTTGAGGGCCGGGATCTGCTCAAGCAGAGAGAGCTTGTAGTAGCGCAGGCCGACATCAATTTCGTCCTCGAGGCGCGGGCGCGCGATGCGGATAAGCGCGGTCTGCCACATCAGGGTCATGCGCAGCTCCATCTCGCGTTCGATGGCTGCCGGGTCGGCACCGGCATGGAGTTCACTCAGCAGGCGTTTGATGTGGGTCTGGGTGTCGAAGACGGTGCGGCGACGGGTCTCAGTCGGGTGTGCGGTGAGCACCGGGGAGACCTGCGCCCCGCTGATGAGTTCGGCGACCTTGTCAGCGTCCACACCACTGTCTTTGAGGTGGGCGAAGCTGGTGCGCAACGAGACCGGTGCGGCAACTTTCTCGTCATCTAAGTCCTCAACCAAGTTGGTCAGCAGCGCGAAGTGGCTGAAAGCGCGTGCAACGAGGTTCATTTTGGTGATGTCCATGTCGTGGAAGACTGCGAGCAGATCTTCCGGGGCGGCATCCCCGTGGGAGATGTCGAAGGCGGCGCGGCGGGTGGATTCGACCAAGTCGAAGATCTCCTGCCCTTCCTGCTTGGCGATCACACGGCCGAGCACCCGGCCAAGGAGTCGGATGTCTTCACGGACGTGATCGGCGGGCTGGACAGACACGGAGGCTTCCTTCAAGTACGGCGCGACAAGACGTCATGGGTGTGACGTGCTAGTCAAAGTAGCCAAGTTCCACTCCCCTGTCTCGGAATCGGAGGTCACACTATCGTGAGCTGGGGCATTTGCACTATTCTTCAGCCCCCAACCCGCAAGATAGACCGCTTGCTGCAAAACGGCAGACAAAACGGACGGTCTCCAAGTGGGAACGTCCCCGCCTGGGGTGAAAGCATTGAGCCCGTTGAGCTTGCTCCTTTGATTCTGAACGAACGTTACGGCGGCGCCTAGCGCGCTAGATCAATGCACAGGGACGGCCACCATTTCGGTGGCCGTTTTCTGGTTCTGGACTAGGAATATAATATAGACAGCTTTGTTCACTATCTGGCAAATTGCCTACGATTAGCCCCATGACTACACCTGCACTGCATACCATTCCCGATGGGGAAGGCCCGGTAGTCGTTTCCATCGGCGATGTGCGGACCGAGGCTGGCGCCACCATCACCGGCGTGGAGATTGCGTACCGCCGCTGGGGGGAGCTGCGCGGCAAGCCGGACGGTGAGAACAACGTGCTCTTGGTGGAGCACGCGCTGACGGGCGATGCCAGCGCGGACGAATGGTGGTGCGAGGTCGTAGGCCCCGGCAAGGCGCTGGACACGGACCGCTGGTGCGTGGTGTGCACC
This sequence comes from Corynebacterium sp. CNCTC7651, assembly GCF_021496665.1. NCBI lineage: Bacteria > Bacillati > Actinomycetota > Actinomycetes > Mycobacteriales > Corynebacteriaceae > Corynebacterium > Corynebacterium sp. CNCTC7651. The sequence continues at coordinate 340,509 of NZ_CP071246.1, read as the reverse complement.
AACGCCATCGGCTCCTGCTACGGCTCAACCGGCCCGGCCAGCGAACACCCGGACGGAGGAAAATGGGGGTCGCGCTTCCCCGCCATCTCCATCCGGGACATGGTGGCGGCCGAAGCCATGGCGCTCGACGCAATCGGTATCGGCCGCGTGCACGCGGTGCTGGGCGGATCCATGGGTGGGGCCCGCACGCTTGAGTGGACCCTGCTCTACCCGGACCGTGTGGGCTTCGCGCTGGTCATCGCCGTCTCCGCCCGTGCGAGCGCGTGGCAGATCGGCATCCAGTCCGCCCAGATCGGCGCCATTACGCGCGACCCGGACTGGCACGGCGGCGACTACTTCGCGGCCGGTGTTTCCCCCGATGCGGGTCTAGCCGCAGCGCGCCGCATCGCCCACCTCACCTACCGCGGCGAGCTGGAGATCGACGAACGCTTCGGCACATCCTCCCAACCCGGCGAGAACCCGCTCGGGGCGTTCCGCGCAGACGACCAGCGCTTCGCCGTCCAGAGCTACCTCGAGCACCAGGGCAGGAAGCTCACCGAGCGTTTCGACGCCGCCTGCTACGTCGCCCTCACCGAGGCGCTGAACCGCCACGACGTGGGGCGCGGCCGCGGGGGCTTGAACAAGGCGCTGCACTCCATCAACGTGCCCACCATGGTGGTGGGCGTGGATACGGACATCCTCTACCCCTACCACCAGCAGGAACACCTTTCCCGCAACCTGGGCAACCTGCTGGCGATGGCCAAGCTCTCCTCCCCCGTCGGCCACGACGCGTTCTTGGTGGAGGCGCGGCAGATGGACCGCATACTGCGCAACTTCATCACGCTGACGGAGCAGACCCCGTCCGGACGCGAGGTCGACGCGGTCCGCGGCGTTTACGCGATCTAGCGATCGAGGGGCGTAACCTTCACCCGCGTTCCGCTCGCCGAGGCAATGTAGGCCTTGCCCATGCCGACCCAGCCAATAAAAGGATCGCTAGCAAGCGTGACCTGCTGGTGCACGTGACCGAGAAGCCAGGCACCGTATTCGCACTGCTCCAGCTCCTCCAGCGTGCAAGGCAGGCAGTCGTGGTTGGAATATTCCCCTGTCACCGAGGTATGCAGCAGGCCAAGATTCGGTGCCCCCTCGACGGCTGCCGGAAATTCCGGAACCAAGCGTCGCGGATCTCGATCGATTTCAACTGCGGCGGTGTGCAGCGCCCACTCGCCTGCCCTCACGGTCTGCGGTTGGATCCCTGCGACCACCACGCCGCCTGGAATCACGCCGGAGAGATCGTGGTGCACGTCGTGGTTGCCGGAGATGAACAAGGAGTCGTCGAAAAGCGAAAGCCCCCGCTCGAAGAAGCAGGTGACCTCGCCGTAGGTGGCGTCGGTGAAGCGCTTGCGGTCGATGATGTCTCCCAACATCACCATGTGCTGGGCACCGGAGGCGGCACCCCGCTCGAGTGCGTCAAGCGCCCATTCGATGCCGGGGCCGGTCTTTTTGTCGCCGTGCTGCTTGCGGCCGAGGTGGATGTCGGCGAGGACGAGGACGGGTTCGCTCATCGTTCCACCATTACCACTCTTAGCGGTGCGCGCGTCCCTGCCACAGGTGTTGATGTTTTGCCATCAAAAGCTGTGCCGGGGTGGCTGCGAGCAACCGGTGCTAGGACCCCAGCGAGTCCACGGAGTACGCGAGCCACATCATGCCTGCGCCTACGGCGGTGCAAAAGAGCACGTCGAAGCGCCGGGAGCGCACCGCAAGCAGGCCGATCACCTTCGAATCGCAGGTCAGGCGCATGAGCGCCACCCACACCATGGTCGCCCCAAGTGTGAAGGTGGCGCGGCGCCAGTGCTCCGTCGCAGAAAACAAGGAGGCCGCGATGAACCCGGCGGCGAACACCACGATCATCGCGTACTGCACCCACCGCGGCAGCGGGGAGGGACGGTTACGCAAGTCATGGGGGTTGTCCAATGACAACCCCTGCGGCAACTCGCGCGTTGCGGACAAGCTACTCAGCCTGCTCCGCGTCCGCTGCCTGCGCGGCGCGGCGTTCTGCAGACTCCACAATGTTGCGGACCAGGAACGTACGCGTCATCGGGCCGACGCCGCCCGGGTTCGGGGAGACCCAGCCAGCCTTCTCCCACACGTCCGGGTGCAGGTCGCCCACCGTCTTGCCGTCCACGCGGGATACTCCGACGTCGACAAGCGCGGCCCCCTCCTTGATCATGTCTGCGGTGATCATGTGCGGCTTGCCGGCGGCGGCGATGACCACGTCCGCACGGCGGGTCTCCGCTGCGAGGTCCTTGGTGCCGGTGTGGCACAGCACTGCGGTGGCGTTCACGCCGCGCGTGGTCAGCATGAGCGAGATCGGGCGACCGACGGTCACGCCGCGGCCGACAACGCAGACGATCGCACCGTTCAAATCAACGCCGAAGCGCTCCAGCAGCTTGATCGTGCCGTTCGGGGTGCACGGCAGCGGCGCCGGCTCGTTGAGCACGAGCTTGCCCAGGTTCACCGGGTGCAGGCCGTCGGCATCCTTGGCTGGGTCGATGAGCTCCAGCACGCGGTTCTCGTTCAAGTGCTTCGGCAGCGGGAGCTGGACAATGTATCCGGTAACGGCATCGTCGTTATTCAGCTCGTCGATAAGCGCCTCGAGCTCCTCCTGCGTGGTGTCACCGGGCAGCTCCTTCTGAATGGAAGCGATGCCGAGCTCCTCGCAGTCCTTGTGCTTCATGCGCACGTAGTTCTGGCTCGCGGGGTCCTCACCAACCAGCACGGTAGCCAGGCCGGGGGTGATTCCCTTGGCCTTCAGCGCCGCCACGCGCTCCTTCAAGTCCGCGAAAATCTCCTCGCGGTAGAGTTTTCCGTCCAGTTTGATCGCAGTCACGCCACGATTCTATGCCTCAGTGCGCGGCGGGCACCGCAATAGGATGGAAGCCATGACGAACGTGAACCTTGACACGCTGCACGAGGGAATCGACGCCGCCGCACGGGACATTCGCGACGATGTCATCGGCTGGCGCCACCACCTGCACAAACACCCGGAGTTATCGAACCGCGAGGAGCAGACGGCAGCATTCATCGTCGAGCGGCTGCGGGAGTTCGGTATTACCGACATCACCGAGGGCGTGGCAGGCCACGGCGTTGTCGCGCGCATCCACGGCGGTGACGCAGGTGACGCAGGCGAGGCCGATCGCCGCACCATGCTGCTGCGCGCGGACATTGACGCCCTGCCGGTGAAGGAACAGTCCGGCGAGGATTTTGCCTCCGAGGTGGTGGATAAGGACTACCCAGGCGGTCCCTTCCCTGTCTCGCACGCCTGCGGCCACGACACGCACGCCGCGATGCTGCTTGGCGCGGCCAAGATTCTGCACGACCAGCGCGACCAGCTCCCAGGCGACGTGCTCCTCGCCTTCCAGCCCGCGGAGGAAGGCGCTCCCGCCGGTGAGGAAGGCGGCGCGTCCCTCATGGTCGAGGAGATGGAGACCAAGGGGTTCTTTGAGCCGCGCCCCACGATGGCATTCGGTATCCACATCTCTCCCCTGCCCGTCGGGGCGATCGCGTACGCCCGCGGCATCCAGAACGCTGCCTCCGAGACGTTGAAAATAACTGTCTCCGGCAAACAGGTACATGGTTCAACCCCGTGGCAGGGCATCGACCCGATGCCGGCGGTCGGGGACATTTTGAGCAACACCGGCCAGATCTACCGCCAAATTGACGTGGAGGAGCGGTTCTCCATCTCCCTCGGCCACATCGTGGACCAGGGCCGCTTCAACATCGTCGGCGAGCAGGTGGAGATCTGGGGCACGGTGCGCGCCCTGCGCACCGAAGTGATGGCGGACGTGAACCAGCGCCTCGAGCGCTACGTGGAGCACCTCGCGGCCGCGCACGGCTGTACCGGCACCGTCGAGTTCTTCGATGAGGTCCCGCCCGTGGTGAACGGCCCAGAGTGGATCGACTCGATCCTGCCGGTGTACGAGCGCATCGCGGGCGAGGCACCTGTCATCGAGGTCCCGTCTTCCATGGGCTACGACGATTTCTCCGAGTTCTCCTCGCGCTTCGGCGGCGTGTACGCGCTGCTCGGCGGGCAGAACATCGCGTTTACGGCAGACGGCGGCATCGAGCCAGCCGGCGGAGATGACCGAGGTTTCGTGCCCAACCACAGTCCGCGGTTCTACGTCAACGACGAGGCGCTCGCGTACGGCGTACGCCTCCACGCGCAGGTGGCGGTGGATCACCTGCACGACGAGCTAGTTGGCAAGCCGCAGGAAGAGCAGGACGGGGGCGCGCAATAACCTATGCCGCTGCACATCATCTTCGATAACCCCGTCATCCCCGGCAACACCGGCAACGCCATCCGCCTCGCCGCGAACACGGGGGCGGTGCTGCACTTGGTTGAGCCGCTCGGCTTCAACTTCGATGACAAGCACCTGAAGCGCGCCGGGCTGGACTACCACGACCTCGCGGACCTGAAGATTCACCCGGACTTGGACACTTGCTTTTCGACGATTGGGGAATGCCGCGTCTTCGCTTTCACCACCCAGGCGACGAGTTATTACCACGAGGTGGAATACCAGTGGGGCGATGCGCTCCTCTTTGGCACCGAGCCGACCGGCCTGCCGCCTGAGCACTCGCACCACCCGCGTGTGACGCAGCGGCTACGCATCCCGATGGTGGAGGGCCGCCGATCCATGAACCTCACCAACTCCGCCTCCGTGGCAGTGTTCGAGGCGTGGCGCCAGCTCAGCTTCACCGGCGGGGTCTAGTTAACCAGTTGTACCTCGACCCCCAGAGACAGATAGTTATTCACGGCACGCCGATCCCTGCTTGCGAGGGGCACACCGTTTTCTAGCGCCGTCAGCGCGACGATACCGTCGTAAGTAGCCCCGCCAAGGACTCCAGCCTTAGCTAGCCTCCGATGGATATCTTCGCCGACCGTGTCTGGCAACATCAACGGCTTGGGAAAATTGTCATCGATGACCTGGACCGCGTCACTGCCCGCCAAACGGTTATCTCCCGGCAACCTCGTCAGCACCGAGTACGTCTCAACCAAGGAGTGCGCGCACAGCGTCAGCTCCCGTCCCTTCGCCCACCTCTTCACCGATTCGTGGGCATTATGCGTGCCCAACAGAAGCGGAACGGCCAGGCTGGTGTCCAGCGCGATCACTGACGCTACTTTCTTCCCGCGTCAATGAGCGCGAAGACATCGGCGTCAGTCACTTCCGTTGAACCGTACGCGACGAGGAACCCGTCTTCGTTCCTCTCCACACGCGCAGTCCTGCCTCCTGGAATGACTGTGAGGCCCCCGCCGTAGGCACTGATGTCCACTACGGAGCCGGGGGTAAGCCCGAGCGCATCCCGCAGAGCTTTAGGGAGCAGCAACCTCCCACCCGCATCAATCTTCGCTTGCATGGGAACAGGTTACCATTGAATCCCCATTTACTGCAGTCTGCGGATGCGGCGCCAGCTCGGCTTCACCGGCGGGGTCTAGCTTCCACCAAACCGCTTCTCGTAGCGCTCTTGGTACAGCGGTGGGAGGATGTCCAGTTCCCACATCCGGCGAGCCAACGCATCATCGCCCATCCATGCCGCGAACGCTTCGCCCATGGTAAAGCCGTGCGCCGGCTCGTCCAGTGCCACGATGGTGTCGCCGGGGCGAATCACACCCTCCACGTTCACGCGGAAGTACGCACCGCAATCGCCCGACTCAGTGAAACGGCGCACCCAGGCGCGCTCCCCCATCCATTTGGCAAAGGTGCGACAGGGCGTGCGAGGAACGGACACTTCCAGCTCCACCTCGCCGACCTGAAAGCGCTGATTCAGCAGCGCCTGCGTCCAGTCGATGCCGGCGGTGGTCAGGTTCTCCCCGAATACGCCGTTATGCAGGTCGCGGCCGAGCTCATCCTCCCAAGCGTCGAGCCGTTCGCGCGCAAACGCGTACACCGCTTTCTGCTGCCCGCCGTGATGTTTCGTATCCCCGATGTGGTCGCCCACCACACCCGAGCCGTCGCCGTAATCCGGCCCCGGGATGGTCACTTCGATCAACTCGGCGGAAACTTTGTGGATCCCGCTTTGGCGCTTGAGCCCGCCGGGATCGGCTTGCGGGACGGCGATGTTGGTGCTGAGAACCTGTGCCATGCTCTTACGGTACCGGGGCAGGGTCCGCGCTCAGCGGCGGCAGCTCTCGGGCACGCAGCGTGTCGACGAGCACCCGTGCCGCGCCCTCATCCACATCCCGCGCCGTCATTTTCACCGGGCCCGGGACCAGGTCGAAGCGCACGTCCGCAATCTTGAGCGCGCGCTGCAGCGGCCCCTGCTTCATGGTGAGTTCCTGGATGTGCGGCACGGTGACCATGTGGAAGCGGCGGGTGAGCCGCCCGAACGTGGTCACGGCCACCCCTCCGCGCACCGTCGCGGTTTGCTGGCGCCAATCAATTGGCGAGACCCAGCGCGCCCGGCGCGGTGTGACGTAGTCCGCCGCGGCGAGGTCCGTGAGCTGGGCTGCGGTGAGCGGCCCGACGGCATCCACCACCGCTACCGCCTGCTCCCACGTGCCCACCGGCAAGAGCTTCGAAGTGCCCGTGGCGTTACTGCGCTCAGAGGCGTAGCCGGCGGTGGTCACGGAGACGGTCCACCACCCGAACGGCCGCCACAACAGCGGCTGCTTCAGCTGCAACGCGTGGATCCGGTGTTCGGGCACCGCTTGCCTGCGCCGGTTTGCCAGGCCGTAGGTGAGTTGAAAAACGCCGTCGGCACGCGTGGCGTTGAATCGCCAGGATTGGTCGATGGTGCGCCAGATGATGGGGATGAAGCCGACAAGCACGGGCACCACAGCGGCGAGGGACACGTCCGTCCACAGCGGGGCTGTTGCGGATACGACGGTGAACAGCGTGGAAAACTGCAGCGCTGCGGCGGCCAGGGAGCGGCTCATGGGGATCGGCGGGACCAGGTAGTCGTGCTCTGGCGTTTCACGCTCTTGCAGCTCTTGCGCGAGCCCACCTTCCGGCGCCTTCGCTGCGATGCGGCCCAGGATCTCCTCGCGCAGCGCCTCCGCCTCCTCGCGGGAGAGGTACGCGATCTCGATTGCGGCATTGATGCCGCCAGCCACCTCTACACGCACGGCGGCTAGGCCAAAGATGCGCGCGGCGAGCGGTTCCACCACGTCCACGGCTTGAATGCGGTCATAGCGCGCAGTGCGCACCTGGTTTGTCAGCACGCCGCGCTTGAACTCCAGCTCCTCTGGCCCGACGCGGAATCCGGTGCGGGACCACCAGAGCTGCGAGGCGCCGAAGATGACTAGCACTGCAAGAACGATGCCGCCCACTGCCCACAGCACCTGCATCCAGCCCACCTGCTCGTCCAAGAACCAGGCGTAGAGCGGACCGGCAAAGTTGAACACCGCCAGAGCCACGAGCGTCAGCGCTGCACCCCACACGCGCAGCAGCGGGCTGATCCGGTGGACGCGGCGGTACTCGGGTTGCGCGGTCACAGGCCGCTCATCCTCTCGCGCGCCTTGGCCGCCAGACGGTCACGCAGCGCATCCGCCTCCGCCGCGGGCAGTCCCGGCAGATCCGAGTTGGAGGTGGTGGAGGCGGTGTGGATCTCCAGCTTCTTCAGGCCCAGCGCGCGGGCGATGGGGCCCGATTCCACGTCTACGAACTGGATGCGGCCGTACGGGATAGCCGTCATGGTGTGCCACATCTTGCCCTTGCTCAACAGCAGCTCATCATCCGTTTCCAGATACCCTAGGTTGCGCACCCGGAACGGGATGAGCACCAAGTTCCACACGATGAGCACCGTGGCTGCCCCCAGCGCCCACAAGAGCCACGTCCACCCCCAGCGCGAGTAAGCGTACCCTATGCCCCCAAGCACAATCGCGGCCCAGATCAGCGCGGAGATAAACCGCGGCACCATGAGTTTGGGCGAGACGCGGTGCATGGTGTCGACGCTGGTTGGTAGGGGTGTGGGGTGAGCCAAAGGAGCGTCGTCAAGCATGTGCCCCAAGCTAGCGGAAGTCCCGCGAACCGCGCGTAAGCCACTCCCCCATCTCCAGCGGCTCCAGCTTGTCCGCGACCAAGCTCGCCGCCCCGGAGGCGTTTTGGATGATGCCGCGCACAATCAGCGCCTTCGCGGTGCGGGCGAGCACCTTCTGGCGGTTCCACAGCCCCACCGGGATGACCACGTTGATCAAGCCAGTCTCATCCTCCATCCCCAGAAACGTCACGCCCCCGGCCGTTTTCGGCGCCTGGCGGTGGGTGACCACGCCTGCGCAGCGGATGCGGGTGCCGTCGGGGACGGTGAGGAGCTGACCGGCGCGCACCACGCCTGCCGCATCCAGGGCTCCGCGCACCATCTCCACCGGCATCTTGTCGTGCGTCACGCCGGTGGCCGCCACGTCCGCGGCCATGAGCTCGAAAGCGTTCATGCCGGGCAGGCTCGGCGCGGAAATCGCGGACAGCCCGGGCAACATGCCCTCGCGCTCCGTGGCTGCGATGCCCGCCTGCCACATTGCTTGACGACGGTCCACGCCAAAGCAGTCCAACGCACCCGCCCGCGCGAGCGCCTCCACGTGCTCCACCGTAAGGTCCGCCCGGCGCGCAAGATCCGGGACGCCGGTGAATGGCTGGGCCTCTTCAATGCGGTCCGCGGCCGCGTCGCCGAGGCCCTTGATCAGGTTGAGGCCGACGCGGATGGCTACTTCCTCGGCCCCGTCCCCGGCCCCGCCCTCGGCTGCCGCGCCCGCGACGGCACCGCCAGCACCGCGCACGCAGCGCGCCTCCCGGCCGGACTCGTTCACGCACACCGGCAGCACCGTGACACCGTGGCGGCGGGCGTCCTGGATCAGGGACTGCGGGGAGTAGAAGCCCATCGGCTGGGCGCGCAGCAACCCCACGCAGAACTGCGCCGGGTAGTAGCGCTTGAACCAGGCGGAGAAGTACACCAGCGACGCGAAGGACTGGGAGTGCGATTCCGGGAACCCGTAGGCGGCGAAGGCCACGATCTTCTGCCACAGCCGCTCCGCCACCTCTTCGCTGATGCGGTTGGTCTGCCAGCAGCCGTCGAAAAACCGTTGCCTGAGCGCCGCCATCTTCGCGGGCGAGCGCTTCGAACCCATGGCGCGGCGCACCGCGTCCGCCTCGCGCCCGGAGAAGCCGGCGGCGTCCACGCAGATCTGCATGAGCTGCTCCTGGAACAGCGGCACGCCCAACGTCTTGCCCAGGGATTTCTCCAACACAGGATGGTCGTACTGCACCGGGTCCGCACCATCACGGCGGCGCAGATACGGGTGCACGCTGCCGCCCTGGATGGGGCCCGGACGGATCAGCGCCACCTCCACCACCAAGTCGAAGAAGCAGCGCGGTTTCAGCCGCGGCAGGGTGCCCATCTGCGCGCGGGACTCCACTTGGAACACGCCCACAGAATCGGCGCGGCAGAGCATGTCGTACACCGCGGCATCATCCAGCTGCAGCTCCCACAGCCGTACCTCGCGGCCCGTGGTGTCGCGCACCAGATCAATCATGTGGTGCAGCGCCTCGAGCATGCCCAGGCCGAGCAGGTCGAACTTCACCAACCCCGCGGAGGCGCAGTCATCTTTATCCCACTGCACCACGGAGCGGTTTTCCATCCGCGCCCACTCGGTGGGCACCACGTCCGCGATCGGGCGATCGCAGATCACCATCCCGCCGGAGTGGATGCCCAGGTGGCGCGGTTGGCCTTTGAGCTCCGCCGCCAGCGCCGCCACCGCGGGCGGGGGCTCCGCAACGTCCTTCGACCACGAATCCGCCGCGCCTTGCGCATAGCCCAGCGCCCGCGCCGCGTCCCGGATCGCGCCCTTGCGGCGGTAGGTGATCACGTTGGCCACCTGCGCCGCATTATCGCGCCCGTAGCGCGCGTAGACGTATTGGATCACTTCCTCGCGGCGGCCGGATTCAATATCTATGTCGATATCCGGCGGCCCGTCACGGTCCGGCGACAGGAAGCGCTCGAACAATAGACCCGCCGCGATCGGCTCCACACTGGTGATGCCCAGCGCAAAACACACCGCGGAGTTCGCCGCGCTGCCGCGCCCCTGGCACAGAATGTCCTCCCGGCGGCAGAAATCCACCAGGTCATGCACGATAAGGAAGTAGCCGGGAAAGTTCAGCTCCTCAATCACCGTCAGCTCATACTCAATCTGGGCCATTGCTTTTCTGCGGATCTCTTGCGGCCGCGACGCATACCGCACCTGCGCACTGGATATGGTGAGCGCCCGCAGAAACGTCATCTCGTTGTGGCCCTCCGGCGTGGGAAACAGCGGCAGCTCCGGGGCGACCAGGTTGAAGGTGAACGCGCACTCCGCAGCCAATTCCGCAGCGTAGGCCAGCTTGTCCTCGCACCCCGGGTACATGGCGCGCAGCTGATCCGCACTGCGCAGCCAGTTCGCGCCCATCGGGTGGAGGTTGCCGTGCGCGTCCGACAGGGATTGTCTGCGCCCCAGCGCCCGCTTGGCCGCGGCGAGGCGGGCGGCATCCCGCGTGGCGGCCGCCGGAGCAGCCGTCACCACCGCCGGGATATGGACGAAGCTGTCTAATGTGGCGTGCCGGTCCGCGTCCTCCGGCAGCATGGCCACCTCGTATTCCCGAACTACATTCATAGGACCAAACACTTCGACCAGGTGATCGATTTCATTCGCCCACGCCCACCCGGCAAGCACCACGCAAGTGCCGTCCAGCGCGGCCCCAATGAGTTCCAGCGGCGGGTAGGCCACCTTATCTTTTTCCCGGGTGTCCATGCGGGCCTGGGTGATCAGGTGGGAGAGGCGTTTATAGCCCTCCGGCCCGCGCGCGATAACGGGCAGTACCCGCTCCCCCAACGTCAGTTCCGCCCCAAACACCGTGGCAATGCCCGCCCCCGCCGCAGCTTCCGCGAACTTCACCGCACCGTAGAACCCGTCCCTATCCAACAGCCCCAACGCACTTAAGCCCAGCACTTTTGCCCGTTCCACCAGCTCCTCTGGTTCACTGGCACCGCCGAGGAAGCTGTAGGAAGACACCGCGTGCAGCTCCGCAAACGGCACAGTTGGCGCCATGGGCACCGTATGAACCGTGGGTGCCGTAGAACCCTCCGCCATCACGCAAGGCCCCGGCCCCTGCGGCGCGTACGTGAGGCCTGCGGGCGTGCCGGTGTGGTCCGCGGGGATTGGCGTGGGCCCGGGCCGGCCGGAGAGGATGCGCTCCAGCCGGGACCAGGACAGCGGCTCGCCCCCGTTAAACCTCATGGGCAAAACGCTACCAACATTCGAAAACGTGTGCCAACGCGCTGGCCACCGCGCAGAGCCAACAAAAAGCGCCGAATAGACTAAGCGGTTCACCCGGTGCTAGATTCGTGCCCGTAGTTTTCCCGAATAGAAAAGGATGAGCCATGCGCGCTTCCCGTTTCCTCGCTGCCGCAGCTGCAGCGACCCTGGCCTTCACCGGCCTGACCGCTTGCTCCAACGAGTCCAACAACGCCTCCACCTCCGACACCACCGCCGCAGGCGAGAACGTCACCGTCCGCATCGGCACCACCGACGCAGACCAGCAGGCGTGGTCCGTCTTCGCCGACCTGGCGGAGAAGGAAGGCATCACCCTGGACATCGTCCAGTTCTCCGACTACCCGCCGGTCAACGAGGCACTGGCACAGGGCGAGCTGGACCTGAACAAGTTCCAGCACATCCTCTACCTGGCCAAGTACAACGCCAACTCCGGCAATGACCTCAAGGTTGTCGGCTCCACCGAGATCTACCCGCTGGCGCTGTTCTGGAAGGACCACACCTCCCTCGACGGCATTGAGGGCTCCGAGATCGCCATCCCGAACGATGACTCCAACCAGGGCCGCGCCATCAACGTGCTGGTCCAGGCTGGCCTGATCACCCTGAAGGACGGCGCAGACGAGCTCGCACCGGCCCCGGCAGACATCGACACCGCCGCTTCCAAGGTTTCCGTGGTGCCGGTGGACGCATCCCAGACCCCGTCCGCGTACAAGGAGGGCCGCCCGGCCATCATCAACAACTCCTGGCTGGACCGCGCCGGCATCGAGCCGTCCGAGGCCATCTTCCAGGATGACCCGGCTTCCGCACAGGGCGAGCCGTACATCAACGTCTTCGCTTCCCGCGCTGAGGATGTTGACAACCCGACCTACGTGAAGCTGGCTGAGCTGTGGCACGACGCCGCTGTCTCCGAGGCTGTGCAGAAGGACTCCCGCGGCACCGCAGTTGAGGTTGAGCGTCCGGCGAACGAGCTGAACGACATCCTCGCCCGCCTCGAGCAGAACGAGAAGTAACTAGATGGCTAAAACCGGCACCCGGATTGAGTTCCAGAACGTAAGCAAGGTGTTCCGCACCGGCGGACGGGAAGTTGTGGCCGTCGACGACGTCACGCTGACCGTCGAGCCGGGCGAGATCCTCGGCGTGATCGGGTATTCGGGTGCCGGCAAGTCCACGCTCGTCCGCCTGATCAACGGCCTCGACATGCCCACTTCGGGGCATTTGCTTCTCGACGGCACCGATATCGTCGGCATGTCCGAGAAAAACCTCCGCGGCATCCGCCGCAACATCGGCATGATCTTCCAGCAGTTCAACCTGCTGACCTCCCGCAACGCGGAAGGCAACATCGAGTACCCGCTGCAGCTTGCAGGCGTGGACAAGGCGGAGCGCAAGCGCCGCGTGGCGGAGCTTTTGGAGTTCGTGGGCCTTTCGGACCGCGGCAAGAACTACCCGGAGCAGCTCTCCGGCGGCCAGAAGCAGCGCGTGGGCATTGCCCGTGCGCTGGCCACCAACCCGTCGCTGCTGCTGGCGGATGAGGCCACCTCGGCCCTCGACCCGGAGACCACCGAAGAGGTGCTGGCGCTGTTGCGCCGCGTGAACCAGGAGCTGGGCATCACGATCGTGGTGATCACCCACGAGATGGACGTGATCCGCTCAATTGCGGACAAGGTCGCTGTGATGGAAAACGGCCGCGTGGTGGAGTACGGCTCCGTCTACGAGGTGTTTTCCAACCCGCAGACCCACGTGGCCAAGCGCTTTGTGTCCACCAGCCTGCGCAACACCCCGAACGAGGTGGAGGCGCGCGAGCTGCTCGCCGCCGCTCCGGGGCGCCTCTTCACCGTGAACCTGAAGCAGAACTCCGGGTTCTTCGCCGCCGCAGAGGCCGCCCGCAAGCAGGGCGTCACCGTCCAGCCGGTGCACGCCGGCATCACCACATTGCAGGAGCACAGCTTCGGCAAAATGACGGTGCGACTAACGGGCGACGACACCGCGATCAACGAGTTTCTGACATCGCTGCAGCGCACCACCGATATTGAGGAGATCGTCCGATGACAACCAACGTGCACGAGCTCATCCTCGCCGAACCGAACTGGGATCGCCTTGGCCCCACGTTCATCGAGGCTATCGGCGACACGATGTGGATGGTCGCCATCACCATGGTGGTGGGCGGCTTCTTCGGCCTGCTCCTGGGCATCCTGCTCTACACCACCCGCCCCGGCGGGATCTTGCAGTCCAGCCCGATCTACTGGCTGATCAACATCGCGGTGAACTTCTTCCGCCCGATCCCGTTCATCATCATGATCGCCATGCTCTACCCCATCACGTTGTCGGTGGTGGGCACGACGATTGGCCGTGAGGCCGCCACGTTTGTGATGTGCTTCTCCGCCACGTTCACCGTCGCCCGCATTGTGGAGCAGAACTTGGTGGCCATTGATCCCGGCGTGATCGAAGCGGCTCGTTCCATGGGTGCTGGTCCGTGGAAGATCATCCAGTCCGTGATCCTCCCGGAGGCGCTCGGACCGCTGATCCTGGGCTACACCTTCATCTTCATCGCCGTGATCGACATGTCCGCCATGGCCGGCTACATCGGCGGCGGCGGTTTGGGTGACTTCGCCATCGTCTACGGCTACCGCCAGTTCGAGCCTCAGGTCACCTGGGCCGCCGTGATCGTCATCGTGGTCATTGTCCAGCTCGCCCAGTTCCTGGGTAACTGGCTGTCCAAGAAGGTCATGCGCCGCTAGCACTCAGCCCCCGAGCCTGCGACGCTAGGCTTGAACGCTATGAAGGTCGCAGCGTTCGATTTCGACGGAACCCTCCATGTCGGGCCCCATTTGGGGCCCGACATGAGTCATTTGGAGGCCAGTCACGGAGGGTTTCGCGCAGCTGATCTCGAGGCCATCGAGGCGTGGCGCGCCGCCGGTCACCTCGCGGTAGCCGCCACGGGCCGCTCCCGCGCAGCGCTCGCCCACGGCATGCAAGGCTCCACCCTCCGCTTCGATTACCAGGTGCTCTCCAACGGCGCCTCCGCCGCAACCGGCGACGGCGCGGAGCTCATCTTCGCCTACCCCATCGACCCGGACGTGCTCCGCGCGGCAATCGACGCATTCTCAGAGCAACCCGGCATGGCCGTCTTCGGCACCACCATCGGCGCTATTGACGGCGTCTTTGCCAACAACACCGGCGACACCTCTAACCTCACCGCGCACTTCACACCGATGACCAAGGCGGATGTCCCGGACCACACCTTCGCCGTGGTCCCCCTCTGGGTGCCGGAGGATGATACCTTGCGCGCGGACGTTGTCGTTTGGGCCGAGGCGCTCGGCGGCGTGACCGTCGCCCAGAACCAGACCTATGTGGACGTCATGGCCCCGGGCCGCACCAAGGGCACCGGCGTGCTAGAACTGCTCGATCACCTCGGGCTGGACCGCGCGGACGTGGAGCTGTACACGTTCGGCGACTCGTGGAACGACCTCTCGATGCACGCCATCGCTGACCACGCCCACAGCTTCACCCACTCCCCGGCCGATGTGCAGGCGGCGACCGGCACCGTGCTCACCTCCGTCGCCGAGGTGCTCACTTCCTACCTGTAGCTACAGCTCCTCCACGCTGTGCACAACCCACGCCGCGCCGGTAGACGGCGCATCCCCGCAAGAGGAAACTACCCCGTCCACCTCGTGCTTCACCAGGTGGACGGTGAACGCGCGGGCGGCCCCGGTATCGTCGACACGCACCTGCGCCTCATGCGTGTCCCCGGAAACCTCCCCGACGCGCAGCTGGTCAATGCCCACCTGCACCCCCTCGTGCGAAAGGTGAGCGGCAACGGCGATCTCCGCCGCCTGCGCCTGCGGCGGGAGGGTGCCGCGGCCGCGGTTGCCGGGCACGAAGAACTTCTTTTCCAGCGCGTGATCGAGCAGCGCTTCCGCCGCCTGCGCCGTCATCCGCCCGAAGCTGAACGCCCACGGCATGAGCATCAGCGTCGCCGCGAAGCGGTGCCCCTTAATGTGGGACGTCTCCCACACCAGGTCCCGCCGCTCCGGGGAGCGCCCCACCAGCTCCGTCACCAGCGGGCGGCCCTTCACGGCGCAGCACATGTCGCGCTTGCCGTGCGTGCACACGAGCAGCAGGGGGCGAGTGCGTACCGACGCTCCATTCTTGCCCGGTCCCGACAAATCCAAGCCCAACAGCTCTTCTGGCCCATCGACGTGGAGCACCTCAGTGACACCTTCCTCAGCGAAGACGAGGTAGACGTGGTGGTCCTTGATCTGGCGGCCCTCGCGCGTGGGGTGGCGGACCAGGAGCAGCGTCGCGCCGTAGCGCTTCATCAGCTCGCTGAGCTTGGCGCTGAGCTCCGCGCCCAGCGTGTCCCCGTCTAGCACATCGCGGCCCCACGGTCCCGGCCACTCGAAGAGCACGTACGTGCCGCCGGTCTTGGCAGTGCCGGGCAGGGGCTCTACGTCAACATCTGAGCAGCGCAGGTTGTTAGTCATGCCTTACATAGTACCGACCGCGGCTGAGTCACCATCCCGCATACGTGGGCTAACGGTTTGGTAACCATTCCGGTTTTGCCCGCTCACGGTTTTGCCCACCCCGGGCCCGTGGATACGTTGAATTGGATGAGTACACCACACGCACCCGGTAGCCGGCGCGCCCCGCGCTGGGCGGTCGCTGTGCTTGCCGCGGCGGCTTTGGTGACCGTCGGCTGCTCGGTTGCGGGCCCCGGCGCGGGTGGGCAAAACAGTGCGGCACCTCTCTTGGCTGCGCTGCCGGGTGCATCAACGACTGTGCTGCAGCCACTGGGCACGGCGGACCCTTCGCCGAAAACGCAACGGCCGTCCGAACCGGCGCTGCTGGCCGTGGCCGGTGTGCGCGTGGGCAACCACCAGGGCTTCGACCGCGTGGTGGTGGACCTCGAGGGCGACGGGGATCCGGGCTGGTACGTGGCCTACACCTCCGCCCCCATGGTGGGCACCACTGGTCGCGCGCTAGCAGTGAGCGGCAACGCGTTTCTGAACATCAACGTGGACGGCACCGTCCCGCCCGCGGAGCTCAACCTCGAAGGCCCGGTCACGGTGGACCGCAGCGGCGCCACCGGCAACGTGGTGGAGGCTGTTCCGGCCGGCACGTTTGACGGCCGCAGCCAGATTGTTGTGGGCCTGCGCTCCGAGGCGCCATATTCGGTGCAGGTGCTCGAGGACCCGAAGCGCCTTGTCATTGACATCGTGCAGAAGTAGCAGCACGCTAATACACTGCCTCCACGCGCCAGCTGCGGCGCGACCACACCAAGAGCCAGCCGGTGATTTCCCCCTCCGGCCCACCCAAGCGGCCCACTACTTGCATGCGCGCCAAACGGTTCCGGTTCGCCTCGCTCGCCCACCAGCCTTCGTCCACCGGCCACGGCCCGGCCCACCCGGTGACCAGGTATTTCTTGTCACCCCACGCCAGGGCGTACGGCTCCCCAGCTAATAACACCTCGGCGGTGACGATGACGGGTTTTCCGGAAGCGTCGATAAGCATGACGCGCGACGCGGGGTGGTCGATGCCTCCGCCCAGCCGTGCGGGCAGTGGTGCGGGGATGGCCCCCGGCCAGCTCTTTGCCTCCACGGGCGCGGCGGCTTCGCCGAAGGGCACGAGCTGGATGCGCTCCGCCACCCCGCGCCCGCCCACCATGCGCGGCTGGAGCACCGCGTCGATGCCCAGCTGGGACTGCACGCGCTCCACTACCCGCCGCGCGCCGTCCGTGGAGGCGCCGTCGGCCCACAGCTCTCCCACCGCATCCGGTTCCGTAAGCTCCAGCGGCTCCAAAATCAGCGAGGTGATCGCGCCCGCGCCGCCGGAGGTGAGCCAGCCGTCCAGCTGCCAGCGCACACGGTCCGCGGTGGCGGATTCCGTCAGCGCCTCCCGTGTGCGCCACACGCGCTCCACGCGCTGGCCGGCCTCCAGCTCGGCGACGACCTTCAGCCGCAGGCAGTTGCGCCCCGCCTCTTTCAGCCGCTCGTGCAGGCTGGCGGCCAGCGCGCGGGCGGCGAAGGCGGCGGCGTCCACGCGCTCGATCGGATCCTCCGGCGTGATTGCCACCGCCAGGTCCGCCACCGGCAGCTCCGGGGCCACCCGCCTGTCCGGCGCGGCCGCGGCGATGCGGTGCACGTGCGCCCCGTGCGCGCCGAACCGCGTAGTCATGGCCGCGGGCGGGATGGCCGCCAGCTCGCCGAGCGTGGTAATGCCCAGCTGCCCAAGCGTCTTCACCGTCTCCGCATCCGCCCCCAGCGCCGTCTCCGCGATGAGCACGGTCAGCGGCTGGGTGGCCAGGTACGCCGCCGACCCACCCGGTGCGACCACCTGCCCGCTGCGCGCCGCGATGACGGCGGTGGCAATCTCATCCGCCGCGCCCGCCAGGGTGTCAATGCCGCGCCGCGCCGCCGCATCCACCAGCATCT
The DNA here is from genome assembly GCF_021496665.1 of Corynebacterium sp. CNCTC7651. Taxonomy (NCBI): domain Bacteria; kingdom Bacillati; phylum Actinomycetota; class Actinomycetes; order Mycobacteriales; family Corynebacteriaceae; genus Corynebacterium; species Corynebacterium sp. CNCTC7651. The sequence continues at coordinate 322,812 of NZ_CP071246.1, read as the reverse complement.
CCAGCGCCACGTCCTCCCCGCCGTGGAACGCGCCCGCCGCAGCCAGGTCCGCCACCACCAGGCCGGGGCGCAGCACCTCCACCGAGGCGGCGACATCATCCAAACTGCTGGCCAGCGACGCGAACATCCGCCCGTCCCGGTCCGGGTTCGCGTCAATCACCGTCAGCTCCGGCGCCGCAGCCTGCGCGTGCCGCACCCGCATCCCGCGCCTGATCCCCGCCGCGCGCGCCGCCTGCGAGCACACCACTACCCGGTGCTGCGCGGCGATCACCAGCGGTTCTTGCACCTCATCGTCCAGCTCCAGCTTCGCCGCCTGCACCGGCCAGTCCGGGAACCACAGGGCCGCGACTCTCACGGCACTGCCCTGAGCTTAGGATGCTTTTCGACGTTCCCTTCTTCCACGCCCGTTTGTTCCACCCCGTGGCCCAACGTGACCGTGGCGGAGGCCGGGCGCATACCTTTGCGCTCCGCACGCACCCGCATGTCGATGCCGGTGATGCGTCCCGTGCCCCGGCCGATGCCGTGGAAGGCGGTGATGGTGCCGCTCACCGCCAGCGCCGGCGACGGCACCGCCACGTTCACACAGGCCAGCGCCGCGTTGCCTTTGCGCAGGCGGGCCAAGAGCGGACGGGCGCGCACGGGCGTGAGCTCCAGCGGCACGCGGGCGCGCAGCACCACCAGGTCCAGCCCCTCTGCTAACACACCCGCGACCGCGAGGTCCTCGATCCCCGGCTCCGGCACCGCGATCACGCGCTCCAACCCTTCTGCGTCTATGGCTGCGTAGGACAGCTCGGGCCAGCCGACCACGCCTACGCGCCCGCCCGCTTCCACTGTCTGCGCGATCAGCTCCACCACCAGCGCCGGGGTGTCGCTGACGTGGGTCACCGCTTGGCGGGGTAGCCCGCCATTCGGCAGGATGAGCGAAAGCGGGCCACCTATTGCGAGCGTGCCGGCATCCTCCACCGGGCGGTGCGCGACCTCTCCGCCCAGCGCGGCCATTTGGGCGCGCAGCTGCGCAATCTGGTCTGCACGATGCTGTACAGCAGGCTGGCCTGCTGCTTCATGCGCCCCCGCGACCTCCTCCGGGAGCGCCGCGAGTGCTCGAATAGATGTTCCACTCACGGCAATGAGTATGCCCCGCACGCCGGAGGCGAGCAAGCATAAAGGTCGAACAGGCTTTCTAAACCGGTCCTACTGCCCAACCTCCACAAGGTCTTGTTGAGCCGGATCGTAGATGTAGTTGACGATATCGCCAGACATAATCAGATCCACTGCGTGATCGATGACGAGCAGAGGGACTAGGAACCACTCGTTTGTACTCACTGAGCCACCAACGGCGTCCACAGCACCGCGCGCCGTGTTCGAAAGTTGCAGACCGAGGTTTGGGCGCTTGAGTAGGCTTTAAGCACTAAAAGTTTTAGTTTCAGCGGAGAGGAGGCTGGCATGGATCGCGCACCGATCGAGGCGGCAACACTCACTTGGGCACGCGAGGTATCGGGGCTAAGCGTTGAACAGCTGGCCGCTGCAATCCAAGTGAAGCCTGAGCAAGTCATCGCTTTTGAGGAAGGCAGTCTCGCTCCGACAATGAAGCAACTGATCAAAGTTGCGAAGAAGCTGGACCGCACCCCGGCGTTCTTCTTCATGCCCCCGCCAGAGGCGCCGGACATCCCCGAAACCGTTGACTTCCGGCAGTCTCCCGAGCACGACGGGCTCGACGCCCCCATGACAAAAGCCTTGCGCCGCGCTGAGCGGTACCGCGAGATCATGCTGGAGTATGGAGATACGGAGGGTAGTCGTTTGCGACTACCGGGGCCTTTTAGACGCGACAACGTTGCGCAGGCCGCCGAAGAGATGCGCCAGCTCTTGGGGCTCGATCCTGAATTCACCCCAGCTGGACCTGCTAAAGATGCAGGGTTTCGCTTCTGGCGTCAGCTGATCGAGTCCAACGGTGTCATCGTTTTCCAGACCTCCGACGTGGAGCGAGGTCAGTTTCGAGGGCTCTCTGTTTACTACGACGTTCTGCCAATAATCTTACTGAACGGTAAAGACAGCTCTGCCGGAAAGAGTTTCACCCTGTTCCACGAAGTGGCCCACCTCATCAACAGGTCCAGCGGATTGTGCCTACTCGAAGAACAGTCTATTGAAGAAGCCTTGGCCAATTCCTTCTCTGCTCATTTCCTTATGCCGGAGGAGGCGGTGCGGAATCATCTGTCCGAGCCTTCCAACGATGTTATCGGCGAGATAGCGACGAAATTCAAGGTAAGCCGCGTAGCTGCCGCAATAAGATTGAAGAATCTTGGCTACCTGAGCGAGCGCGAGGTTCAGAAGGAGAAGAGTGCAAGCGACGCAGCCTGGAAAGCGGACCGTGAGAAGCTCCGCAGCCAAGACTCTGGGCCGGCATATTGGAGGGTCCGCTATCGAGACCTCGGCGCTACGTATGTAGGAACCATCGCCCGCGCTCTTGAAGAGGAGCGGATAAGTGTCCTGGACGCAAGCTACTTCCTAGATGCACGGGTGCCAGTTGTTGACCAGATGATCCGCCACTATGAGCAGAGCGAGTAAATATGACCTCGTACACACTGGATACGAACATATTGATTGGTCTCGCCCGGTTATACCCTCGTGAACACTTCGAATCCCTGTGGATGAGGATTGAGGAGCTAGTTGTCGCAGGGAGATGTTGCGTCCGCACCATGGTTGCTGAGGAAGTCAAGCGCGGCTCTGATGATCTTCTCGCGTGGACCACGTCACTTGACGGATTCGTGCATGACCACGTCTCTGAAGAATTTGAGACGGTGCGGCAAATCAACACGGCTCACCCAGGCTGGGTCATTGCGCAAAAGAACGCCGCAGACCCGTTTGTGATCGCCCACGCGAAGGTTGAATCCTCGGTGATTGTGAGCAATGAGAAGCGGAAGGGCGCCGGAACTCAGGACCACAACCTCAGCATCCCGAATGCCGCTGATGAGCATGGAGTGGAGTGCATCAATTTCTTCGATCTCCTTCGCGCAGAGAACTGGAGGTTCTAACCAGCTCAGCGGTTAAGACGATTTGGGCCGGTCAGTAGGGGGCCAGCCTGGTAACGTCCCAGGCCATGTTCCCCTCCGATATCCGCAATCGCCCCACTCCAGTCCCCACCCCGCTGGCGGTGCGGCTCGGCGGATCACTCGGCGCGGCACTGTCGGTGGCCATCATGGTTTCGCAGGTGCCGCTGACCGCGAAGGTGCCTATCGCGCTCCTCGCGGTCGCCTTCACCATCGCGCTCTCGCTCGCCCATCCTTACCGCGCGGAGATGCGGAACTATGCGCGCAGGAAGGGTGTTGAGGCGGAGTTCAAAGTGCCGTCGATAAGCATGCTGCTCCCGCTCATGGGCTGGTGGCTGCTGCTCATGCTTGCGCCGCTGGCGCACTGGCCAGTGTGGGGCGTGGTGCTGACGTTCGTGGGTGTGCTGGCGGCGGCGTGGGTGCTGTTCCCGCACGTCGACGGGTCCCGCCGCCTTGCGTACGCCAGATAAACCAGATTTACTAGAAAGGCTTTCTAGTAGGATGATTTCTGCAGGCCAGGGGCTTGAAAGTAGTTTCTAGCTTGTTTCTAGTAGCTTTCGAGCTGCCGCAGCGGGCCCTCCAAGTACCAGACTGCCCGGGGATCGCGCGGGCCGTTACCCCGCCAGTGAACAAGTCCGGCATCGCGCAGCCCTTGCAGCGCGCGCCTCACAGGAGGATTAGAAAGCCCAAGCACCTCGGCCACTTCACCTGTGGACATTGGTCTACCACTTGCCGAGAGGGCAGACAGCGCATCGGACGCGCGCGGTGGCAGTTTTTCCAGCACCTTGGGGTCAAGACGCTGCACCGCTTTCAGGGTGAGGATCACGCTGCCACTTGTCTGCCGATATTCGGGATCAGCGAAGCCAACTCGGCGCATGCCAGCGAACATGCGTCGAATTCCCTCTCCGAGTTCTTGACCGATCCGGAGCTCTGCAGTCACTCTGGCGATAAGGGGATTGCGGGCAAATCGGGCAATCGATTCCGGCTGCGTGGGGTCTACCAAGCCAGGGAAACGACCAGGACTCGAAATTTCAATACGCCCCGGATAGATCTCAAAGCGGATGTGGTCGCCTGCGACGCTGTACGAGCGGTGGATGACCGCATTGACCAAACCCTCCAGCCACACATCATGAGGAATGAGATCCTCATCCTCAAAAAGGCCTTTACTGGTTAGACGGCGCACCTTGGGCAACATTTCCCTGATGGCCTCCTGCGCCTGAAAAATTTGCTGTGGCAGCGGCCCATCAAATCGCTCATCCGCTGTGAGCTGCTGGAGGTGCCCAGGAAGTCGCTCATCCTCCCCGAAGCGAAGCACCCGAATATGTGCATTGGGGAAGAATTCCTGCGGATTGTGCCCAAAAAGCAGAATTGCAGCAGTTCGCGGAACGCCGTCGCGACTTACCAAGTTCCGTGCCTTTAAAGCATCCATCGGTGATGATGAGCCAATCGCAGCCGCATAAGCCTCGACCAACTCCATATCGAGATCCGCCATCTGGGCACGGGGCGGAACAGTGGCATCAAATTGCTGCTCACCCTTCGTATACCGCAGTTCCAAGATGTCGTCTGCACTAAGCTGCCGTGTCTCATCACCCACCCGCAGATAGCACTCACCAGACTTCATGTAGTGCACCCATTCACTGGGCAAGACATGAAAGAGGTAGACCTGTCGCTCCTCGTCCACCTTGAAAACCTCAATATCCACCCGAACGGTTGGGTCCGTGTGGTCAAGAGCTGTCTGGCGCAGACGATTATCCTGGTCCGCCGTCGGCCGACCATCGAAGGTTCGGTTCGTGATGCCAACTACAATCACGCCGCCCTCGGCGTTTGCCATACCCACTACGGTTTTCGCCAAGTCTTTCGGCTGAATGCGGAATGACTTGCGCTCGAACCACTGATCCTCCGGAAGCGTGAGTAGCAGCTGCGGATCCGCGCGGTAGTTGGGAGCATCCTTCATGACTTAGATTCTACTAGAAAGGCTTTCTAGTAGAATGATTACCGCAGGTCAGAAGCTTAGAAACTGTTTCTAGCTTGTTTCTAGTAGCTTTCGAGCTCTGATCCGGGCTCTGATTCGAGCTCCGTTTCCAGCCTTGCAGCAAGCCCCTAATCCAGATCCCGGTCCGCGGCCCAGCGCGTGAGCTGGTGCCTATTCGACGTCTGCGTTTTGCGCAAAATGTTGGACGCGTGCGTCTCCACCGTCTTCACCGAGATGAACAGCTGCTGGCCAATCTCCTTGTAGGTGTAGCCGCGGGCAAGCAGGCGCAGCACCTCAAGCTCGCGGCGCGTGAGCGCGTCCACAACCGGGTCCTCCACCTTCTCCGGCTCGCCCTCCGGGTCCTCCACCACCCCGCCGGCGGCGAAGGCGTCGAGCACGAACCCGGCCAGGCGGGGTGAGAAATAGGCGTCCCCGCCGTGGACGCGCTGCACAGCCTCGGCGAGTTCGGGGCCGTCGATGGACTTGGTCACGTACCCGCGGGCACCTGCGCGGATGAGGGCGATCACGTCCTCGGCGGCGTCGGACACGCTGAGCGCCAGGTACTGCGGCCCCGGAGCTTGGCGCAGCACAGCCAACCCGCCGCCGTCCGGCATGTGGACGTCAAGCAACACAACGTCGGGAAGCGTGGCTCCGATGCCCTGCACCGCCTCGGCGACGCTGCCTGCCTCGCCCACGATCTCGATGCCCTCCGCGCTGCCCAGCTCGGCGCGCACGCCGGCGCGGAAGACGGAGTGATCGTCGACGAGAAAGACGCGGGTCATGCCCACCAGGCTAGCGCGGCGGGGCGGGCACGGTCAGTTCCACCTCGGTGCCCTCGCCCGGCGCGGAGGTGATTCGCGCAGTGCCGCCGGCGCGCTCCATGCGGCCGAAAATGGAGTCTCGCACGCCATGGCGGTCCTCCGGCACCGCGTCCACGTCAAAGCCCGCACCACGGTCGCGCACAAATACCGTGAGTTCGCCGGCGAGGTGCTCCGCGTACACGTCGATGCGCTCCACGCCAGCGTGTTTCGCGGCGTTGACCATCGCCTCGCGCGCGGCCAGCACCAGCGGCTCGGTCGAGGCATCGAACGCCACGTCTTCGCCCACCGTCACCGGGCCAATGACCACGCCGAACATGTCCTCCACCTCGCCGGCGGCCTTCTGCACCGCGGCAAATACGGTGGTGGCGCTGTCGCCCGTTGGTTTCTCAGAAGCGTCGAAAAGCCAAGCCCGAAGCTCGCGCTCCTGCCCGCGCGCGAGGCGCGCAACCTCCTCCGGGTTGTCCGCCTGCTTCTGAATCAGCGCGAGCGTCTGCAGCACCGAATCATGCAGGCGCGACGCAATCTCCGTGCGCTGATCCGCCACAGCCTTCGCCTCCCGCTCCGCCACCAGCGAGGACGCCAGCTTGGCAATCAACGGCACCACCAGCACCGCCACGCCGAATACCGTGACCAGCACGCTCACCACCACGCCCGTAATCCCGGCGTTCTCCCCCATCAGTGCAATGGCGAGCACGCCACCCATCACAAGCAACACACCCACCGCCAGCGCGGCATAGTTCGCCACCGACCCGGTACCGCGGTCATACGCCTGCAGCGCAATCACCGCACCCACAATCAGCAGACCCAGGACAAACACCACCGTGCCGCCCACGCCGCTGGTCACCTGCAGCGCCACCAGCGCCCCCACAAACCCCACCGCTACCAGCACAATGTTGAGGGCACTTCGCTTTTCGACGTTCGATTTCTCCGCCTGCTTCTCCTCCAGCGGCGTGAGCATCCACAGCCCCGCATAGAGCAGGGGCCCCAAACCGCCGGCGAAGCTGGCGATGACGAAGAACACGCGGACCCACAGCACCGGGATCTGGAGGTGCTGCGCCAGGCCCGATGCCACGCCGGCGACAACGCGCAGCGAACGGCTGCGGCGCAGGCGCGGGTACAGCGGCTCGGGGCGCGCCGCGGCGTAGGGCGCAGGGGAACTCATAGTTGTCCATCGTCGCACGCGCCCGGCACCAACCGCATCGGGGACAACCCTGATCTCGGGGCCAATGCTTATCGACGAAAGTTCAGGGCCGATCCCCATACCCATTCCCACCCAATCGCCGGACAATGGAGCCATGGAAACGAACAACACCTTCGGCGACACCGTCCGCCAGATGTGGGCCACCCGCCCGCCCCGCATCCCGAAAGATCAGGGCGGCAAGGCTGTGGTCGCGGGCGTGTGCGAGGGCATCGGCGCCCGCTACCGCATCGACCCGGTGCTGGTGCGCCTAGTGTTTGTCGCGCTCACGCTTGTCATGGGCTGCGGCATTTTCCTTTACACCCTGTGCTGGATCACCATGCCGCGCTTCGGCATGACCACCACCCCGTGGGATTCCGCCCGCAAGCCGAAGTCCGAACTCAGCGAGGCCGCCCTAAAGGAGAAGTCCACCGGCTACGTGCTGGCGTTCATCATCGGCTTTGCCCTGTTGAACTGGTTTGCCAACATGGTCGGCGACGCCAACCCCGGTTACCAGATCGTCGGCATAGCTATCGCATTCGGCTGCTGGTACGGCCTGCACAACCGTATGCCGGAGCCGCCGGCCGGCTTGCTGGCCCGGCCGCAAGAGGAGACGGCCAACCCGGTGGATACCTCCCACCTCACCGTGCCGGAGGGGTATCCGCACCCGGGCGCTGGCGCGACTACCCCGCCGGCGTGGGACCCGCTGGGTGCCGCGCCTGAGCTGTGGCACCTGCCGGATCCGGGCCAGCCGCTGCCTGAGCCGGAGCCGGTGCGCTCGAAGAACCGCCCGTTGTGGTTCTGGATCCCGGTCGCACTCGCCCTCAGTGCCGCCACCCTGACGCTGCTCGCGGTCGCCGATCAAGGTGCGCGCACCCTCGGCACCAAGGCCATCACCGTCTACGACGCCGACGCACTCAACCCTGTACAAACCTTCGGCGGCGCCGTGACCGTGGATCTGCGGGAACTCTCCCCACTCGATGAAGAGGCCACCCTGGATATCAACAGCACCATCGGCACCATCGACATCAAGCTGCCGGAGAACATCCCGGTGGAGGTGCGGTGCGTGACCGACATGGGCGACGTCGCCTGCCCCAACAGCGTCCAGAACGCCGACGGTGACGGCAAGCTTCTGCGCATCAACGCGCACCAGCGCGTCGGCTCCATCACCGCGACGTACTAACGGCTGTTTACTCCCACTCGATAGTTCCCGGCGGCTTCGACGTCACGTCGAGCACCACGCGGTTGACCTCCGCCACCTCGTTGGTGATGCGGGTGGAGATGGTCTCCAGCACCTCGTACGGAACGCGCACCCAGTCCGCGGTCATCGCGTCCTCGGACGCAACCGGGCGCAGCACGATCGGGTGGCCGTAGGTGCGGCCGTCGCCTTGGACACCGACCGAGCGAACGTCGGCAAGCAGGACCACCGGGCACTGCCAGATCTGCTCGTCCAGGCCAGCGCGGGTGAACTCCTCGCGCGCGATGGCGTCGGCGTCGCGCAGCGTCTCTAGGCGCTCTTCCGTCACCTCGCCGATGATGCGGATACCCAAGCCCGGGCCCGGGAAAGGCTGGCGGTTGACAATGACCTCCGGCAGGCCAAGCTCGCGGCCAACGGCGCGGACCTCGTCCTTGAACAGGAGGCGCAGCGGCTCGACGAGCTCAAACTCCACGTCGTCCGGCAAGCCGCCCACGTTGTGGTGGCTCTTGATGTTCGCGGTGCCGGTGCCGCCGCCGGATTCCACCACGTCCGGGTACAGGGTGCCCTGCACCAGGAAGCCGACATCTTCGCCCTCCAGCACGGAAGCCACGGCGCGCTCGAAGGAGCGGATGAACTCCGCGCCGATGGCCTTGCGCTTCGCCTCCGGCTCGGTCACGCCGGCGAGCTTGTCCAGGAACGCCTTGCGCTCATCCACCGTCACCAACTTCGCGCCGGTGGCGGCCACAAAGTCCTTCTCCACCTGCTCGCGCTCGCCCTTCCGCAGCAAACCGTGGTCCACGAAGACGCAGGTGAGGCGGTCGCCGATCGCGCGCTGCACCAGCGCAGCCGCTACAGCAGAGTCCACACCGCCGGACAGGCCGCAGATCGCGTGGCCATCGCCCACCTGCTCGCGCACCTGCTCCACCAGCTGGTCCGCGATGTTGGACGCGGTCCAGTTCTGCTCCAGGCCCGCCACCTCAGTGAGGAAACGGGTGAGTACCTGCTGGCCGTGCGGGGAGTGCATCACCTCCGGGTGGTACTGCACACCGGCGAAGCGGCGCTCCAGGTTCTCAAAAGCAGCGACCGGCGCGCCAGGGGTCGACGCGGTCACGGTGAATCCTGCTGGCGCCTCAGTTACCGAGTCCCCGTGGGACATCCAGACCGGGTGATCGTGGTCAATCCCAGCGTGCAACACGCCGCCTTCCACGTGCATCTGGGTGCGGCCGTACTCGCGGGCACCAGTCTTGGCAACGGTGCCGCCGAGCGACTGCGTCATCACCTGGAAGCCGTAGCAAATGCCGAAAATCGGCAAGCCCAGGGAGAAAATCTCCGGGTCGAGCTGCGGAGCGCCCGCCTCATATACGGACGACGGACCACCGGAGAGCACAAGGGCCACCGGATCTTTCTCCTTCAGCTCGGCCGCGGTGATGGTGGAGGGCACGACCTCGGAGTAGACGTTCGCCTCGCGCACGCGGCGCGCGATCAGCTGCGCGTACTGCGCGCCGAAATCGACGACCAGAACAGGACGGATTTGGGGGGTAGTCACGCGTTAAATAGTAGCCCAGTGGTGGACAATACCCACCGTGACCGCCAACACCGCCGCCCCTGCGCCAACCAGCGCTCCACCGCTCGGCGCCGTCCTCTGCATGCTGGAAGCACGAAAGGCGGCGCGAAAGAGCGCCGCCTCACCCGCGAAAAGTTGATGGACTAGAAGTTGGTGACCACCAAGTCCGCCTTCTGGAACTGCTTCAGGTCCGTGTAGCCGCACTTGGCCATGATCCTGCGCAGGCCACCGACCAGGTTCAGCCCGCCATCCGGCTCGCTGGACGGACCCTCGAGCACCACATGCAAAGGTTGGCGGGAATCATAGGGGTTCGATGAAACGGTGCCACGGGGAAAGCGCGGGTGCGCCGCCTGCGGTTCCCAGTACGTGCCGCTCGCCGGTGCTTCGTGAGCGCGAGCAAGCGGCCTGCCCACCATGACAGCGTCTGCGCCACACGCCAGCGCCACCGCGATTTCGCTTGCGGTGTATACCTCTGCATCCGCGACCACGTGAACGTAGCGTCCCTCAGTCTCGTCCAGGTAGGCGCGACGCGCCGCCGCCACGTCGGCGATAGCAGTCGCCAACGGCACACCCAAAGCGTGGCTACCGGTCGCCCCGGAGCCCACAATCACACCCGCAACACCCGCGCGCATGAGGTGGGTCGCCGTGGCGTAGTCAAAGACGCCGCCGGCAATCACGGGCACGTCAAGCGTGCCGACGAATTCCTTCAAGTTCAGCGGCTCCCCGCCCTCCTGGACGTGTTCCGCCGACACAATGGAGCCCTGAATGAACAAGATCTCCGCGCCAGCGGCAATGACCACGGGGGCAAGCTCACGGGCGTTCTGCGCACTCACGCGGACCGCGACAGTGACGCCGGAATCACGCACCTGCTGAATGCGCTCGGTGAGCAGATCGCGGTCCAGCTCGTCCGCGTGCAGCTTCTGCAGGGCGCTGGTGGCGTTGGCGAACGAGTCCCGGTAGGCCTTGAAATCTTCGTCGTCCCGCGGGAACATCGGCGACTCCGCTGCCTCCACAACCTGCGCAATCGCACCTTCCAAATCTGCCTGGCGGCCCCACAGCCCCTCCGCATCGATCACGCCGAGGCCGCCCAGCTTGCCCATTTCAATGACAAACTCGGGGCTGGCCAGCGCATCCGTCGGGTGGGACAGCAGCGGCAGGTCAAAGCTGTAGGCATCGAAGTGCCACGTGGTGTCCACCAGCTTCGACGAGCGGGTGCGGCGCTTCGGCACCACAGCAATGTCGCTCAAGTCGTAGGCCTTGCGGGCCTCGCGCCCAATGCCAATTTCAACGTATTCGCGCATGGATCCTTCCTTACGTCGACAAGCACCCAGCTCTTAGCCGCGGTAGTTCGGTGCCTCGACGGTCTGGGTGATGTCGTGCGGGTGGCTCTCACGCAGACCAGCGGTAGTGATCTGGACGAACTGCTTCGTCTGCAGCTCCTCGATGGAAGCGGAACCGGTGTAGCCCATCGCAGCGCGCAGGCCGCCCACGATCTGGTGGGTGATGGCGTCTAGCTCGCCGCGGTAGGGCACGCGCCCCTCGATGCCCTCCGGCACGAGCTTTTCTTCGCTTGCCACGTCCGCCTGGAAGTAGCGGTCCTTGGAGAAGGAGCGCTTCTCACCCGTGAGGCCGCGGCCCTGCATCGCGCCCATGGAGCCCATACCGCGGTAGCGCTTGTACTGCTTGCCGCCGACGACGACGATGTCGCCCGGCGCCTCAGCCGTACCAGCCAGCATGGAGCCGAGCATCACGGAGGATGCACCAGCTGCCAGCGCCTTTGCCACGTCACCGGAGTGCTGCATGCCGCCGTCAGCGATCACCGGCACGCCCGCCTTGTGGGCGGGCACGGATGCCTCGAGGATCGCGGTGATCTGGGGCGCACCCACACCAGCAACCACGCGGGTGGTGCAGATGGAGCCCGGGCCGATACCAACCTTGATGGCGTCCGCGCCAGCGTCGATCATCGCCTGCGCGGCGGAACGGGTGGCCAAGTTGCCGCCGATCACGTCGACGCGGTCGCCGAAGTCCTGCTTCACGCGGGACACCATCTCCAGCACGCGGTTGTTGTGCGCGTGGGCAGAGTCCACCACAAGCGCGTTCACACCGGCCTCAACCAGCAGGCCAGCGCGGTCGTACGAATCTTCGCCGGTGCCGACACCAGCCGCAACGAGCAGGCGGCCCGCGTCATCCTTCGACGCATTCGGGTACTGCTCGCTCTTCACAAAGTCCTTCACCGTGATCAGGCCGGCGAGGGTGCCGTCCTTGGACACGATGGGAAGCTTCTCCACCTTATTGGCGGACAGGAGCGCGAGCGCGTCCTCCTTGCTCACGCCCTCTTCCGCCACGACGAGCGGCATCGGCGTCATAACCTCGGCAACCTTGCGGTCGAAGTTCGGCTCGAAGCGCATGTCGCGGTTGGTGATAATGCCCACGAGGCGACCCGCATCGTCCACCACCGGCAGACCGGAGATGTGGAAGCGCCCGCACAGTGCGTCCACGTCGCGGATGGTCATGTCCGGCGTTGCGGTGACCGGGTTAGTCACCATGCCGGACTCGGAGCGCTTCACAATATCGACCTGTTCCGCCTGCTCCTGCGCGCTCAGGTTACGGTGCAGCACGCCGATACCGCCCTGGCGAGCCATAGCGATGGCCATCCGGGATTCCGTCACGGTATCCATCGCGGCAGACGCGATGGGGATACCAAGCTGGATGTTGCGGGTGAACTGGGTGCGCGTGTTCACCTCGTTCGGCACAATGTGGGACTCCGCGGGCAGCAGCAGCACATCGTCGAACGTCAGGCCGCGCAACACCACCTTGTCCGGATAGTCCCCACCTGTGAGAACTCGCTCGATTGCCATGGGCAGTGTCTCCTCTCCCGCGCTGTGCCCGCGAAATACGGGGCCCAAATGGGCCGGATATAGCTTTCGCCCATGATATACCGCGCGCGGTAGTTGAACGAAGGTGCGTGCGATGGCCACGGGTGGTCTTGGGCGCGTGCTAGGTGCCGACTACCATTACGGGCGTGAACTACGACGACATGATGCCCTTGGACCCGTTTGCGGACGACCCGAACGACCCGGCATCGTTCATCGAGGACGACGAGGTTCCTGAGCCCCTGTCCGCTCGCGAGCGCGTCGAAGTGATCCAGGACTTGGGATACGTGCGCGACTGTATGCGTCGCCTGAGGCCGCGCGGCATCCTCGGCATCTACTTCCAGTGCGAAGACTGCGAGGAATTGCATTATTACGACTGGGAAATCATGGAGCAGAACATGCTCGCGTCCCTGCGCGGCGAACTGCCCCCGGTCCATGAGCCCAGCGCGAGCCCTAACGTTGAGGCGTACGTGCCGTGGGATTACGCAATGGGCTACCTGGACGGCTTAGACGCCCGCTAACCCTGCCGCTGAGAGCCCTACGCGGAGAGATCCCGCAGGGGCAGCGGAGTACTAGCCGTTCTCGCGCGACACAACCTGCGGCACCGCGCCGCCCTGGGCACCGCCCTCGGACGAGCCCGGCTCAACCACCGACGGCTGCACACCTGGGTTCTCCGGCTGCGGTTGCGGCTGGGGCTGCACTACTGGCGACGACTGCGAGAGCTGCGACGGCCGCGCTGACTGCCCCGGCTCAATCGGCTGGGCCGGCTGTGCTGGCTGCGCGCTCGGCTCCACCCGCACGCTGCTAGGCTGCTGCGCCGGACGAGACTGCTGCGCAGGCTGGGACGGCTGCGCCGGCTGCGGATTCTGGCCCGGTGCCACCGGTGCCGCAGGCTCCGGGTTCTGGGCAGGTTGCGTCGGCTCCTGAGGCCCGTGCGCGGGTGCGTTGGGGTTCGGTGTCGCCGTCACGGTCACCGTGACAGTGCGTGTCACAGCATTGTCTACAGCCGTTGCCGGTGCGCCATCACCGCTGGAGGATGCAACCGGCTTCATAGAATCAACCAGCTCGCGTGCCTGGTGCAGCAAGGCGGCGAAGTAGTCAGCATCGCCTTCCTGGCTTGCCACCTCCAGCTGCTCCAGCGTAGAGGCAAGTTCCACCGCAGCGGTGCGGTCCCCGAACACGGAGGATGCCACACCCCACAGCGGGGAGGATGGGGTGGCGTTGTACAGCACCGCACCGGACCCGGCAACCACAACGGTTGCCGCAGCAGCACCGATCAAGCCGGAAACCCAGGGGTTCACACCGCGGCGGCGAGACCGTTCCACGTCGAGCGAGACCACACGCGACGGCTCCTGCGCAGGAGCAGTGGACGTAGTCTCGTGCTGCGGGAAGGCAACCAGTGGCGCACCCGGCATCGGCCGCTCAATATCTGCCTTGAGGTCCAGCAGCATCCGAGCCAGCGGGTCCTTGCCGGAGGATGGGTCTTGGCCACGAGCGAGTGCGTCGAGGAACGCATCATCCTGCGCGACGGGGGCGAACTGGGTGGTCGCATCTTCCCCATGCGGCATCTCGGCGCGGCGTGTCATGTCAGTTGGTCCTGTTCTTGAAGAGCCTGGCGCAGCTTAGCTATCGCGCGGTGCTGGGCAACCCTGACCGCTCCGGGCGTTGAGCCCACAGCTTCAGCCGTTTCCTCCGCAGATAGCCCGACAAACACCCTGAGAATGATGATGTCGCGCGCCTTTTCACCCAGTACATCGAGTAACTCGCGGATTTGGTTACTTCCATCCAATTCAAGTGCGGCATCCTCGGGCGTGTGGCCCGGTGCAACCGAATCCGGGACGTCCTCGATTGGGCTCAGCTTGTCCCGGAACATCGCCCGATGAGCATCCGCCACTTTGTTGAACGCAATGCCATACACAAAGGCCATGAATGGTTTTCCCATGTCCGTGTACTTGTGAATTGAGGTGGCAACGGCGAGACAGATCTCCTGCGAGACATCCTCAGCGGTGGGGGTGCGCCCGCCGCCTATGCGGGCGCGGGTGTAGCGCAGTACCGGCGGGTGGATCAGCTTGATCACACGCCCGAGGGCGCGTTCATCGCCCTCGACGGCAAGAGGCACGATCCGCGCTAGCTCGTGCTCGAGCTCCGCCTTGTCCGGCTCCGTCACAGCACCCTCCTCTCCAACCGCTTATCTATCCGTTTATCTATCGCAGTGCGCTTATTGTTCTACGGCTTCTCAGGGCACGATACCGCCGAAATGATGATCATACCAACGATTTCCGGTCTACCAGCGGGTACGTGGAGCTGAAGCCCGGCCACCCCCATAATCACACCCGTTGCCCCGCAGGAAGAAATTCACCCATTGGTAACCTTAAGTGAATTCCCAGCTTGAGGGCGCTTTTTCGCGGCATCCTCACACCAATCAAGCTCCCGGCAACCGCCAGGACACCCGGTGTTCACTCAGGGTGACCACACTGCCCTTTCGGTACGGAGCGCGGTCCCCGCGCATCGGCCACGACGTAGAGCAATGTGGCGCGTCGGCGCCGCTGAGGCACACTGAAGGAGCTTTTATCACCATGTCGCTGCCGCACCTGCTTCCTGGACCGAACGCTGATTTTTGGGATTGGCAGCTGCACAGCGCCTGCCGCGGCGAAGCCTCGGAGGTGTTCTACCACCCGGACGGGGAGCGTGGCCGCGCCCGCACCCAGCGCGAGAACCGCGCAAAGGCAATCTGCTACTCCTGCCCGGTCCTGTCCCAGTGCCGCGAGCACGCCCTGCGCGTCGCAGAGCCGTACGGCATCTGGGGCGGTATGAGCGAGTCCGAGCGCCAGGCCATCCTCCGCGGTGCCCACGGCGGCATGAAGGTCGCCGCCGCTTCCGCAAAGTAGGGGCTTTCCGCTTAACGACGAAACAAAGCCCCATCCACTCCCGCACACCGCGTGCGGAAGATTGGATGGGGCTTAAGCTGTGGCGCAAACAGCGCCCAGCCGAATTTTTAGTGCGCGTGGCCGGCTTCGTCTTCTTCCTCCGGCTTGGTCACCACAGATGCCTCGGTGGTCAGCACCATGCGGGCCACGGAAGCGGCGTTGACCACAGCAGAGTGGGTCACCTTCACCGGGTCGATGATGCCCTGCTCGATGAGGTTGCCGTACTCCAGCGTGGCGGCGTTGAAGCCTTCGCCGTTGCCCATCTCGGCAATCTTGGACACCACGACAGCGCCGTCCAGGCCAGCGTTTTCCGCAATCCAGTAAGCGGGCTTGGTCAGCGCGCGGGCGACGGCCAAGACACCGGTCTTCTGCTCACCCTCGAAACCCTGGGCAAATTCCTCGAGCTCCTTGGAGATCTGCACGAGCGCAGAGCCGCCGCCGGCGATGATGCCTTCCTGCACCGCAGCGCGTGCGGCGTTGATCGCATCCTCGACGCGCAGCTTGCGCTCATTCATCTCCGTCTCGGTGGGCGCGCCGACCTTGAGCACGGCCACGCCGCCGGACAGCTTGGCCAGACGCTCCTCGGTCTTCTCCTTGT